>NZ_WTKV01000009.1:0-182423 GCF_011378705.1 Pseudoalteromonas sp. SA25 | reverse complement strand
TAACACCATTCAGTTAAGCATGCTTTGACTTAATGGTGTACCGAGTTTTTGAAATTCGAACGGTCCTACTTTTGGGCCGTTTTCTTTTTTCTGGAAGAATATAACGTTTCACTCGTTCTCGCATTGCCCTTAATTTCTTTGGAATTGAACCTGGCGAAGCGATGGCACACCAGAGTATTTCATCCTGTATATCCCGCAAAGCCATGACAAAACTAATTCTCAGCGGGGAGACTTTAGCCTCTTTGGCTATTCGACTTATCTCTACTCGAATTAAATTGTAGGCTAGCAATATACCCCATAGCTCTTGATTGACTCCATCCACAGTCTGACTACGCAAAAGAATACTATCCTCAAGCATCTGGTGTTTTATTTCTCCATAGCTATTTTCAATTTCCCAGCGCTCGAAATAGACATCAAGAATGGCCTGTGCACCAAAAGCCTGTTTATCATCCAAAGAGCACAGCAGACCTTTTATTTTTCCAGGCCCCATTGGCTCAGGATAAAGAACCAGTCTGGCCTGCCAGCACTCAGGAAGCGAAGGGTCTTGTTTTCTGGCATGCGCAGATACACTCATCTCTACTTTGAAGTCATGCTCAGAGTAAGATTCAATGACGGTGTATTGCGTGTTGCTTTTAATCGGGACCATCCAGTGCGACTGTGGGTGTTGCTTACGCCAATTAATCAGTAGCTCAGCGCTGAGATAACATCGGTCAAAAATAGTTAGACTGTTATCACTTACATGACCAAATAACTGCTTTGCGTAGTTCACCTCACCTTGATAACTGGGCCCGAAGGCAACGTGGTGTATCAACCGGCTACGCAAGGAGCTTAAGGCGCATAGGCGTACAATAGGATATTCTGTATGACGGTTTTTACTGTGCTTAATATAGTGAAAGTGCTCAGCAAGAGCTGGTGTATCGGGTGCACGAAATTGCGTTCCATCGACAGAAAATAACCGGAGTCCATACCACGTATCATCAGCATCTTCTTCTTGTGTCCAATGGGCTGCACATAGGTGAAATAAGGCTTGGAGGGGGTCGCTACTCAGGCGCTGTCTCGCTTGAGGAATAGCACTTGGAGCAACCGTATCGCCCAGGGTATCAGTGAGTGTTAAATCTAACTTCTCAACAACGTCACTAATAGAGCGGTCGCGAAAAAGACCCATTGCAATGATAAGCCAGACGACAAGCTCAGCAGGTAACTTACGTTTGCGAATACTTGCTTTATCGGTCTGTTCGAGCACATTAGAAATCCACTCAAGAGGGATATGTTTCTGAAATGTAGATAAAGAGTCAGGAGTGGCGAATATATCCGTATCAAGTAACCAATGACTAAGCATAAAAATACCCTCATAATCAAAAGATGATAAGGGTATTGTGAAGCAACCAAAAGATCGGTCAACCGATCAAAAATACCTTAACTGATCGGTGTTAGCCCTAAGGCCGTTTTTTAGCGATACAAGAAGAATTAACAGTTAGTTTCTTCAGCGTTTACGCCTTCTTTAACATTTTCACATGCATCTTCTACTTTGTTTTGCACGTCAGTTACTGCTTCGTCAATACGCTCGCCTGCATCTTCTGCATGGTTATCTTCACAACCCATGATGAAAAAACTTGCGAATAGACCGATTAATGCTGCTTTTACAGTTGTTGAATTCATAATGTAATTCCTTGTAAGTATTAATTAAATTTTAGTGTTTGTTAGTTGAATGCTTTATCTACCTGGGTGATTTACCACGTAGTGCACCTGAAACTAATGAGATCACTAAAAGTACTAAAAATATAAAAAATATAATTTTTGCTATACCAGCTGCGGCACCTGCGATGCCACCAAAACCTAACACTGCAGCGATTAAAGCAATAACTAAAAATGTAATTGTCCAGCGTAACATTGTTTTCTCCTTGGTTATCAAATTTGCTCATAATAACTAATGCCAGTTATATGCCAAAGTTTATTTTTGTTTCATATCAAGTGGTTATGGTTTTTAACTGTGTTTTTAGTTATTAGTTAGTTAGTAATTTTTACGCTTTGTTATGTAAGTTATTCACACTGTTACAAGTTACCGGTAAATATTCACTAAAAATAATATTTTTGGTAAGACCAATTAACAATTGATGTGTGTTTTTGTACTTATTATAAAATTTGGCGGTTATTTTTATTAAGTTGAATAGTTAATTAACAACTTCCATATAACTATTAGCTATAGTCGTTATTTTCTGTATGTATTGTAGGGCGCATGATTGCTGAGTTATGGCATGTAAATTTGTTGAGTGTTATGTTGTTTATAGTTTAATTGGTTTTACCAATTTACAAGATGTAGACAAAGCGACTAGTTTTGTTATTATCCAGTGAATAAATATTTAATTAAATCGATTTTTTATTTTCGATATGGGTTTCAAGGGGGAGAAAAATGGATATAGGTGCTCTACTCACAACGGCTGGTAGCTTAATGCTGACTGGCATGGTTGGAGTGTTTGTATTTCTGTCGATATTAATTGGTGCAGTAACGCTTATGTCTAATTTGGTGACGCGCTATAGCGAACCAGAGGCATCACCAGCTAAATCACCGTCTTTTAAATCTCAAGGTGTGCCTAATGAGCACATCGCTGCTATTAGTGCTGCCATTGCTCAGTACAAATCAAATAATAAATAAGGGGCACACACATGGCTAAATTAAAATTAACAGAATTGGTATTACGCGATGCGCACCAATCATTGCTCGCAACACGTATGCGCCTAGACGATATGCTACCTATTGCTAGCAAGCTAGATGATGCAGGTTATTGGTCTATTGAATCGTGGGGCGGTGCTACATTTGATTCGTGTATTCGTTATTTAGGCGAAGATCCTTGGGAGCGTATTCGTGCGCTTAAAAAAGCGATGCCTAATACTAAACAGCAAATGCTATTACGCGGTCAAAACCTATTAGGCTACCGCCATTACGCTGATGACGTAGTTGAAAAGTTTGTAGAACGCGCACATAAAAATGGCGTTGACGTATTTCGTATATTTGATGCAATGAACGATGTACGTAACCTAGAAACAGCGATTAAAGCGGCTATAAAAGTAGGCGCACATGCTCAAGGTACTATTTCGTACACAGTAAGTCCTGTTCATACGCTTGATATGTGGCTGACTCTTGCTAAGCAATTAGAAGATTTAGGCTGTCACTCAATTTGTATTAAAGACATGGCGGGTTTATTAAAGCCGTACGATGCTGAAAAACTAATTAAAGCACTTAAAGAAACCGTATCGGTTCCTATTGCTATGCAGTGCCACGCTACAACAGGTTTAAGTACTGCGACTTATCAAAAAGCGATTGATGCAGGCATTGATATGCTTGATACCGCTATTTCATCAATGAGTATGACTTACGGACACACAGCAACTGAAACTATTGTATCGATAGTTGAAGGAACTGAGCGCGATACTGACCTTGATTTAAACCATCTAGAAGAAATTGCTGCTTACTTTAGAGATGTACGTAAAAAATATGCGGCATTTGAAGGTAGCTTAAAAGGGGTTGATGGTCGTATTTTACTCGCTCAAGTACCTGGTGGCATGCTTACAAACATGGAAAACCAACTTAAAGAGCAAGGCGCGGCAGATAAGCTTAATGAAGTTTTACTTGAGATCCCACGCGTACGTGAAGATCTTGG
Organism: Pseudoalteromonas sp. SA25; assembly: GCF_011378705.1. NCBI lineage: Bacteria > Pseudomonadati > Pseudomonadota > Gammaproteobacteria > Alteromonadales > Pseudoalteromonadaceae > Pseudoalteromonas > Pseudoalteromonas sp. SA25. Next base: position 178,764 of record NZ_WTKV01000009.1, on the reverse strand, counting down.
TTTTTTACCTTTAGTAACACCCACGTCGCAAATTGTAGGTACTCAGGCAGTACTTAACGTGCTAACCGGTGAGCGTTATAAAACAATTACTAAAGAAACTGCTGGCGTATTAAAAGGTGAATATGGCTTAACACCAGCACCAATGAATAAAGAGCTACAAGAGCGTGTGCTTGATGGAGCAGAGGTTATTACTTGTCGCCCTGCAGATAACATTGCACCAGAGCTTGCAACGCTTGAAGCTGAATTATTAAAAGAAGCGCAAGAGCAAGGTTTAACACTTGCTGATGAGCAAATTGATGACGTACTAACTTATGCATTGTTTCAGCAGGTTGGTTTGAAATTTATTAAAAATCGTAATAACCCTGATGCATTTGAGCCTATTCCTACCGTTGAAGATAAGAGCAATAAGGCAGCACCAAAATCGGGATCAAATAATAGTAGCGTTAAAGCTGAGCAATACAGCGTAAAAGTAGATGGTAAAGTTTACGACGTAGTAGTGGCGCAAGGTGGTGAGCTAAAAGAAGTAACATTAAAAGACTCTGAGCACATTCCTCAGTCTGCTTCAGTTGCATCAGGTGAAACACTTAATGCCCCTTTAGCCGGTAATATTTTTAAGATTAAGGTAAAAGCTGGGCAAGTTGTTAACGAAGGTGATGTAGTGATTATTATGGAAGCCATGAAAATGGAAACTGAAATACGCGCTACGCATACCGGAACAATTGCTGAAGTGTTAGTTGGTGAAGGCGATGCTGTAACTACCGGCGACGCTATGATTGCATTAGCTTAGGAGTAAATAGAGGATGGAAGGTATTTTAAACCTCTGGAATGCTACTGGCATTGCTAACTTTACAATCCCATCATTAATTATGATTGCGGTAGGGTGTTTATTACTGTTTTTAGCGATAGCTAAAGGCTTTGAACCACTATTATTATTACCTATTGGTTTTGGTGCAATTTTAACAAATGTACCAGTGGCAGGTTTGTCAGACCCAGGTGGGCTTTTGTATTACGTTTATTACGTGGGTATTGATACGGGGATTTTTCCGTTATTAATATTTATGGGAGTAGGGGCGCTGACCGACTTTAGCGCGCTTATTGCAAACCCACGTATGTTGTTATTAGGTGCGGCTGCACAGTTTGGTATTTTTGCTACTTTGTTTGGCGCAATATTATTAAATTATGTACCAGGTTTTGAGTTTACCCTACAGGATGCATCAGCTATTGCCATTATTGGTGGTGCCGATGGGCCAACAGCAATATTTTTAGCATCAAAACTGGCACCTGATTTACTTGGTGCAATAGCGGTAGCCGCATATTCATACATGGCTCTTGTACCAATTATTCAACCGCCAATTATGCGTGCGTTAACAACCCCAGAAGAACGTAAAATTAAGATGCCAGAGCTTCGCAAAGTATCTAAAAAGGAAAAGATTATTTTCCCTCTTATGGTGCTTAGTTTAACGGCTATGTTTTTACCGGCTGCTATACCGCTTGTAGGTATGTTTTGTTTAGGTAACTTAATGCGAGAGTCGGGTGTTGTTGATAGATTAAGTAACAGTGCTCAAAACGAAATCATCAATGTTACAACTATATTTTTAGGTTTAGCTGTAGGCTCAAAGCTTGCTGCAGATAAGTTTTTAACTGTTGAGACGATTGGTATTTTAGTGCTTGGCGCACTGGCTTTTGCAATTGGTACGGCATCTGGCGTATTTATGGCAAAAGGACTTAACCGCATATCTAAAACACCTATAAACCCATTAATTGGGGCAGCAGGTGTATCGGCTGTGCCAATGGCGGCACGAGTAGTTAATAAAGTTGGCCTTGAAAGTAACCCACATAACTTTTTACTTATGCATGCTATGGGACCCAACGTAGCGGGTGTACTTGGTAGTGCAGTTGCTGCGGGCATATTGTTAGCACTCGTTGGCTAAAAATGTAATTTAAAATAGATTAACCATTAAGCGCAGTTTACTGCGCTTTTTTTTGTTCTTAATTTGTTCACCGCTAAATGGTTTCTTGTTCAGCGCTTTTTGTTTACAGTAACAGCTCTTCAAAATTTTAAGGATAGTTATCATGCTTCACACACCTTTAGCAAAGCACTTACCTCATGTTAGTAAACTTGTATTCGGATGCATGGGTCTGGGCGGCGGTTGGAATAAAGACGCAATCACTGATGCACATGTTAAGCAAACTCATGAATGCATAGATAGCGCTATTGAAGGTGGCATTAACTTTTTTGACCATGCTGATATTTATACTTTTGGTAAAGCGGAGCAGGTTTTTGGTAAAGCATTAAGCGAGCGACCAGAGCTTAGAGAGCACATGTATATTCAATCTAAGTGTGGGATTCGTTTTGAAGATGACTTAGGGCCAAAGCGCTATGATTTTTCATCAAAGTGGATTGAGCAATCAGTTGAAGCATCATTAAAACGATTAAATACAGACTATTTAGATGTACTTATGCTGCATCGCCCTGATCCACTCATGGAAGTTAACGAAATTGCTCGTATATTTAGTTGCTTAAAAGAAAGCGGTAAAGTACGCAATTTTGCAGTATCGAATATGCAGCAACACCAAATGAATTTTTTACAGCATGCACTTGATATGCCGATTGTGGCTAATCAAATTGAGGCAAGTTTACAAAAACATCAGTTTGTTGATGAAGGTGTATATGCCGGTAACAGTGACGGTAAGGATCTTAATTTTACGCCCGGTAGTATTGAGTACTGTCGCCATTTTGAAATTCAAATTCAAAGCTGGGGCAGTTTATGCCAAGGATTATACAGCGGCAGTGATTTATCAAACGCATCGCAGGCTGATATAAACACCAGTCTTTTAGTTAATAAGCTGGCTGCACTTTATGATACTTCTGCTGAGGCTATTGTTATTGCATGGTTACTGCGCCATCCCGCATCTATTCAGCCTATTATTGGAACAACTAATGCCAAGCGTATTAAAGCCTCTTGTGATGCTGTAAACGTACAACTAACTCGTGAGCATTGGTATGCACTTTATGTAAGCGCTAAAGGCCATGAGCTACCATAAGTAGGGCATTGATATGAATATATTCGTTATTTTAATTGGTTTGTTTGTCGCGCTAGCGATACTTATTCCACTGCTTGAAAAATATCAAAGTAAAATAGGGCTCAACGGTGCAACCAAATACAGCAAATATATTTGGCCATTAGTGATGGTGTCTTTAGTTATTCAGCTCATTTATGTATTAATGTATTAATGGTTTTTAGCGTATACAAAAAAGCCTTTGCAGGTTTAACCTGCAAAGGCTTTTTTAATGTTTATTAATAAACTTTATTTAAGTGCTAACTGTAGCTCGCGATTGCGCTCAAGTTGGGCAATAAAGTTATCTGCAATCGGTTTAAACTTAGCAAGTTCTGAGCGAGGTAGTGGCTCTGACTTAGGAAGTTTTACTGTTTTAGGATTACGGTGAACGCCATTTACTAAAAATTCATAGTGTAAATGCGCGCCAGTAACACGACCCGTAGAACCTACAGTACCAATTTGTTGGCCCTGTTTAACTTTTTGGTCCGTTTTAACTAGTTTCTTATTTAGGTGTAAGTACTTAGTTACATATTGTGTGCCATGGCTAATAAATACGTAGTTACCGTTGTACTTGCTGTAACCCGCTTTAACTACCTTACCGTTACCTGATGCAACCACCGGTGTGCCAGTGCGTGCCGCAAAGTCAATACCACGGTGCGCTCTAACTTGCCCAGTAACTGGGTGTAAGCGACGAGGATTAAAGCTCGAACTAATATACTTAAAGCTTACAGGTGCACGTAAAAATGCTTTTTTCATGCTACGCCCTTCAGGCGTATAAAAATTGCCATCGGTATGTCGAATCGCTGCAAAGCGCTGACCTTGGTTTACAAATTCAGCGGCAATAATTTTACCGGTACCAATAAACTCGCCATCAACATAGTGAGACTCGTAAATTAAGCCAAACACATCGCCTTTACGAATGTCGTTTGCAAAATCAACATCCCAACCAAATATGTCAGCAAAGTTCATTATTTGACGTTCGCTTAAACCAGCCGCTATTGCTGAGGTCCAAAAGTTGTTAGATATTTCGCCGCCAGCGGTTTTGGTTAGCGTTTCAATTTCTTTACTATCAATAGCTGTATCGTAGTTACCTTCTTCATTTAAGGTAACAAATAAAGTATCGGTTTTTGAAATTACATAGCGCAGTTGAGCCAAAGAGCCATCTTCAGCTGTCGCAAAGCTAAGTATTTCACCGGGGTGAATTTTAGTTAGCTTGCGCGTTTCTGCGTTAGTGTTAATTAGTTTATGGAGCGTTTGAGCTGAAAAACCAGCACGTTTGAAGATAATTGCTAAATTGTCGCCATTTTTAACTTTATGATCGACAAAGTCGTATTCTGGTAATTTTTCTGCTGCTTGCTCTGAATTTAACTCAGTTAATTTTTCGTTGTCATCAACTTTAACTTGTAACTCATAGCGCTTGCCTATCTCTAATGCATCTGCATTATTGTCTTTAGAAGCAGTCGCTTTTTCAGAAGGAAGAAATGCCAAGCCGGCAATAGCAGAAACTAAACCTAAAATAAGCAATTTGTGTTTTTTTGGGAGAGTGTTAACCACGTGAACCATAACGTGCCTTTTTCTGCTGTCAAGATAATAAATACATAATATTGCAGGATATACTTAATAATGTACGAATACTAGTGCTTTGTAGATTTAAACTAACCTTAAACTACGCTAAAATCAGGGTTAAGAAGCCTTTTTTAACGTCCTATCTAACTAAGACTCAATTCATTTTGTTTAGTTGCATTAATAACTTAAAAAGTTATTTTAATTAGGTAGAAATTTGTTATGTTAGCTACATATATATATTCGGTTTAAACCTATATTAAACCGTGATTACAAGTAACTAGTCCGCCCCTTCGTAGGCAGAATTTTGGAGTAACACAAAGTGGATTTACAAACCGCTCTAGCAGAGATAAAACGCGGTGCAGAAGAAATATTAATTGAAGACGAACTAGTTGAAAAACTAAAGTCGGGCAAAAAGCTAAAAATAAAAGCTGGCTTTGATCCTACAGCCCCTGATTTACATTTAGGGCACACTGTACTCATTAATAAAATGAAAACCTTTCAGGATTTAGGTCATGAGGTTATTTTCTTAATTGGTGACTTTACTGGCATGATTGGTGACCCAACAGGTAAAAACGTAACGCGTAAACCACTTACTCGCGAAGACGTACTAGCCAATGCCGAAACATATAAAGAACAAGTATTCAAAATTCTAGATCCTGCTAAAACCACTGTTGCATTTAACTCTACTTGGATGGAAAAGTTAGGCGCTGCAGGCATGATTAAACTTGCTGCAAACCAAACTGTAGCGCGCATGCTTGAACGAGATGACTTTAAAAAGCGTTACGGCAGCGGTCAACCAATTGCAATTCACGAGTTTTTATATCCACTGGTACAAGGTTGGGATTCGGTTGCACTAGAGTCAGATGTTGAACTGGGCGGTACTGATCAGCGCTTTAACTTGTTAATGGGCCGTGAGCTACAAAAAGTTGAAGGTCAAAAGCCGCAAACAGTATTAATGATGCCATTACTTGAAGGTACTGACGGCGTTCAAAAAATGTCTAAGTCGCTTGGTAACTACATTGGTATTACTGATGCGCCAAACGATATGTTTGGTAAAATAATGTCAATTAGTGATGTGCTAATGTGGCGTTATTACGATTTATTAAGCGCGCTTTCTATTGAAGAAATTGCAGCTCAAAAAGAACGTGTTGAGCAAGGTACTAACCCGCGCGATATTAAAATAGAACTAGCTAAAGAGTTAATTGCTCGTTTTCATAGTGAAGCTGATGCACAAGGTGCACATGATGATTTTATTCAGCGTTTTCAGAAAAAAGCGTTACCAGATGAAATCCCTGAGCTGACAATCACTATCGCAGAAGATACTATTTTAATTGCTAACTTGCTTAAAGAAGCAAATTTAGTAGTAAGTACATCAGAAGCAATGCGTATGATTAAGCAAGGTGCAGTTAAACTTAACGGTGAAGATAAAATCACTGACACCAAACTTGAAATAGCAAAAGGCACAACAGCTATTTACCAAGTAGGTAAACGTAAGTTTGCAAACATCACTGTAGCTTAAATACCGTTTGAAAACTAAAAAACCAGCCTAGGCTGGTTTTTTTGTGCTCGTATTTTGGGATCTGTAAATAGTCACTAAATCACTTTTAATATTTCGATACTTACAATTACTAACAACCAAAATACACGCGCCTGATTTAATCTATTAATTATTACAGGTACATCCTCGGGTGTAGGTAGTCTATCAGTACCTATACGCATTTTATTAAAGCGAGTACCCAAATAAACTGCAGGCCCGCCCAGCTGCACGCCAAGTGATGCAGAGCATGTGCTTAGTAGCCAACCTGTATTTGTTTGATAAAAATGTCTACCATAATGCTTTATGTAGTGCATGCTTTGTTTGCTCGCTCTACTTGCTGCAATAGTTAAAGCGAGTAAGCGCATTGGAATATACTCAATAATAAACAAGAGAGTTTTAAGCGGTTTTAAAAAGTAGCTATTTGGGGATATGTCACTACGCCAGGCTTGTTGTATTAAAGTAAGTAATCGATAGGCGAGGGCCGCAATAGGGCCAAAGGCTAAAAATATAAATATAACTACGAAATAGTATCGAGCAGTGCGCAGTATTAAGCTTTCAATTAATGCTTTGATAATACCAGGAGATGAAAGCCTATTAACTTCACGGGCAAGCAGTGGTTTTAGTAATTCGCGTGCTGTCGATTTTTGATTTTGTTTAGTTAGCTTTGCAATGCGAAGTGCTTTTTTATCAATACTCTTACTTTCTAAGCATAAGTATAAAATAAGGCCAGCGAGTAATTCAGGGTAAAAAGCAAACTCGAGTAGTAGCACTACAATAATGAGAATGACACTTAAAATGAGCGTGCTTGCGAGTATAGCTGCCAAATATTGATAGCTTTTAGGTTCTTTGCTTTTGTATATGCGCTTGCCAATAGCACTAAAAACAGCATTTAACGCTGTATTAGGATGATACCAGCTAATAAGGGGAATAAAGCGCTCAGCAAGGAGCGCTAGTATGAAGGCAATAAAGTCCAAGTGGTTTTGAACAATATTGCTAAGCATTTACAGAGACACTGCAGTTAGCTTTTCTAAAAGTGCGACAACCATTTTAGATGAGTTGATTGATGCAGTTTCTAGGTATTCTTCAAATGATTGTGGTGACTCTTTACCTGCAATATCAGACATTGAGCGAATTACAACAAATGGTGTGTTAAGCGTAAAACACGTTTGTGCAATTGAAGCGCCTTCCATTTCAACGGCAAGCATTGTAGGAAAATCACTGCGTGCTTTATCGATACGCACAGGGTCACACATAAATGTGTCACCAGTACAAATTAAGCCAACAAGTGTTTTAACATCACTGATTTGTTCGATTGTTTGTTGTGCTGCTTCAACTAATTTAGGGTGAGCTGTAAAGCCTGCTGGCATTTGTGGTACTTGGCCAATTTCGTAGCCAAAAGCAGTAACATCTACATCGTGATGACGTACTTCTGACGAAATTACTACGTCGCCAACACTTAGAGAAGGATCGAATCCACCGGCAGAGCCTGTGTTAATTACGCAATCAGGTTTGAAGTTGTCAATTAGTAAGGTAGTTGCAATTGTTGATGCTACTTTACCAATACCAGATTGAACAAGTGTTACTGTGTTACCAGCCAATTCACCAGTATAAAAAGTGAAACCTGCTTTAGTTAAAATTTGTGGGTTTTGCATCGCTTCACGTAAAATTTTAACTTCTGGCTCCATTGCGCCAATAATACCAACATTCATAATGTTTAATTCCTGAGTTTGAATCACTTGATTATACGTGAAGTTAGCAATAAAAAACAAAAAAGCGAGCTTGTTTATGAGCTCGCTTTAAATACTTTTTAGGAGAGTATTTAATTTGGTTTTTAAATTTCAGCTAAAGCAGTTGTTTGTGCTTTGGCTTGAGAAGGTGAAAGTACCGCTGGCTTATGTGAGCGATTACGAACAGGGCGCTGCGTTTGTGTTGCTGCAGGCTTACCAAGTTTAAACATAATTGCATCGCGTACTTCAGAAGGACGGTAGCCTGATTTAACTTTCATACGAATATGTGGAATGCCCGCAGACTCTAGTGCACCGTTTACAAACCAGTCGCGTTGAGCTTTGTGACCATCTTTATTAGCATTGTTAACTAGGTCAACGGCCGCAACAATAGTTAGTTTTTCTTTATCGATTAATACAAAGTCGAGTTGCTTATTTTTAGCTTTAGCTAAAGCAGCACGTTTAGATTTAATAGAAAGACCTTGCTTACAGTCAATAACGTCAATTAGCTTAACGCGACTAACAATTTTATATTGATCGCCTACAGCACGCTCGAGAAGATTTAAAAAAGCGCCTTCAACCTGCGTAAAAACAGTTTGCTTGCGGGTAAAAGGATACGGGTTTCCGCCATCGTCATTAAATTTTGACGCAACAACAGAAGCCCCGACAACTAATACTAGAATTAATAATAAAGCGAATTCCATACGGTAACTCCATAACAACAAATTGACACTGCTCAAATAAAGCAATTTACGTGCCTAAAAAGTATGAGTTATAAAATAATTACCAACTGTTTATAAAAGCTAAAACTATGTAGCTATTAAGCTTTGTATCCACCTTCAATACCTTTAACCGCAATAGCTACAGCATCGTGTGCATGGAGTGATTCATAATGGTTTATTTGCAGCCAGTAATCGCTGTAATTATCTGTTTCCAACAACGCTTTAATTTTACGCGCTGCATCTTCACAAAACATAAGGTTTTGACCATTTAAACGGGCAAATTCTTGCTCGTCTTCGCGTTTTACTGCCGCTTGTACCGGTGTTTTAAGTTCAGCTTCGAGGGTGTTTATTAGAGTCACTACGTCAAATTCTTGAATATTGCTATCAAGCTTTACTTTTACGTTGGCAATAGAGCGCTGCGAGTGAGGTGTAGCAACTATGCCTTGTGTAGTGCCTAGCCATTCGTGCACATCTTTTTGGCTTAAGGTTTCTTGGTTAAACTTTTCGTTAAACGCGTTTTGTATAAGCTGGCGTGCAAGTGCTGCAGAGCAAGGGCATGTTGAAGAATAGGTAACATCTACGGTTAGCTCGTAGCTAATAATGTTATTTTCAATTGTACTGGTAAGTACAACTGGGTAGCTTTTCCAGCCCGCTTTACCACTTAATAGTGATTTACGGCGTAGCGGTAATTCAAATTTAAATTCAATTTGTGCTTTATCGCTCAGCCCTTCGTGGCTAGTTATAAAAGTATCGAGTGCTTGCGCTATTGTTTGCGGATTGACTTGCTGCTCAGTTGAAAGCAGGTCAAGTGCTAAAAATAGACGTGACATATGAATGCCTTTGGCATCTTCTTTATGCAAATTTACAAATGCACGAGCTTTGGCATTTACTGTAACTGGAGATAAGTCTCGTGACTCAAAAATAAATGGCAGTTCGATTTCGCCCATGCCAACCCAGTCTAATTTACCTGTTTGTAAAGCGGGTGCAGTGTCTGCTATATCTGGCATATTGGTTTGCATGTGCGCTACTCGTATTTTGGAGATAATAAAGCGGGGCATTTTACACTAAATAATTTATTGCTGAAATGATGAGTTTAAGAGATGAGCAAAATCAAACATGAAAAATTCTGTTTTTATCGCACAACATGGGTAGTGGTAGGAGAAAAATGCTAAAATCTGGGAAAATGGTATGTTTATACATGCGCATTGCCTTCTTTATATTTAAGCACACAGCTAAGAGATAAAATTACGTATGACCGATTATTCTTTGAGCCCTTGGGCTCGGGTACTTTCCAGCTCAATAACGCGATTTGGTGAATTTAAAACCGCAGCTATTTGTTACACTTTATTTTTAACTGTATCTCTTATTTTATCGAGCATGTTTTATTATGTTGCGATAGGCGAATTACACCTTGTTGATATTTTGGCTGTGGTATTTTTTACGGCTGTAGTTTCTCCTTTAATTATAAGTGTATTACTTAATTCAATTCGTCAATTAGATGCCTCGTATGCTTATTTAGATAGCGCAACCAAGCAGGAGAAGCTCTTAAACCAAACCCTAAAAGACAACATTAGTCGTTTAAATATTGAAATTGATGAGCGTAAAATGGCATTTCATGCCAAGCATCGCGCTATTGAAGAGCTGCGCCGAGAAATTGCTGAGCGTAAAAAAACACAACAAGAACTTGCCCAACAAAGTATGTTGCAACGCTCAATCGTTGATTCATCTCCCGATCTATTTTATTACCGCGATAACAACGGTGTATTTGCCGGCTGTAATAAAATGTTTGAAGAGGTAATGGGAAAATCAAGTAGTGAGTTAATAGGAAAAACGGTTGAGCAGATATTCCCGAGTCATTTTTTAGCTGAAGTTTTGGCAACCGATAAAGAAGTAGAGCAAAGCCATAAAGCACTAACTATAGATGTAGGCTATGAAGTAAATGGTGAAACACGTTGGTTTGAGCTGCGTAAATTACCTTTTATAAATGATGACGGTGACTACATTGGTTTACTGGGTTTTGGACGTGATATCACTAGCCGTAAAGAAGCAGCACAAGCACTCGAAACTGCCTATAAAGACAAAGGTAAGTTTATTGCTACGCTGAGCCATGAACTACGTACTCCTTTAAATGGCATTGTTGGTTTAACGCGTATGTTATTAGACACAGAGCTTAATAAGCAGCAGCGTAGTTGGGGCAATACTATTTTTTCGAGTGCTGAAACACTCGGCAATATTTTTAACGATATTATAGATTTAGATAAAATAGATAGAGATCAGCTCGATATAGCAACCAATTCTATTAATGTGTCAGACTTTATAAACGATGTAGTTAATTTTGCAGGCTTAATAGCTGAGCAAAAAGAGCTTGAGTTTGATATTAAGCGCAATGGCATACTTGATGTTTACGCGCAGCTCGATCCGACTCGATTACGCCAAGTTGTTTGGAACTTAATTAACAACGCCGTTAAGTTTACTCAGCAAGGCAAAGTAACACTCGAATGCAGCAGAGAAAATCGTGTAGAAGGCCCATGGTTAGTTATTAAGGTACTAGATACCGGTCAAGGTATTCCACCAGAGCAGCTTGCCCATATATTTGATATGTATTACAAAGCGCCGGATTTAAAAGGCACTAACGCAATAGGCTCAGGTATTGGTTTAGCTGTAACCAAGGCACTTGTAAGTGCAATGAAAGGGATAATTACGGTAAATAGTACTGAAGGCGAAGGAAGTTGTTTTACAGTGCAAATACCGCTTAGTTTATGTGTTGCACCAACAGAGCAAAGTTATGTTGGCCGTGGTTTGTATATTCTACTAGTAGAAGATGTGCCTCTTAATGCCGAAATTGCTACAAACCTATTAGAGCAACGCGGCCATGAAGTGTTATGGGCTGAAACCGGTGAAGATGCACTCTCGTTTGTCGAAACCGAAGATGACTTAGATTTAGTACTACTTGATATGCAATTGCCAGATATAAACGGTGATGTGGTTGCTAAACAAATACGCTCAGATAGCCACTTCGATAAATTACCTATTGTTGCTCTAACTGCCAATGTACGCAGTGCTGAAAAAGAGCTTGAAGGTATATCAATACAAGGTGCGTTGGCTAAACCAATTAACACAGTCAAGCTTGATAAAATGCTGGCTGACTTATTTGGCATTAAGCAAAGTGAGTGCACAGAGCCACAGCTAAAAGTAAGTGAAGAGGCGCTAGAGGGCATTGATGCACACTTATTAGATATTGAAACAATAGAAGACTTTGTAAATTCGATGGGCTTGGTTGTATTTAGACGCAGTAGTCAGTTATTCGAAAAGCTAAGTCCACAATATCAGCAAGAATTACTTACCTCATTAAATACCGGCGATAGAGAAGAGTATGAATCAGTAGCGCATAAACTTAAAGGTGCGGCTGGATCGGTAGGTTTAAATAATGTGCAGCTTCATGCCAAAATAATGGAGCATGGTGCGATTGATGAACCTGATGAAATGTTAAAACAGTGGTTAGATGTTTTAGCAGATAAAATAAATGAAGGACAAAAAGCCCTTCATTTATTTTTACAGCAATTAGAGTAAAACTAATTAGCTCTAATTAAGCGTCAATTTTACCAATGAAACGGTAACCTTCACCATGGATGGTGCTGATTAACTCTGACGTTGAGTTATCACTCTCAAAATGCTTACGAATGCGACGAATAGTAACATCAACAGTACGGTCATTTGCACGAAGCTCACGGCCTGTCATGTGCTTGATTAATTGCTCACGACTAAAAATACGACCTGGAGAATCAAGCATTAAACGAAGTGCTCTGTACTCACCTTTTGGTAAACGTTTAGCGTCGCCATTTGGAGAAGTAAGACAACGGCTATTTTCATCAAGTTCCCAACCGTTAAACGTAATAACACCATTTGTTTCTAGTGCTGACTCTTCACCGCCTAAAGCAGTACGAGTAATAAGGTTGCGAGCTCTAATAGTTAATTCACGCGGGTTGAATGGCTTAGTAACGTAGTCATCTGCGCCAATTTCAAGACCTAAAATACGGTCAACATCGTTGTCACGACCCGTTAGGAATATAAGACCTACTTTACGCTTTTGGCGTAATTCACGGGCTAAAATAAGACCGTTTTTACCAGGAAGGTTGATATCCATAACTACAAGATTAACGTCATCGTTATTTGTAAGCTTGTCATGCATATCATCGCCATCAATGGCTTCAATAACTTTGTACCCTTCAGCTTCAAATAAACTAACTAGGTTCAGTCGAGTTACGTCTTCATCTTCTACGATTAGAATGACTGGCGTTTGCATTATTAATTAACCTTTTGGAATATTTTATTTATAAAAAAACCGGTGACGAATTTATAACCGATTACTAGAGATTATAGGATTATACCCATTTGTTAACAAGGAAAAAACAAATTGGATAAAAATAAAACAGTAGGGTGTCCAAAGTCTACTAAAAAGGGCAGTGCAAAAACTACTGTTTAATTGATATATACGTGGATGTAGCTATTTGAATCATAAAGTCGAAGCCATTTTCCTTTAATAATTGATACATCATTCAATCAAACAAGGTACTTAAAATAATCAGACTAATTCAAAGCAAAACTATATCACTTTCTAACCTTTCATCAATGTATGTGATACAGCAAAGATAAAAAAGTTCATAAATCGCTTGGTAATAATTATTTAATGCAATTAAATAATGTTACGCGCTTATCACATGCCTCATTAATGAGGTCATTAAATGCTAATTCAAGGATAAATTTTAAATATATGCACTTTTTAGTGATCTTTATTTAAGGAATAGTAATTATAAAGCGAGCACCGTGTTTTTCTTCAAGATCAAACATAACTCTTCCGCCAAGTGCTTGTGTTACTAGGTTGTAGACCAAGTGCATGCCTAAGCCGCTTGCGCCTTGTCCGCGCTTTGAAGTTACAAACGGGTCAAAAATTCTATTTTTAATGTTTTTATCAACGCCTTGACCATTGTCAGAATAAACTATTGTTAATTTTTTCCCTACCAGTTCTACGTCAAAGCGAATTTCATTATTTTCTTTACCTATAAATCCATGGATCACAGAGTTCATAAGCAACTGCTGAAACACTTGTTGCAGAGGTTCAGACTTACTATGAATAGCCAAGTCGGTCGGACAGTTAATAATAACGACAGGCTTTTTAGGCAGTAGTTCAGATTGAATCGATGTTAAAACATCACTTATTAATTTATGTACATTAATATAGGTATTAACACCGTCGTCTTGAATAACGGCCACTTTTTTAAAGTTAGATATCAGGTCTGCGGCACGATTTAGATTACGATAAATTAAGTCTAAGTTTTCAATACCTTCATCTATAAAGCGTTTTAGATGGCTTGAGGTAAGTTTTTTATCGTCAAAGCTTTGCTGTATATCTGCCAGTTTATCTCGAAGTAATGTAGAGCCTGTAATACCTAGCCCTATTGGTGTATTCACTTCATGGGCAACCCCAGCAACCATTTGCCCAAGCGATGCCATTTTTTCGTTTTCAACAATTTGCGTTTGGTACTGATGCATTCGCTCAAGGGTTGATAAAAGCTCTTGATTTGCTTCTCTGAGAGCGATTGTTCGCTGGTTTACTTTTTCTTCAAGGCTCTGGTTTAGTTGTTTTATTTCTTGTTTATCTTTTTCGTGGCGCTCAAGTTGCTTTTTGGTACGTGTAAGCATGATATTTAAACTATTTGAAAGAGCGGTTATTTCTTTTACATCGGTTATTGGCGCGCGTGCATCATAGTTATGATTTTTAGATACATCCTGCAATAGCATGCTTAACTGCTCTATTGGCTTGGCTATACGTCGTTGAACTTTTATAGCAATAAAGTAAACAACGATTAAAATTAATAGAGTTAATAGCACGTCTATTAATATTTTTCTCTCAATATAAGTCTCTAAACTTTCGAGGCTCCCTCGCATATATACATAACCTACCAACTTTTCGTTATCGTAAATAGGGCGGGTTAGTTCAATATGATCGCTCGTAATTCGTGGCGTTTTTAGCTCATCAACACTGTCTATTCTTAGTGGTACTGGAGGTGTTTTTTTTGCATTAAAGCTAATAAAAAAAACAGGTTTTTGAGATGCTTTTTCTATTGAATAAATATGTATGTTTTTTACAAGGGGGATATTTTCAAATGACTTGAGGCGTTTTTCTTCTGTTTTTCTATCATCTTCAACTACTGATTTACCAGCATCAAAAGCTACAATTTCAGAAAGTATGACGAGTTTATTAATGATTAATTGCTTTTGCTCTTTTACGCTTAAATAAGTAGATATCGAAATAGATAGCGACAAGCAAATAGCTGTAATAAGCATAATTAAATTTATGAGTGCTTTGCGAATGCTACTTTGATGAACTTTTTTAGGCATTATTTCGTTATCGCCTGAATTAATTTTGATTATTTAGAATTTTAGTTTAGCAAAGACGGGAGAAAATGAAGGAAAAAAGCTAAATTAATTCTTATATTTATGCGAAGGTTAGCTTGAGCGCGTTTGCACTCAAGCATTTTTAAAAATAATACTAGCTGCTATATACGGCAAACTTGTTATTTTTAAATACCGTTTGGTAGCTTTCAAATTGCGTTTCTAAAATAGGCGGGTATTTTAAAAAGCTGTTAGCAACAATATTCAGCTTTCCTACTTTAGTTAAATGCTGTTTTGCATTTGCTAAAAATGTTTCTGCTACTGTGTAGTCGGTTGCAATACCTGTATGAAAAGGTGGATTGCTAATAATTAAATCAAACTTACCGGTAATGCTTTTAAGGCCGTCACTTAATATCGCTTCGCCTTTGATGCTGTTAAGCTTTAGGGTCTGCTGTGTTGCGTAAGTTGCCAGTGCACTTACATCACTACACACAAACTCAAGTGCTGGATTATGCAGCCCTAAAAAGGTTGCTATTAAACCTGCACCACAACCAAAGTCGAGAACCCTACCTTGCTTAATTGTCGGTGCGTTTTCGAGTAGAACTTTCGTTCCCATATCTAAACTACCGTGATTAAACACCCCTGGGACACTAATAGCTGTAAACTCGGTGTCGGCAACATTAACAACAAACTTTTTATGGTAGGTCGTAATATCAAAGTCAGGATGCTGGGTAATCTCAGCAAATGAGTAAAGAACGCAGTGCTTAGCTGAATCAATTTTGTTACTAAACTCAGCTTTACCAGCTAATTGCTTTTCAATTGATTTAACACCACTTTTGTTTTCACCTACCACCAATAGTTCGGCATCGTCAGTAATAGCAGATCGAATATTATCAAGCGCCATTAATAACTCAGGTTTTGATTTAGGATAGTAAAGAATAACTAAATCGTAGCCGTTACCAGGTATTGTGTGATTTACACAAATCTCAACGTCTTTGGTGTTTTTAGCAAACTCACCGTTAGCATGGTTGTAGCTAAATGCAGTTACCTTGCTTTGCGGGTTAAGTTTTTTAAGCTCTGTTAAAAAGCCATCTTGAACAAAGTTGACCACCAAGATAGATTTGCCCGTTAGTGCCTCGCTATTACGAAGTAACAGTAAACTTGGGTTGGTTAGTACGCTCATAAATGGCTTTGCCTTACAGTATGTTTAGTTTTATCAAAAATAAAAGTGAGTGCTTAAAGTTACAAATTACTCAGTACGTTCAAACATTAAATCCCACACGCCATGACCTAGGCGATGTCCGCGCTGCTCAAACTTAGTAAGCGGGCGCAAATCTGGACGTGGAACATAATCGTTTGTTTCTGATTGGTTTTTAAAACCAGGAGCTACATTCATTACTTCGAGCATATGCTCTGCATAGTTTTCCCAATCTGTTGCCATATGAAAAACGCCACCCATTTTCAGTTGGGCTCTTAGTTTTTCAACAAACTCAGTTTGTACGATACGGCGTTTATGGTGACGCTTTTTATGCCAAGGATCAGGGAAAAACAACTGTAGTGTTGTTAAGCTTTCATTAGGTATACAGTCTGCAAGTACTTCAACTGCATCGTGTTCAAAAATACGTAAGTTAGTAATGCCTGCTTCATCGGCATCCATTAAACAAGCACCAACGCCTGGGCGGTGTACTTCAATACCAATAAAGTTTAGGTGAGGGGCATTTGTTGCCATTTCGACAAGCGATTTACCCATACCAAAACCAATTTCTACTACTACATCGTTGTTGTTGCCAAAAACTTCGCTTAAATCAAGCATACCGTTTTTATGCTCTAGGCCCATTGTTGGCCAGCATTTTTCGATTGCAGCGGCTTGGCCTTTGGTTAATCGACCTTCGCGTTTTACAAAACTGCGAATGGTGCGGATGTATTTACCTTCTTGCTTAGCTTGCTCAAGGTTAGTGTTGCTTGATTCACTCATATTATTGGCCTGACAAAAACAATGTGTTTAAAAATGGTTGCATATTATCCCTGACCGAGCCCGCAATCACAAGTATTAGCTGGTTTTACACGCCCTATAGCTTGATCTTTTTATTAACTACAATAGACTGAGCCGCCATTGAGCATCAGTAAAAGTACAATATGTTGGATTTAAATAAAGAACAGTCTAATTCGTTTTCTAATCAAGTCGTTGATTGGTATCACCTTCATGGGCGTAAAACACTTCCATGGCAGTTGGGTAAAACACCTTATAAAGTGTGGGTGTCTGAGGTGATGCTCCAGCAAACTCAAGTTATTACTGTTATCCCATATTTTGAAAAATTTATGCAAAGCTTTCCAGATATTATTGCTTTAGCCGATGCTGATGAAGATTTAGTACTGCATCACTGGACCGGTTTAGGGTATTACGCTCGTGCGCGTAACTTACATAAAACAGCTAAAATAGTGCGTGACAAATACCAAGGCGAATTTCCACAAACGCTTGATGAGGTAATGGATTTACCCGGAATAGGGCGCTCTACAGCGGGTGCTGTTTTGTCATTGTCGCTTGGACAGCATCATCCAATTTTAGATGGAAATGTTAAGCGAGTCTTAGCGCGCTACTTTATGATAGAAGGTTGGTACGGTGTTAAAAAAGTCGAAAACCAGCTTTGGCATTTATCAGAGCAATTAACACCTAAAAATAATGTCACCGAATTTAATCAAGCTATGATGGATTTAGGTGCGAGTGTTTGCTCACGCAGTCGTTTTGATTGTGAGGCTTGCCCATTAAATTCAGGTTGTGGTGCTTTTAATGCAGGTAAAGTAAAAGAGTTTCCACATTCTAAACCTAAAAAAGCAGTGCCGAAGAAGAGTTGTCATCAGTTAATTATTCAGTGCGGCGATAAAGTGCTTATGGAAAAACGCCCTAACAGCGGTATTTGGGGAGGACTATTTGGCTTTTTTGAATTTAATGAGTACGAGGAGCTTCAAATATTTTTAGCTCAGCAAGGATTAGAAGCCAACTTAGTAGAGCTTGAAGCGTTTATTCATGTGTTTTCACATTTTGAGCTGAAGATTAATCCGCATGTGCTCAATGTTAAGAACATTCCTGATGTAGTAAATGACAAACAATTAGTGTGGTATCCGCTTGATCAATCAATAGAGGTTGGCCTAGCAGCGCCAACTAAAAAGTTGGTTAAACAAATTACAGCAATAGTATAGAATAGCCCCATATTTAGCGTTAGAGAGAATCAATCATGGCACGTACAGTATTTTGTCAAAAGTTACAAAAAGAAGCCGAAGGGCTTGGCTTTCAGTTATACCCTGGTGAAGTTGGTGAAAAGATTTTTAATAACATCTCTAAAGAAGCGTGGGGTCAGTGGCAGCATAAGCAAACAATGCTTATCAACGAAAAGCATTTAAATATGATGGACCCAGAGCACCGCACATTTTTAGAAGAGCAAATGGTTGGCTTTTTGTTTGAAAACAAAGATGTGGAAATTGAAGGTTATCGACCGCCTGAAAAATAATATTTTGAACATAAAAAAAGGGCTAAATAGCCCTTTTTTTGTGTGCGATTATTTAATCACTTAACTCATCTTCTTGCTCAGAGATTTTAATTTGTTCTTTTAAAAATTGAGCTGCTTTAGAGTATTCAATTTCTAACTTATCTCTTAAGTCTATTAATTCATCGGTAGTGAGTTCACCTTTTTTACATTTATCTTCAAATGCACTTGAAAGTTCAGCCACCGTCTGGGCACCAATTGTTTTAGAGATCGATTTTAATTGATGACACCCTTCAATAATCTCATCTAAATCGTTAACCATAACGCCTGAATTAATTCCCTTAATTAGCCCTTGGCTTTGTTCTAAATACATTTTGAAAAAGCGTAACTGTTTAGCTTCGTCACCATTTACATATTTAGCAACTGCTTCCATATCAATAGGTAGCGCCATGGTTTGATGAATAACTACATTTGGGTTTTGGCTTTGCTTATCGCTCCAGCGTTTTAAAGTGTCCTCTAACGCGTTTAGCTCTATAGGTTTGGTAATGAAGTCGTTTATACCTACGGCTAAGCAACGCTCTTTTTCGCCTTTAAGTGCGTTTGCTGTTACAGCAATAATGTAAGGCTGTGCATCAATTGATTCTAATAGCTCTGCTTCGTTACGGATTTTTTCGACCATATCGTAACCCGACATTTTAGGCATGTGTAAGTCGGTTAAAATAAGTGAGTAATCACCTTTTCTCCACATATCTAAGCCTTCTTCACCGTTGTTTGCTATCTCAACGCCAAAACCTAGTATGTGTAATTGATCGGTCAGCACTTGTTGGTTTAGAAGGTTATCTTCAACAAGTAAAACCAATTTGTTTGATTTACGAGCTTGCTCAACATTTAAATAGTTATTAAGTGTTTTGGTTTTTTTAATTTGTTTAGGTGTATGCAAACCTGCAGCGACTAAAATAGACAGCATAAAGTTAGACTTACATAAAGGAGAGGCATTAATATAAAAAATATTATTATGATTTATAGCCGCTTCATCCAGCTTACTTAGTACAACAACTTGTTGGTTATAATCCTCTAATGAATAAAATAAGCGTCTTAGCAGCGCGTTTGTTTTATCCATATTGTCTATGCCATCAGCCACCCAAATAATATCTTGCGAATGTTGATGCTCTTCAATTTCTTCTTCTGTGTGTGCATAAACTATTTTAGCGCCCATAAACGATAAATAACGGTACATTGTTTTTTCACGTTCTAGGTGATTACTAACTACAACAATTTGCTTACCATTTAATGCACCTTTGTGTGCGTACTTAATTCTACCCGATGTGCTAAACGGCAGTTCAACAGTAAACTCACTGCCAATTCCTGTATGGCTAGTTACATGAATAGTACCTAGCATAAGCTCAGTTAAGCTTTTACAAATAGAAAGACCTAAACCTGTCCCTCCATATTCTCGGGTAATCGAATTTTCGGCTTGAATAAACGGATTAAATATTTCGCGTAGTTGTGCCTGCGACATGCCTTTACCGTTATCAGTTACGCAAAAGCGTAAGGTAAAGTGATCAGTCGTATTATGTACCACCTCTACTGATATTTTTACATGCCCTTGGGTTTTTTCATCAGTGCTCGTAAATTTAATTGCGTTGCTACATAGGTTATAAAGAACCTGACGTACACGTACGCTATCACCGGTAAGATTTATAGGAATATCTGGTGCTATTGCTAGCTCTAAATCAAGCTCACGTTTTTTAGCAACAGATGAGAGCACACGAGCAACTTCTTCAATAGTATCGGTTACCGAAAATGGGATCGGGTCAATATTTAGCTTTCCAGCCTCAATTTTAGAGAAATCTAAAATATCATCCAAAATGCTCAATAACGAAAATGCTGATTCACGAATAATCGTACTTAAACGATGCTGAGCGCCATCAAGTTCGGTCTGGCGCAGTAAATCAATAGTACCTATAACACCATTCATCGGTGTTCTTATTTCGTGACTCATCGTTGCTAAGAATGTTGTTTTAGTTTCGCTTGCTCGCTCTGCTTTTAATGTGGCTTGCTCAAGCGCTAAGGTACGATTTTGCACTTCGGCTTCTAGGCCATTTTGTAATTTATAAAGCTCTTTTTGTGCAGAGTCATTCTCGCTCATTGCAGTTTGTACTTTTTGTAGCAATAAGTTGATGTTTTTTGCTACTACACCTAAGCCAATATCAAGTTGCTCATCAACATTACTATTGTAATTAGCATCTTCAGTGATTGCCTGTAACTCTTGAGTAAGAGTGTCAGTACTTTTACGTAAGCGCGTATTAATGTACATATTAAACATTAAAGTAAGTATAAATAATGCAGCAACACTCGCTATCGCGATGATGTAAGCGATAACTTGAGAATCTTGAGCGCTTAAAGGCGTGGCTGGTATGTTTTGCTTAATAATAAGCTCGCCAATGGGTTGATCGTTTAACAATAGTAGGTGATGCAGAATACCTTCTTCTTTTAAGTGCTTTTCAGTTTTAACAGAAGCGATGGCTGGTTTACTGCTGCTATATACCAACTGAGTATCTGATGTAGCATTGAAGCGATATAGAGTATATTCAAAATCACCGTCTAATAAGGAGGTTAAATCAAGTAACTGTTTTACTTTACCTTGACCATACATAGTTAATGCATCAACCATAGGTAAGTCTAATCTATCGGCAAGCGTTACAATATTAATAGATGATACTGGTTGGGCTGTCTTAACTTCAGTTTGTGTATAAAATGAGTGGGCAACAATAGCGAGCGCTGTTACAGCAATATTAATGATTAAAAAAAGTGGCAGTAAGCCTTTAACTGGCGATGAGAATTTACTCTGCATTGATTGTTTCCAATTGATGTGTTTTTACTACGATAAGTCCCTATCGTACGTATCTAAGCTAATCGTAACATTTACAAAAAATAATTCACTACGGTTTTAGTCTGATTTAGTTATATTTATTTATAGTTATAGCCCGATTTGTGGTAAAAATGAACGTTATTAATAAAAAATGTACTGAGTTGTCTGAAAACCGTTCAAACAGTTATAAAGAAGAAAAAAAAAGTTGACTTGTAAGGGCAAAACTCGTTTAATACGCCGCACGCCCAGATAGCTCAGTCGCTAGAGATGAGTGGGAATTGCATTAAAAATCCTTTAAGATTTTTAATTAGCACTGTTTAAGTGCCTCGATAGCTCAGTTGGTAGAGCAGAGGATTGAAAATCCTCGTGTCCCTGGTTCGATTCCGGGTCGAGGCACCATTTATTAAAGTGGTGGTGTTTAATCAACAGTTTAAACATTATTACGCGTGCCTTAGCACACAGTTTTGTGTGCCGACTTAGCTCAGCTGGTAGAGCAACTGACTTGTAATCAGTAGGTCAACCGTTCGACTCGGTTAGTCGGCACCATTTATTTAAAGTAGTTTGAAAAGAAAGCTGTAATCAGTAGTCTGTTCAAATTACCCGTCGACTCGGTTAGTCGGCACCATTTATAAAGCTAAAAGTTAAATAATTATTTTACTTTTAGTTAGCACAGTTTATGTGCCTCGATAGCTCAGTCGGTAGAGCAGAGGATTGAAAATCCTCGTGTCCGTGGTTCGATTCCGCGTCGAGGCACCATTTACTTTAAGTTCTCAATCTTTAAAATTGAACGTGCCTTAGCACACAGTTTTGTGTGCCGACTTAGCTCANCGTGCCTTAGCACACAGTTTTGTGTGCCGACTTAGCTCAGCTGGTAGAGCAACTGACTTGTAATCAGTAGGTCAACCGTTCGACTCGGTTAGTCGGCACCATTTATTTAAAGTTAATTGTAAAGTATAACAATTAATTAGCACATTTTATGTGCCTCGATAGCTCAGTCGGTAGAGCAGAGGATTGAAAATCCTCGTGTCCGTGGTTCGATTCCGCGTCGAGGCACCATTTATTGAGAAGTCTTGCTTATGCAAGGTTTTTTTATTTTAAGTGCTTTATAAAAGTTCTCAATCTTTAAAATTGAACGTGCCTTAGCACACAGTTTTGTGTGCCGACTTAGCTCAGCTGGTAGAGCAACTGACTTGTAATCAGTAGGTCAACCGTTCGACTCGGTTAGTCGGCACCATTTATTCAAAAGCCTCGCTTATAGCGAGGCTTTTTTGTTTTCAACTTGAGAATTAAAAATACCTATAGTTAAGAGCAAAGCAACTGACTTGTAATCAGTAGTCTGTATAAGTTATCCGTTCGACTCGGTTAGTCGGCACCATTTATTTAAAAGCCTCGCTTATAGCGGGGCTTTTCTGTTTCTATATGTCTAATACCAATCCGCAATAATACTTAATTAATTTGAGTAATTAAATCTGCCGTTAACTGCGTTAAAAATTTCTGATATAAGACAAAAATAACGAAATTTTTGCCTTGTTATCGACACGATTTTCTTACCTCAAAATAGATCACTTAATTAAGCGAATTGGTATAATCTCTTAGACACACTACAAAAAGTTAATTTTTTATTATTAAAAATTGCTGATCATTTGCTCATTTTTACCGTATAACTGGCTATTATGTTAGTTCATCGCTAGCTATGTAATGTTATGTAAAGTAGGTTGAGCAAAAATTGCCAAAGTGCTTGAATTACGTTCATAAATAGCAGTAATTTAGGTTTAATTATGATTTGGCAATGCAAGCCAACCCTATTGGCAATTAGTGTGATGCTGCTTAGCGGCTGTGCGAGTGATTTTAACTCGTCGCAGCGCATGCAAGCGCCTAATAATATGCCACAGCAATGGCAGCAAGAAGCATCAAGCTCGGTATTAAAAGTACAAGAGCAATGGCTTACACAACTACAAAACCCTACGCTTAACAAATTTGTACAACAAGCACTTAAAAACAACCAACAGCTTTTACAAACTAGTTACGATGTAGAAATTCAAAAACAACAGCTTATAGTATCGGGTGCTGCGCTTTGGCCTAGCCTCGATTTATCAACGCGTACTAGCCGTAGTAAAGACAACCGCCCAGTGAGCTACGACAACGCAAGTTCAGTTAGTTTAAACTTAACTTACGAGGTTGATTTATGGGGTAAGCTTTCGGATTCAAAGCGCGAAGCTAATCTTAACTATTTAGCGCAACAGGCCCGGTTTGAGCAAGCTAAACAGCAACTCGTTGCTGATGTAGTAACTGGCTGGTTTGATGTTGTTACATCGCAACAATTACTCGATTTATTTAAACGTCGCGAAGCCAACGCACAGCAAAACCTAGATATTATCGAGTCTGGCTATCTCCAAGGTATAAACGAAGCACTCGATGTATATTTAGCCCGTAATGAGCTCAATACTGAACGCGCTCGCATTGCCACTCAAACGGCAAACCTATCGGCTTCAGCACGTGTACTTGAGCGTTTACTTGGTGAATACCCAAAAGGTGCCATTACTGCTAGTAGCGACTTACCCGTTATTAATACCGATATTCCACTAGGCTTACCTTCTGAACTTATAACACGTAAACCTACGCTGCGAGCAAGTTGGTATGATCTTTTAGCCACCGACGCTTCATTGGCGTATGCGCACAAACAACGCTTTCCAAGTTTAGATTTAACAGCTTCACTAAGTGATAGTACCGACAGAGTAAGCGACTTGTTTTCTCCATCAAGCCTTGCATGGTCGTTATTAGGTAGTATTTCAGCACCACTTTTTGAGGGCGGACGCTTAAAAGCGAATGAAGAAATAGCGCGCCTTAATACTCAAAAGCAAGAGCAACTTTATTTGCAAACGCTTTACGATGCATTTGGTGATGTAGAAAATGCGATTTCACAGCAGCAGTCTCTTAAATCACAATATAGCAGCACCCTTGAGGCGCAAGAAAACGCACTTGCAGCAGAGCAGTTGTCGTTTGAGCAATATCAAAGTGGCTTGGTAACTTACACTACGGTGCTTGACGCACAAGATAGGTCTTTCGATGCACAAAGCTCCTTAATCGACATTAAAAACCAATTAATAGCTAACAGAATTAACTTACACGTTGCCCTTGGTGGTGATTTTGCAAAGCCCTCAAGTGAACTAAAGAGCAATAATGATGAAAACTAAAACAGCAAAAATTATTATTCCAGCGGTGGTTATTATTGCCACTATTTTAATTGTTATGTTTATTAAAGGTAATCCGCCAGAGGCTAAACGCTTTGGCTCACCTCCTAAAGCATCAATAAGTGTGGCTGCGCTTGAGCTTAAACCACAAAATTACCAAGTGATGATTGATAGCTACGGTACGGTAAAACCACGTACACAAAGTTTATTAGTTGCTCAGGCATCTGGGCAAATAATTGAAGTAAGTGATGACTTTAGAGAAGGCGGCTTTTTTGAAAAGGGCGACGTACTTTTAAAGCTAGACGATAGAGATCATCAAGCTGAAGTTAAATCTGCTCAAGCCAATTTATTAACGGCAGAGCAAGGCTTATTAGAAGAAAAAGCGCGTGGACAACAAGCTATTACTGATTGGAAACGCCTTGGCGGCTCAAATCAGGCAAGCAGCTTGGTACTGCGTGAACCACAACTTGCAGCAGCCGAAGCAGAAGTTTTATCGGCGCAAGCAGTACTTGAAAAAGCCATGCTTGATTTAGAGCGCACTAAAGTAACCGCGCCATACGCCGGGCGTATACTCAGCCGTAGTGTTGATTTGGGGCAAGTTGTTACTAACAATACCCAGCTTGCCACTATTTACGCAATCGATAGCGTAGAGATTCGTTTACCGATTAAAAATAAAGATCTTCCGTTCGTAAATTTACCAGAGCAATATCGTGATGGCGCCAAAAATCAAGCAGGTTCAATTGTTAAATTTACCTCTGACTTAGTGGGTGAGCAAACGTGGCAAGGGCAGCTAGCGCGTACCGAAGGTGCTATAGATGAAGGTGCACAACAGCTTTACGTAGTTGCTAAAATTAACGACCCATATAAAGCAACGGCTAATAACCAGTACCCAATAAAAATAGGGCAATACATAAAGGCGCAAATTACCGGTAAAACAGTTCCTAACGCACTTATAATCCCTAACAGTACTATTTATCAAGGGACGTATGTTTATGTTGTTGAAGAGGGTGTACTCAAGCGTAAAGACATTACACTTGCTTGGCAAAATGCGACACAAGCGATGATAAAAACGGGATTAAATCCAAATGATAAACTGGTTATTACTCCACTAGGGCAAGTGAGTTCTGGAACTCAGGTAAGTATTTTAGGCGAACAAAGCACAGAGCAACCTAAAAGCCGAGGAGCTAATGGGCAAGGTAAAGGAAAGCGCCCGACGCCAGAGCAGCTTGAGCAAAAAGCAAAAGAGCAGGGTATTAGTGTTGAAGAGCTAAAAAAACGCCGCGCAGCAAAGCAAGGAGATAAGCCATGATCGCTTGGTTTGCCAAAAACCATGTTGCTGCTAACTTATTGCTAGTAACGCTGTTACTGTCGGGACTTTTTAGCTTATCAAGCAAAATACCGCTTGAGGTATTTCCTTCATTCGAAACTGACATGATAAGCGTAAATGTAAGTTTGCGTGGTTCAACACCAGAGGATGTAGAGCAAGGTGTAACTATACGAATAGAAGAAGCAGTACAAGATTTAGAGGGCATAAAGCAAATATTTAGTCGCTCTTCTGAAGGTTCTGGCTCTGTGACAATAGAAGTGGAAAGCGGTTACGACCCTCGTGAGCTTTTAGCTGATATAAAAAGTCGTGTAGACGCAATTAACACTTTTCCAGCCGATGCTGAAAAGCCGATAGTAGCGCTTGCTGAGCGAATTCGTGAAGTTATCGCGGTTACCGTATCGAGTGACTATGGCGAAAAAGAAACCCGCGAATACGCAGAAACAGTACGCGATCAAATCCTACGTTTACCTAATGTAACGCAGGTAGAGCTAAGTGGCGTTCGTGATTACGAAATAGCCATTGAAGTAAGTCAAGATATTCTTCGTCAGTACGATTTAAGCTTGGCACAAATATCGAGTGCTATTTCAAACTCAAGCTCAGATATTTCTGCTGGTAACTTAAAAACAGAAGGCGGGGACGTACTTATAAGCTCTAAAGGGCAAGCATATCGTAAAGATGAATTTGCCAGCATTGTTGTTAAAAACCAAGCCGATGGCACTATTATTCGCTTAGGTGATATAGCGACTATAAAAGACGATTTTGAAGAAACACCAGTACGTACTCGCTTTAATGGTAAGCAAGCTGCATTTATCGACGTATATCGAATTGGTCCACAAAGTGCGATTACAGTTGCTGACGATGTTAAAAACTACATAAAAGAGCAACAAAGTTCTCTCCCACAAGGGTTTGAATTAAGTTACTGGGATGATGATTCGGAGCTGGTTAAAAGTCGTATTTCGACCCTTACTACCAATGCTTTACAAGGCGGTATTTTAGTACTCGCTTTACTTACTTTGTTTTTACGCCCTGCAATTGCATTTTGGGTATTTATTGGTATTCCGGTTTCGTTTATGGGCGCGTTTATAGCTATGCCTATTTTTGGCGTAACCCTTAATATTATGAGCTTATTTGGCTTTATATTGGTACTGGGGATTGTTGTTGATGACGCCATAGTTACCGGCGAAAACGTTTACACCCACCTAAAAACGGCTAAGTCGGGCGAGCAAGCCGCAATTTTAGGTACTCAAGAAGTAGCAACACCAGTAACATTTGGTGTGTTAACTACCGTTGCTGCCTTTTTACCTTTGGCCTTTATTGAAGGGGCGCGTGGTGCCTTGTTTGCACAAATACCGGTAGTGGTTATTCCGGTATTATTGTTTTCATTGATTGAATCTAAATTTGTACTACCAGCACATTTAAAATATATAAAACTACGCCACGAAAAAGGCGAACCTTCAAAGTTTGATGTTATTCAACAGCGTTTTGCAGATGGATTTGAAAACGCGATTTTAAAATACTATCAACCCACTTTAAATTTAGCACTGCGCCATAAATTGGCTTCGGTAAGCTTGTTTATTGGTGTATTTGTTATAATTTTAACCATGATCACCAGCGGTTGGACTAAGTTTGTATTTTTCCCGCGCATACCAAGCGAAACAGTTCGCGTTAACTTAACACTACCAACAGGTACACCGTTTGAAGTAACTAATAAATACGTAATTGACATGTCGCAAAAGGCGCAGCAATTACAAGAAAAATACCGCGACCCAGATACTGGCGAAAGCGTTATTTTAAATATATTAGCCACAACAGGCGGGCGTGGTGGTGTATCTAATTCAGGCTCTGTACGCTTTGAAATAACACCGGCTGAAAAGCGTGAATCAGACATAGGATCACGAGAACTTGCCAGCGAATGGCGCGATTTAATTGGTGTCATACCAGGCGCCGAAAGTTTAACGTTTAGAGCCGAAATTGGCCGAAGTTCAGACCCCATTGATGTTCAGCTTAGTGGCACTTCGTTGACTATTTTACAAGACGTGGCTGATCACATTAAAACCCGTTTATCAACCTATCCAACGGTATTTGATATTGCCGATAGTATGTCCGACGGTAAAGAAGAGTTACAAATAGAGCTTACGCAACAAGGTTTAGCGCTGGGCTTAAATAGAGTCAATGTAGCTGGGCAAGTACGTAACTCGTTTTTTGGCTCGCAAGCACAACGTATTCAGCGAGGCAGAGACGATGTACGTGTAATGGTACGCTTACCTATAGATGAGCGCCGCTCTGTAGCTGACCTACAAAACATACTTATAAATACGCCTGATGGAGGCTCAGTGCCATTGTCGCATGTGGCAACACTTACTGCTGGGCAAAGTCCATCAACTATTAATCGAATAGACCGTTACCGCACATTAAACGTAACAGCCGATATCGAAAAAAATAATACCAACATGACCATACTGCAGGCTGACCTAACGGAGTATTTAGATGGGTTAATGCAGCAATATCCTGGAGTAGATTACAAACTAGAAGGTGAGGCTAAAGAGCAAAGAGAGTCGTTTGGTTCGTTGGCTTGGGCACTTGTGTTTGTATTTTTCATAATCTATGCGCTATTAGCAATACCGCTTAAATCTTACTTACAACCAATCATAGTAATGAGTGTAATCCCATTTGGCATGATAGGTGCTGTAGTAGGGCATTGGATTATGGGAATGGACTTAACTATTATGAGTTTACTCGGTATGCTTGCGCTAACCGGGGTGGTGGTAAATGATTCGCTTGTACTCGTTGATTTTATTAATAAAAAGCGCAGTGAAGGTGGTAAAGTTCTCGATGCTATAAAAATTGCAGGTGCATCGCGTTTTCGCCCTGTAATGCTAACTAGTTTAACGACCTTTATTGGCTTAATGCCATTACTATTTGAAAAAGCGACTCAGGCACAGTTTTTAATACCAATGGCGGTGAGCTTAGGGTTTGGGATTATTTTTGCTACCTTTATTACTTTATTGTTAGTACCAATAAACTACATGCTAATGGAGCGTTTTCAAGGTTGGTTTAAATAACTTCACTCTTAAATACGTGATTATTAAAGCTGTAGGTAAGTAATTACCTGCGGCTTTTTTTATAAGCTAAAAAGTAATATTAGACAATTGAAGATAAGTGAATAAAAAATTTAGATAAATATAAGAGTAAACAGGAAGGTTAATTTTTTGATAAAGCCTTTTAAAGGCGAGGGTTTGCTAAAAAGGTGTTCCCCAAGATACGGTACTCGGTTTCAGTCCTGAAACCAGAAGGTTTCAGGGCGGGAATCTGCGGTTTACCGTAGGCTTCTCGGTACATGCCGAGCCTGCACAATAGTAGACGAACAGAAACCCTGGTATAAAATTTATCGGCTCAGGGACTTAACTAAGCTCCGGTACCCCAGGGAACAATTTAAGTATATAAGACATAATCCAATCCTTAAACCCCAAACGTAAAAAATTAAACCGTTCGCTTAGTTTTTCCGCACCTTTAACTCATCATTTACTTTATCGCATGGTTTTTGAGCTTGATCATACAATTAATTGGAGTTGCTTTTTATCGAGTGGTAGCATTACCTTAACTTGCAAAGCGAAGATTCGATTATGAACGATTTACCCGATTACGAAAAAGCTCAACTGCTTTTAGAAAAAAACGAAATATTTGTATCACCTGCCGAAGCGCATGGTGTGATTAGTGGTTTACTTGCGTGTGGTTTAACCATTGACGACAAAGAATACTTAGGCCTTTTGAGCGATGTGTTTAACGATGGTGAATCGTTTAGTAACGATTTAAAGCAGTTTTTTGGCACTATTTATAAGCAAGTAGTCGCGAGCTTTAATGATGATGAATTTCAGTTTGATTTATTTTTACCAAGCGACGACGAAACACTCATCGATCAGGCTAATGGCCTCGTATCATGGGTAGCGGGTTTTATGCTTGGTTTTGGTTTAAAGCAAAAAGACTACGGTAAACTATCGAGTGATGTTAAAGAGGTTATTACTGACTTTAGCGAAATCACTCGCCTAGATACTACTTTTGAAGAAACCGAAGAAGACAGCCAAGCGCTGCACGAAGTGATTGAATATGTGCGTGTATCAGCACTACTTTGTTTTGCAGAGCTTGGTAAAGAGCAAAGTACGCAAAGTACTAAAAAAACACTTCATTAACTTTTAAAAAGTAAAACGGGTTGGTTAATAATGGTTGAAGTACAAAAGTCAGAATTTAAAGCACGTCGCGAGCGCTTACTTGCTCAAATGGATGAAAATAGCGTTGCTATTATTCCCGCTGCGAGCGAAGTGACGCGCAGCCGCGATACCGAATATGCATTTAGACAAGATAGTGACTTTTTTTACTTAACTGGCTTTAACGAACCCGACGCCGTACTTGTACTCTGTAATAACAGCGATGCACCCAGTACTTTATTTTGCCTAGATAAAGACAAGCTTGCAGAAATTTGGCATGGCCGCAGAGTTGGCTTTGATAAAGCTAAAAGTGACTACCTGTTTGATGAAGCTTACCCGCTAAGTGAATTAAACGATAAAACACTCGATATGCTAAATGCAAAAAATGCGCTCTATTTTGCACAAGGTGCTTACCCCTCATTTGATACCAAAGTGTTTTCGTTACTAGGTACGCTTCGAAGTGGCTCTCGAAAAGGCCTCAAAGCACCGAGTAATTTAAAAGAAATACGCGGCCTTATTCACGAAATGCGTTTGTTTAAATCGCCAAGCGAGATAGATGTTATGCGAGAAGGCTGTGAAATTAGTGCGCGAGGGCACATGCGCGCTATGCGTTATTCGCATGCGGGAGCTACTGAATTTCAGCTAGAGGCAGAGCTACATCATCATTATGCAATGAACGGTGCGCCTCATCCTGCGTACGGCACAATTGTTGGTAGTGGCGACAACGCCAATATTTTACATTACACGCAAAATAGCGACGTATTAAAAAATGGTGATCTGGTACTTATAGACTCTGGGTGCGAGTTGCAAGGTTACGCCGCCGATATTACTCGTACATTTCCGGTAAATGGTCAATTTAGCGAAGAGCAAGCCGCGCTTTATAATATTGTACTTAAAGCGCAAGAAGTTGCCTTTGATGAAGTAAAACCCGGCGGGTTTATGTCGCATGCTAATAAACTAGCAATGGAAGTAATGACCCAAGGTTTACTTGATTTAGGTATTTTAACCGGCGACTTTGACGAGCTAATGGCAAAAGGTGCGTGTAAAGAATATTACATGCACGGGCTTGGGCATTGGCTTGGTTTAGATGTACATGATGTTGGCGATTACAAAGTAAATAACGCTGAGCGGGCATTTGAGCCGGGTATGGTACTCACTATAGAGCCAGGGCTTTATATAAGCGAAGACTCAAGCGCACCGCAAAAATACAAAGGCATTGGCATTCGTATCGAAGATAACTTGCTAGTTACCGAAACCGGCCATGAAAACTTGACCCTAAGCGTACCTAAAAAAATTAGCGATATAGAAGCACTTATGCAAAGTGCTAAAAACGTATAAAGCTCGGAGAGTATAGTGGCTAAGCAGTTAGATGTAGTTATTATTGGCGGTGGTTTAGCGGGAGCAAGCTGCGCATTAAGTGTGGCTAAAACTAATCCCGCGTTAAATATTGCCGTTGTAGAAGCGAATCAAGTAACCGGCGACTACCACCCAAGCTTTGACGACAGAAGCATTGCACTTGCTCAGCAATCGGTAGAGTATTTACAAAGCCTCAATTTATTTGAGCAAAATGCCCCTTACACCGCAGCAATCAAAAAAGTGAGCGTGTCTGATAGAGGCCACTTTGGCAAAGCGCACATTAATTGCGACGAATTTGCTAAGCCCTCACTTGGTTACGTAGTAGAAGTAAATCCATTTGGCCGAGCGCTCCACCTGCGTTTAACGCAGTCAAATATTATGCTTTTGTGCCCCGATAGCGTAATTGCCATTGAGCAAACTTTGCATAGCAATACACTCACCTTACAAAGCGGCGAGCAATTAAACGCCAAGCTATTGGTTATTGCTGATGGCGCACAATCACCAACACGTAGTTTACTTGGGCTTGGTTTTAATACCCAGCCTTATGAACAAGGCGCTATTATTGCTAATGTAGAAGTGGCTGGTGGGCATAATAATCATGCCTTTGAGCGTTTTACACAAAACGGGCCTATGGCGTTGTTACCCATGAGCAATAACCGTTATTCGTTAGTGTGGTGTATGCGCCAAGATCAGGTTGAACAGCACATGGCACTCAGTGAACAAGGCTTTTTAAGTGCCCTGCAAAGCGCGTTTGGTTATCGCGGTGGTCAATTTACTAAAGTGGGCATGCGCACGAGTTACCCGCTCGTTTACGGGCAAGTTGAGTCTTTAACTGCGCACCGTACAGTGGTTATTGGTAATGCTGCACATGCTATTCATCCTATTGCAGGGCAGGGTTTTAATTTAGCTCTTCGCGACGTACAAGTACTTAGTAATTTAATAGCAAATAGCCAACACGATTTAGGAAGCTATGCGTTTACTCGTGAATATTTAAAAAAACGCAGTGATGATATAAAAACCGTAATGAGTTTAACAGATGCACTTGTTAGGCTTTTTTCGAATTCATCGCGAGTGCTCGCATTGGGGCGCAGTATTGGGTTGTTTTCGATGGATTTATTTCCCGCATTAAAAGCGCCATTAGCTAAACAGTTAATGGGGCAAGTTAAACAAGGTAGGCGTTTATGAAGCAAGCACAGGTTTGTATTGTAGGTGGCGGCTGTGTAGGGCTAACACTAGCACTTGGATTGGCAAAAGCCGATATAAGCGTCGTTGTACTAGATAGCGCACCGACACAAGCGTTACCAACTGACGAATATGGTTTGCGCGTAAGTGCGTTAAGCATTGCAAGTCAAACCTTGCTTGAACAATTAAACGTATGGCCCGAAATTATCACACAGCGAGCGTGCGCTTATACACATATGGATGTACGTGATGCCGACAGCTTTGGCAAAATAGCGTTTAATAACGAGCAACTTGAGCTTGAACATTTAGGCCATATTGTTGAAAACGACATTATCCGCTACGCGCTTATAAAAGAGCTAGAGCAACAAAGCAGTGCAACACTAATGTTTGATACACAGTATCAGCAAATACATCAAAGCGAATCTGATGTATTTATAACACTTAAAAGCGGCGAGCCAATTATTGCAAAACTGCTGGTGGCGGCTGATGGTGCAAATTCAGCTATACGTAAACAATTTAATATGGCGCTTAGCTTTAAAGATTACGATCACCATGCGCTAGTCGCGACAGTTAAAACTAAAGAGCAACATGCAAACACCGCACGCCAAGTCTTTTTACCAACAGGGCCACTCGCGTTTTTACCATTGAGCGATGAGCATACTCATTCAATTGTGTGGTCTACCAGTCCCAATCATTGTGATGAATTATTAGCAATGGACGATACCGCCTTTAATAAAGCCGTAATGGCTGCAATAGATGGTCAATGTGGCCTGTGTGAAGTGCAAAGTAAGCGCACTGCTTTCCCACTTAAAATGCGCTACGCCCAGCAATGGGTTTCAGGCAAAGTGGTACTCATTGGCGACGCTGCACATACAATCCATCCACTTGCAGGGCTTGGTATGAACCTAGGCCTAAAAGATGCGGCTTATTTAATTGAGCTTTTAACAAGCGATAGTAAGGAGTTTGCAAGCACTCGTACACTGCGCGATTACGAGCGCACCCGTAAGCTCGATGCACAAAAGCACATAGCTATGATGCAAGGGCTAAAAGAGTTATTTGAAGGTGCAAACCCAGTTAAAAAACTTATTCGTGGAGTAGGGCTATCATTAGTTGATAATCTTGGGCCAATCAAGCACCTGTTCGCCAAAGAAGCGATAGGCAAATAAGTAGGTTGGGTTGAGCGAAGCGAAACCCAACAGATAAAGTAAAGTGATGAGCTTGATTAAAAAAACCGATGTTTAATTTAAACATCGGTTTTTTTTTATGAAGGTTTTAAATATATTAAAAGCTGCGCTTTTCACGCGAGCAAGCTCGGCGTCTACATGCAAAGTTTAACACTGAGCTTAATTTTACCTGTAGGCGTTTAGCTTGCTGACGCGACGAGCGTAGCTCGTAATTACTATCGTTAGTTAAAAAGCGCTTTGCGTTAAATCAGTTACAAATTCTTTTGTGCTTCATTCACCATATCTTTGAGCGCATCAATTAACAGCGGGTCTTTTTTGTTTTCTTTTGCAAGCTCGAGTGCGTGTTTCATGCTGGTAACGGCTTCTTTAAACTGTTTGTCTGCAGTGTACCCTTGCGATAAACGCATGTGAGAATAAGTTGCATTTGGGTAATGGGTAGTAAAGTGTTTAAGCGTGGTAATAGCTTTAGCTGTATTACCAAACTTTTGCTGGCTATGAGCAAACTCTACGTATACATCTTGTGGAATTTTAAGCTCAAACCCGTACTTATCACTAAGTGCTTGGTAATAACCTGTAATGAGCGATACATCAGCAAACTTTCCGTGCTCGTCAGTAACCTTAAATATTAGGTCGCTAAATAAGTGAATTAGGCTATCGCTAAGCGCTGGTAGTATGGTGCCCATATGAGTAAAAGCGGGGTAATGCTTATATTCCCATTTAAGCTGCGAGGGCGTTTGTTGTTCTAAATTTACCAAAGTATTTAATACGCCTGTATAAAAGCGCGCTCCTTCGCTTGCTACACTAATAAATAACGCCTGATCACCTTTAGGGTTTTTAGTGTATTTTATAATATTATTTTTTAATTCCTCATCACTCCACCAACTATTTGGGCTTATAGCTATATAGTTATTAAATAACTCAGGCTGATTAACTAAAGTATAAAGCGCCAAAGTACCTGCATTAGAGTGGCCAATTAAGGTGTTGTAGCCGTTAGTTGAGTAATTACTGTTTATATAAGGCATGAGTTCATCAGACACAAACTTTAAAAACTTGTCGGTTTGCCCTGCGTCAGGCCATTTGTTTTTAACAAAAGTTTGAAACTCTGTTTTAGGCTCGCCTTCTACTTTGGGTAAATAATCGCGAACACGGTTAGTTGTATCAATACCAACGAGCATTGCGTTAGGTATCTGCTCGTAATCAACAAGGGATTTAATAACACCAGACGCCGTATGAAAGTGCTCAACACCATCAAGTAAATAAATAACATAAAGCGGCTGATCGTCTTTTACAGTGTCAGGTATGAAAATTTTAATGGGTCTGTCTTCGTTAAGTATTTTTGACTGCAGAATGACTTTTTTACCAACGGTTATGTCAGTTGTATTGGTTTTTGCGTGGCTTAAAAATGGTGTACTAAAAGTAAGTATTAATACAAGCGATAGTAAGAGCTTCATAAATATCCTTATTTAATAATGTATTGCTTAATAATTGCACGGCTTTAAGCTTGAGTAAATGTTTATATTTTCGGGGTAAACATAAAGCTTAAGCAATTAAAAGCTATCGCTTTTCACGCGAGTAAGCTCGGCTTCTACAAGAGACATTGCACTCTGTGCTTAACTTTTTCGGTAGGCGAGCAGCTTGCTGACGCGATGAGCGAAGCTCGTAATAATTACCTTTTAACTCTTATCTATAAAAGCTTAAAAAACCTGCTTGCTTAATTATCCGTCTAAGCGTAAAATGCGCGCTCATTTCGGCTTTTAAACTATTAATTCCTTGCCTTAAACCGACCGGCCGAAACGGTAGAAGGCTCTATTAACCGTAAGGAATATCCATGCGTCATTACGAAATCGTATTCATGGTTCACCCAGATCAGAGTGAGCAAGTTGCTGGTATGATCGAACGTTATACTGGTTCTATCACTGAAGCTGGTGGTGTTATCCACCGTCTTGAAGATTGGGGCCGTCGTCAATTGGCTTACCCAATTAACAAGCTTCATAAAGCTCACTATGTTCTTATGAACGTTGAAGCACCAACTGAAGTAATCAGCGAGCTAGAAACTACTTTCCGCTACAACGATGCAGTGCTTCGTAACTTAGTTATCCGCACTAAAACTGCTGAAACTGAAGCGTCTCCTCTTGCAAGAGAAGAGAAGAAAGAAGCACCAGCTGCTTAATTGTTTTGAGTCCTAGCATGGCATGTAATCAGCAGTTACTATAATGGTTAGCCCATATATGAATCAGTTGGTTATATCTGGGGTAGTTTGTAAAACTCCCAAGTTTAGCCAAAGCCCTGCTGGCATCCCGCATTGCATTTTTGTTGTAGAACATAAATCGATGCAAACCGAAGCAGACCTTAACCGTAATAGTTACGTGAGGCTTCAGGTAGTTGCCAGTGGAAAGCAAATGCAACAACAGACTCAACATTTGCACGTTGGGCAGGCATTGCAAGTGAGTGGTTTTTTAAATCGCCACGAAGGTCGTAACGGCCTTAGCCAATTGGTTTTGCATGCTCAGCATATAGAAAGAATTATTTGAGGAATTAATCTCATGGCACGTTATTTCAGACGTCGTAAGTTCTGCCGCTTTAAAGCGGAAGGCGTAAAACAAATCGATTACAAAGATCTAGCTACTCTTAGAAACTATGTTACAGAAAGTGGCAAAATCGTACCTAGCCGTATCACAGGTACTAGCGCTAAATTTCAGCGCCAGCTAGCAACTGCTATTAAGCGTGCTCGCTACTTAGCCCTTCTTCCATACACTGACTTACATAAGTAAGCAGCGGATTAACAGTTTTTAAAAGGTGTAGAAACATGCAAGTTATTCTACTAGATAAGATCGCTAACCTAGGTAGCCTAGGTGAACAGGTTGTAGTTAAATCTGGTTTCGCACGTAACTTCCTTTTCCCTCAAGGTAAGGCAGTTCCTGCGACTAAAGCTAACATTGAAACGTTTGACGCTCGTCGTGCAGAACTTGAAGCGAAAATCGCTGAACAGTTAGTTGCTGCACAAGCACGCGCTGAAAAACTAGAAGCATTAGCAGAAGTTACATTAGTATCTAAAGCTGGTGACGAAGGTAAGTTATTCGGTTCAATCGGTACTCGTGACATCGCTGACGCTATCTCAGCTGTTGGTGTTGAAGTTGCTAAGTCAGAAGTTCGTTTGCCTCTAGGTACTATCCGTGAGACAGGTGAATTTGACGTATCAATTTCAGTTCACTCAGACGTAACGGCTACTATTAAAGTAATCGTAATCGCTGAAGCTTAATTTTTAATTAAGCGACAAAAGCCGTGCTATTAGCACGGCTTTTTTGTGTCTGTAATTTGGCTAATTTTAATTAGTTAAGGGCACTGTTAAATACAACCTCGTATAAGCCCCTTTTTTATTCAATTATTTTTTCATTCCCTTTAAACCTTTTCGAACTGTTATTACGTCTAACTTATCAATACACTAACTCAATAATAATAATTAAAAGGCGACATCACGGATGTTACACGTTAAACCCGAACAAACGCCTTTATGCGAAGCTAAGCTCATTGAGCGTGTTAAATCAGGTGATCAAAGCGCATACACAACGCTTTATGAGTTACATATAAAACGAGTCTACGGTTTATGTTTACGCTTATTAGCGGACCAAGCGCATGCTGAAGATGCAGCCCAAGAAGTGTTTGTACAGGTATGGCGTAAAATAGCGCAATTTGACGGTCGCTCGCAGTTTTCTACTTGGCTTTACAGCGTTACCAGTAATGTTGCGATTAACTACTTACGCAAGCAAAAAAATTGGCTGCAAAAAGTAGTGAGCATTGAACACTGCGGTATGGATGAGCAATCAGCTAATGACTGCAAAGGCTTAAATGGTCTCGATAAATTAATAGTAAGGCTTCCTGAGCGCGCACGTATGGTGTTTGTGTTATTTGCAATCGAAGGTTACAGGCACGAGGAAATAGCCGAGCAATTAGGTATGGCTGTTGGTTCAAGTAAATCGCAATATCATCGTGCTAGGCAGCTACTACAAGAGTGGTATGAAAATGAATAAACCAAATTTTGACGACTATTTAAATGAGTCATTAAACACGCTTGATAAAGACATTACGCCACAAAAAGACCTGTGGGCGGGAATTGAGCGAGCAATGGTTAGTAATAAGCAGGACCTAAAAGGCACTGCTATTTGGCCAAAACTAACAGCAATAGCTGCCTGCACATTAGCTGCTTTAATTGCTGTAAATCTATTTGTTATAGCGCCCGAGCCACAACCCGTAGTGGCTATAAGTGATTACTTTTCGGCGCAAAAAAACAGTTTGTTGGTTGAATATGAAAATAAAGAAGCATTGACCACTAACTGGCAAACGCAGCTACAAGAGCTTGAAAACGCAGAGCAAGCAATAAAGCAAGTTCTTGAAAATGAGCCACAAAACCAAGCGCTACTAACAATGTTAGCGCAAGTATATCAACAACAACTTGATTTAATTAACAAGGTGCACGCGCCACGTTGGCAGCACATTTAGGAGTACGACATGAAAGCGATTTTATTAGGACTGAGCTTATTTCCGTTGGCGGTATTAGCGGGTGAAAAAATAGATAAGCAAATAGACGTACCAAGTGGCGGCACTATTTTTATTGAAAACCAACGCGGTGATATACATATTACAGGCTGGGATAAAAACGAATTTAAAGTATCTGGCGAGCTTGATGACAAAGCCGAGGGTTATGAGCTTAAAATAAATGGCGATAAAACTCAGTTTATTGTAAAAATGCCACGTAAATCAAATTGGAGTAATAATGGCGATGGCTCAAGCCTAACCATATTTATGCCTAAAAGCAGTAGTTTAGAGTTTGCTGGAGTTAATGTATCGGTGACTGCGAAAGAGCTAAAAAATGGCGCTGAAGTTGACGTGGTTAATGGCGAAATTACGGTAGATGATATTACTGGCAACATTAAGCTCACCACCGTAAATGGTGATGTAAATGCAGAAAACCTAAGTGGTAATATTCAATTTGAAACCGTAAATGGCGAAATTAACGATAGAGAATCAAGTGGTGAACTACGTTTTAGCGCTGTTAATGGCGATATTAAATCAACCTCAAGCGCCAATGATGTGCGCCTTGAAAATGTAAATGGCGATATAGATTTTACGCTATCGTCAATTAAAAACTTACGTATTAACACGGTGAATGGCGAAGCCGAAGTACATATTAAAGAGCTTTTAAAAGGCGGTGATATACGTTTTGAATCGGTAAGTGGCGATGGTGATTTTTACTTTCCTGACAGCATATCTGCAAATTTTGAAATTAAAGCGCACGCTAATGGAAAAATCATTAATAAAGTTACTAGCGATAAAGTCAGTAAAGCTAAATACGGCCCAGCCAGTGATTTAGAATTTAGCATTAATGGCGGTAATGCTAATGTTGAAATGGATACAATTAGTGGACGCATAGAGCTTCGTATTAAATAACGCTCATTCACCTTCACGATTACAAAAAGCAGGAAAAGATTTCCTGCTTTTCTATTTGCACAGCCCCTTCAAGTCGATAGAATAGAGCCATTCAATTTTACTACTGTGAAGTTATGGCCAAACCAGATAAGCAAGTCGATACACTTAAAGTTCCTCCCCATTCAATAGAAGCTGAACAATCTGTTTTAGGTGGCTTAATGCTTGATAACCAAGCTTTTGACCGCGTAGCGGAGCTTGTTGTATCACAGGATTTTTATACCCGCACGCACAAGTTAATTTTTGAGGCGATGACGGCACTTGCTGAGATTGGCGATCCGATAGATTTAATCACTATTTCTGAAAGTTTAGAAAAAAATAATAAACTGGCAGGAATTGGTGGCTTTGCATATTTAGCAGAAATAGCTAAAAACACGCCAAGTGCTGCTAACATTGACGCTTACGCAAGTATTGTACGCGAACGTGCTGTTGTACGTGAAATGATTGGCGTAGCGAACGAAATTGCAGAAGCGGGTTTTAACACCGAAGGGCGTACCAGTCACGACTTACTCGATTTTGCCGAAAGCAAAGTGTTTAAAATAGCTGAGCAACGAACAAAAAATAATGAAGGCCCGCAAAGCATTCATAGCATCCTTGAAAAAACCGTTGATAAAATAGAAGAGCTTTATCAATCACCACAAGATGGTGTTACGGGTGTAAGTACAGGTTATGCCGATCTTGATAAAATGACGACGGGCTTACAGCCTTCTGACTTAATTATTGTTGCAGCGCGTCCATCAATGGGTAAAACCACTTTTGCGATGAACCTTGCAGAACATGCTGCAATGACTCAAGACAAACCAGTATTAATTTACTCTCTAGAGATGCCTTCAGAACAAATTATGATGAGGATGTTAGCGTCTCTTGGCCGTATTAACCAAACTAAGGTACGTACTGGTCAATTAGATGATGACGATTGGGCACGACTTTCATCAACAATGGGCTTGTTGATGGAAAAAGGTAAAATGTACGTTGATGATGCATCGGGCTTAACACCTACCGATGTGCGTTCACGTGCAAGGCGTATAGCCCGCGACCACGGTGGCATTAGTATGATCATGGTCGATTACTTGCAGTTAATGCGTGTACCAAGCCTTGCTGATAACCGAACGCTCGAAATTGCTGAAATTTCACGTTCACTTAAAGCACTAGCAAAAGAGCTAAAATGTCCGGTTGTTGCGCTTTCGCAGCTTAACCGTACGCTAGAGCAACGTGCCGATAAACGTCCTATTAACTCAGATTTACGTGAGTCGGGGTCGATAGAGCAGGATGCCGATTTAATCATGTTTATTTACCGTGATGAAGTTTATAACGAAGACAGTACTGACAAAGGTATTGCCGAAATTATCATAGGTAAACAACGTAACGGCCCAATTGGTAAAGTGCGTTTAACATTCCAAGGTCAATTTTCTCGCTTTGATAATTACGCGGGACCAGCGGTAGATGACGATTACTAATGCGCTTAGCCACTGCTGAAATTAATTTAGCTGCACTTGCGCATAATTTAGCGCAAGTTAAATGCTTTGCACCTAACAGCAAAGTAATGGCGGTGCTAAAAGCAAATGCTTACGGGCATGGTTTAGTAACGATTGCGCAGCATTTAAATAATGCTGACGCATTTGCTGTGGCGCGTATAGATGAAGGGCTTGCCCTTCGAGCTGGGGGCTTAACAAAGCCAATAGTTTTACTAGAAGGCTTTTTTAACAAAGCCGACTTACCTATTTTACTCGCTAATAACTTTCAAACTATTATTCATGATGAATACCAATTAGCCGCGCTTGAAAAAGCAAAGCTTGATGCGCCAATAACATGCTGGTTAAAAGTAAATACAGGTATGCATCGACTAGGTATTGCACCAGAGCAGTTTGAAGAGTTTTATAACCGCTTACAAAAAACACCTAACGCCAAAAATACCGTTAATTTAATGACCCACTTTTCGTGTGCTGATGATGTTGATAATGCCAAAACGGTTCAACAAATCACGTTATTTGATAACTTAGTGAATGGCATTGACCAAGCACATTGTTTATCAAATTCTGCTGGTATTATCGCGTGGCCGAGCGGCCATGGTGATTGGGTGCGCCCTGGGCTTATGCTATATGGCGTATCGCCAATGGCAAATAGTATTGGGCAACAACATAAATTAAAACCAGTTATGCGCTTAACTACGCGCGTAATTGCGGTGCGTAATGTACCAGCCAATGAGGCGGTAGGGTATGGCGGACGTTGGAAAAGCGATAAACCAACCAAATTAGCCGTTGTGGCTATGGGTTATGGCGATGGTTATCCTCGGCATGCTAAAGAGGGCACACCAGTAATAATTGGTAAGCAGCGTTATGGTATTGTTGGCAGTGTTGCTATGGATATGATTAGCGTAGATATAGGCGCTAATGAGCACAATATTAAAGTGGGCGACAGAGTCACTATGTGGGGCCCTGAGCTACCAGTTGAAGAAATAGCATTATGCGCTGATACTATCCCTTACGAGCTATTATGTAATATTACACCGCGCGTAAGTTATGAGTATCAGCGTTAATACAGCTATAAAGCGGTATTTACTCTTTTATAAAGTAAACGTCGCTAAAGCCCATACGGGCAAATTCTTGGTCGCGAAAGTTACGAACAGAAGCAGACCCTTTTGAGGTCATTTCTATTTGCTGTACCATGCTTAAGTAATTTGTTAAATCAATACCTTCGGCGGCAGCAATTGCTTGATACATGTCGTGGTATTTATCTTTAGCGAAATTAATCTCGCGCGGTTCGTTTTTATATTTGTAGGTTATTCTACGTGCCATATTAAGCTCATTTCAATTGAGTGTTGCAGCGATTTTACACTGTATTTAATAACGGCTCTAGCATTGAATGACTTGTTGTAATCGGTAATTAAAATAAAGAGTCAAAAATGAAATTATCAGTAGAGATCAGTAAATACCCACTTCACCAAGATTATATCCCGTTTATTCAGGGCTTTATTGACAGATTAAACGAATACGATGATTTAAAAGTGATTACTAACACGTTATCAACGCAAATTTTTGGTGATTACGATTTAGTAATGCAGGTGTTAAATACCGAAATTAAACGTTCATATGAAGAATTTGGTAAAGCTATTTTTGTATGTAAGTTTCTCTCTGGCGACTTATCGCCTGAATAATCTATAATACCAACCTGCATAAATCTTTGATCAATTTAACGAATTAAATTGCACTATAACGTCGTTAAAAATTTTTTATTTAGAACAACTAGATACAAAAATTTTTGCCTAGTTCTAGCGTAATTTTCTTAACGTTAAATAGACCCCGTACATAAGCAGACTGGTATAACAATCGGCACAACTAAACGGTAACTGCATAATATGGACTTTTTAACACAAACCTTAAGTGGTTTTACAGCAATGTCGCATTGGGAATATATTGCGGTAGGGTTGTCGATGGCTTATTTATTATTAGCAATAAAAGAAAGCTTATGGTGTTGGCCAGCGGCATTTTTTAGCACGCTCATTTATACAATAATGTACTGGAATGGCGCATTACTTATGGAGTCGTTACTTAATTTTTATTATATGTACATGGCTGTATTTGGCTGGGTTGTATGGCGTAAAGGCAAAGCTGCAAATTTAAATATTACATCGTGGTCGATAAACCGTCATGCTGTTTTAATTAGTTTAACAACCGTAGCTGCAATAGTTATTGGTTACGTTATGCAAAACTATACTCATGCCGATTTTGCTTATCTTGATAGTTTTACAACGTGTTTTGCCGTAGTAACTACTTACTTAGTGGCTAAAAAAGTCCTCGAAAACTGGCTGTACTGGATTGTAATAGATGCCGCTTCTATGTATTTATATTATGAAAAAGGCTATTACCCAACGCTAGCACTCTTTATATTTTATACCATAATGGCAGCGTGGGGCTTTAAAACTTGGTACGAAGAGTACGAACAAAGCCAAGCTAAGCCTCTAGCACAGCTTTAATCAATGATTGAGCATACTAAGTTAGTAAAAATGTGTAGTGCGCTTATAGAGCCTACAAGCATTGTTTCAAGCGAGCGATTACTTAATGGCTTTAGTAACGATAACTTTTTAATACGTACCGAGCAAAAAGGGTATTTGTTAAAGTGTTATAAAAGCCATTGGCCAAGTGACGGCCTTGAAGCGCAGCGCTTTTTAAGTGACTTTAATATATGTCCTGTGCCTATTTGGCTTGATAAAGAAAATGGTCGTGCGGTATTTAATTATATTGAAGGCAAGAGCGCGCAATCGGATATAACGCTTAGCTTTATTAATAAACTTGCTCAAGTGCACAATTACAAAGTGTCTACCGCGCCAATGGATATAGCTAAAGAGCTTCATTTTTATCAAAGCACCGACGTATATACGCAATATAAACCTCAAATAGAGAAGGCACTCAAAGCCGTTGCAGCTATGTCATTTAATGCAGGCTTTTGTCATAACGACTTAGTAAAAGACAACATTATTGTAAATGCTTCAGGCATGTATTTAATTGACTTTGAATATGCACAAACTAATGATGTGTATTTTGATTTGGCAGCCCTTGCAGTGAGCTTTAATCTTAATGAGAGCAGTGAAAGTGCATTGTTAAATAACTATAAAAATAGTATCGATAAAACAAAAACGTTTAATCCTTCAATGGATAAGCTGAATTACTATAAGCTGTTTTTTTTAGTGTTATGTATTGGCTGGTATGAAGAGCGCAGCATAACTAGTAAATCTGTAATGTTACGCGCGCAGCTAACTAAACTCGTTAATAATACTTTTTTATAGATGTTAAAGACCACCAAAGCGCTCGGCGAGCTCTTTGTATTTTGTTACTTCGGCTGTATCAAATTGTGGTTCACCATTTTCATCTTCTGATTTAGCAATTAATAAACTTTCTCTAGAGAGACGTTTTACACGCTCTACTTTTACACCTAAAAACTCAGCAACTTGCTCAGTAGACATTAAACTCATCATTATTTCCTCGTATTAAATCCATCCGCACAGCGACAATCATAGTTTCAATGTTACTAAACCGTTACTGTTTCCTATTCAATAAGAATAAATAGCGTGTTTTTAAGCCATTGTGAAGTGTTTTATTTAAAAGAGTTTAATTAATAAGCATATAAGCTGATGTTACTGGTATTTATTTAAAGATCTCTTTATCATTGCTGATGCTAAAGCACTGATATCGCGAGTTGGTGTGGCGGCAACAAATGTGCTCTCGTGGTGAAATGGATATCACGTGGCCCTCCGGAGGCTGAGTTGTAGGTTCGATCCCTA
Organism: Pseudoalteromonas sp. SA25; assembly: GCF_011378705.1. NCBI lineage: Bacteria > Pseudomonadati > Pseudomonadota > Gammaproteobacteria > Alteromonadales > Pseudoalteromonadaceae > Pseudoalteromonas > Pseudoalteromonas sp. SA25. The sequence continues at coordinate 134,207 of NZ_WTKV01000009.1, read as the reverse complement.
CCGAGAGCGCCATTTGCTTTTACATCTACTAATATTCCCCTCTATATTATCTAGCTTCTCACTAATTACTTTTGTATTTAAAAATGTATTACTGCATAAATTTTGAAATTTTATTGTAAGAACAGCTTTCTAGTTATTTATACAATGCAAAATTGCATTATTCAAAATGTTATCTAACGTTATGTATGCATATACGACGAAATTATAAATGAGGAAAACCGATTCAATGTTAAATAGTCAGTTAGAAATACTCGCTCAAGGACATGCTTATCTTGAAAGTGTAACTAAAGAGGATTATTCGCAAATCGTTGCTCCTAATTTCATTAGTTCAGCTGGGTCACATATGCGCCACATTATCGATCATTACCAATCTTTAATGACGGGCTTTGGTATAAATAATATTGATTACGATAGTCGCCTACGCGGCAGTAATATTGAAAGTAACCCCTGCGAAGCTATAAAAAAAATTGCCGAGATAGCATCGTGGATTGAACAGCTAAGTACAGATGATTTTAATAAACCGCTGTTACTTTCAAGCGAAGTATCAATTAAAAGTAAAAATGTACAAACTGTAACAACCTCATTAGCACGAGAGCTTATATTTGTAGGAAGCCATGCAGTACATCACTATGCGATGATTTCACAAATTACCTTTGCACAAAAAGCATCATTCGACCAGAACTTTGGGTTAGCACCAAGTACAGCCACTTTTTTGAGAGAAAAAAGCCAACAAAGCCAATTAAAATCACTGCAAAGTTAATATGTGCACTTTAAGTTACTTCCTAACTGATGATGGCTACGAGTTGTTTTTTAATCGTGATGAACAAAAAACGCGAGAAATGGCAATCGCCCCGAGTAAGCACACAGATAACGCAATTTACCCTATCGATCCGCAAGGCGGTGGTACTTGGCTTGGTGTATCGCATTGGGGGCAAACATTAGCTTTATTAAACGATTATCAAAGTGCATTTGATATAACTGCCGTAAAGCACAGCAGAGGCCTCTTAATCCCGCATTTACTAAGCAATAATACCCCTGCATTGTCTCAATTAAAAAATATGGATTTATCGGGTTACGCGCCTTTTAAATTGTGTATTTTTCCGGATAAATTATCGCTAAATAATGGTCACATCGCTTTTGTTCGATGGGACTCAAAACAATTAATCGATTGCCAAGTTGAATCGCTTGCAACGTCATCTGGCGTTGAGCTAGAAACGGTGACACAAAAGCGTAAACAACAATTTAAACAATTTATTGACTTAAGATATCCTGCAAGTGAGCAGTTTTTAGCATTTCATTATAGCAAAGCCGAGCAGGGCCAATATGGTGTAAATATGCAAAGAGAAGATGCAATGACAGTCAGTATTAGCCATATTAAGGTAGGCAATACTATTCGCTTTAATTATTTTGATAAGCAGTCTCAGCTCATTAGCAGCATTAGTTGTTTAAAAGTGGCTGCAGCTTAACTAAATATTTTTATAGCCATAACTATTACATAATTAAAAACAAAAAAGTCGATGTAATTAATTGCATCGACTTTTTTGTTAACTGTATTTTACCTGCTGTATTAATACAGCGATAAAAATTATGAGTGATTTATATAATCATCTTTTTTATCACCAAGGTAGAGCTTAAGTAGCTTTTCAGGCGCACTTGGTAGGTGCACACTTAAAAGTAATCCAGGGGTGTGATTAAAGTTACTGTCAATTCCCATACAATGAAATTGAGCGCCTAGCTTATGATATTGCTTTAATAAAATCGGTATGTCTTTTTTATCTTCTTCTATTCCCATAACCAATGTTGATACATGATCTATGTTTAACGTGTGATCACTAATGAAGTCTTCAAACTCTGGATGAATTTTATTATTAAAAGGCGTATTGGCGCTAACACCTTGTTTATTATTAACCATAGCATGGTCAATAATTGCGACAGAACGAGGGTCGTAAAGCTTACTTAATGAAACCGTGCCATATAAAGTCCTATAACGTGGGTTTTGCGCCATAAACGCACCGATCCCTTTAAATAGCAGTAATAAGCCATGGTAACTGCCTTGATGTTTTTGAACTATAAACGAGCGACCCATTTCCAAGCACGGCTGTTGTTGATTAATAAAAGAGGGTTCAAAATTAAACATTTGCGATAAATAAAGGGCGCTCACGTCGCTATTTTTTTGTAATAAATCAGTTTGTCCAATTCGATAAGCTCCAATAATCTCTTCATTTTTATGATCAAAAATAAATAAATGCATGTAGCTTGCGTCAAACTTATCGGTATCACATGGCTCGCCGCTTCCTTCGTTTAATGTACGAAAGGTTATTTCTCTAAGGCGTGTTATTTCAGCAACACAATTAGGTATTTGATCTTGATAACCGTAATAAACGGAGTAACTTTTAAAGTCTAATAAGTGCTGCTCGCTTGGTAAGCTAGCAAGTTCACTCGTCATTTTTGTTTTATCAACATCCTGCATAATCGCTTTTAGTTGCATTGACTGGGCATCTTCTTGCCAAGGTGTTACAAAGCGTTCATCGTTTGAATAGCAAAGCAGGCGCGCAATATCGTTAATGTCGTCAGTTTTCTCAAATTTATTTAATAACTTGGGTGTAAGTAAATTACCAGCACCTAAATTAATGGACCTTTTTTGAATTTTAAGTAATTCACGTATTAGCATTAATAATCTAAATCGGTAGTAAATACGTCCCAAATTGTAAAACATAGGGCTATTTTGACCACTAATAAACACAGGTAATAAAGGGGCTTGTGTTTTTAAGGCTAGTTGAGCCGCTAAGCGATTCCATTGACCGTCGGTTACACGTTGTTTTTTTGATTGAAAAAACGAAACCCTGCCAGCAGGAAAAACCACAAGTAAACCATCGTTATTTACATGTTTAAAACACTGTTTAATTGCACTGGTATTAATGGCTGCTTTTGGTTTTAGCGGATTGGCAAAAATAAAATAATCTTTAATTTCTGTAAATATTTTTAAACCAACGTTAGCCATTACTTTAGTATCGCTACGATAATGGGTGAGTAATTTGGCAATTATTACGCCCTCAATCATGCCATAAGGATGGTTACATACTACTATGCAAGGGCCTTGCTTAGGTATTTTGTTAATAACACTTTGTGCGCCAAGTACATTAATACCCAATACATTTAAAAGCTTTTCACTAAACTCCTGCTTATCTAAACCCGATAAATTATTAGAGAGGTATATATCACGCAGTTTATTTATACCTAATAAGCTATCGAGTAGTGGAGCGGCTACTTTTAATATATGACCCAAAGGCGAGGCTGTGTTTATTGCAGCCACACTTAGGTTTGATACGGGGTGGTTTAGTTTTGTCATATATTAGTACTCTTAAGAATTTAAAGCAGTTGTTATTAAGTGCTGTGTATATTGAGACCGAGGCAAAACAATATTATGTTCAAGAAAGGTTAATAAAGTTCGCTTTTTTATAATGATTAGATAAATTTTATAGTTAAATCACCTGCTTTTTAGTGATAAGCAATTTAGTGTAGTTGAGATGAAAGTGTTTAATTATTAAAAAGTAAAATAATCAGAATTACAATGCAGCTCAAATAGGGCTGTAAATAATGCTTTTAGTTATATATAACTACTTACAACTCAAAAACTAGACTTTTAGGCTTAATTAATGATATTTAAGGTACATATTCCTTAATAGAAAAATCCCGCCTTTATGCTAATTACTTTGCCCGTATCTGAGCTTACTCCTGGTATGTATGTTGATAGCGTTACTAAGCAACATGAAGGGATCAATAGCATAAAAATTAAGACCAGTGGCTTAGTGCGCGATAGATCTATTATTAAGCGTTTAGTCTCTGAAGGGGTGCTTGAGCTGCTTATAGATTTTGCTAAAGGTGATGCCCCAGTTCCTGCCAAATATAAGCCTCAAAGCAAACCTAAAACATCTAATAGCCAGCAAAAAGCCGAAAAAACACCTATAGCAATCTCAATTGAACAAGAATTTGCTAAAGCGAGTGTCAATTACGATCAGCATGGCCGAAAGCTACAGTCGTTATACGGTGACTTAACATCTGGCCTGAGTGTTAATATAAAAGTGCTTGATGAAATAGCCAGCGAAATAGTCAGCTCAGTTTTTCGTAACGCCAACGCCATGACTATTCTTACTCGTATAAAAGATAAACACAGCTATAACTGGCGGCATATGATCAACTGCGCCATTTTTACCGCTGTATTTGCTAAATACTTAGGGTACAAAATGGCTGTTGTGCAAGAGCTTGCCATGGGCGCGTTACTTCATGATTTAGGCCAAGCTAAATTACCGCAGGGTATATTTTCAAAGCCAACTAAGGTTACTAATAATGAGCTCTTAGCGATTAAAAAGCATGTAGCGCAAGGTTTGGGTTTAGTTAAAGGCGAGAAGGGTATAACACCCCTTATGCTTGATATGATAGTGAATCATCATGAGCGCTTAGATGGCTCTGGTTATCCGCGAGGCCTACAGGCAGAGAAGTTAAGTCGTCCAGCGCGTATAATGGCAATTGTAGATGTGTACGATGCAATGACTGCCGATAGAATGCATCAAGATGGTGATGAACCAATCAACGCATTGCGGTACTTATTAGCCAATAAGCAATTGTTTGATGGTGAGTTAGTACAGCGTTTTATAAAGTGTTTAGGGGTTCATCCGGTAGGAACTATTGTAAAATTAACGAATGAACGTTTAGCCTTAGTGCTTGAAGGGAACGTATTAAATCCTATTAAACCTAAAATTAAGCTATTTTATAATGCTAAGCACAATCATCATGTTACACCGAAAGACATCGATTTAAGTGAGCACACTCAAGAGCTTAAAATACTATCAAGTGTTAAGCCCTTAGATTATCAGATTAATTTGTCTCGCCTGCTAAAAGAGCATTTGTTGAATTAGCCTTACTGCATTGCCTTTTTTTAGTTTGTTTTGCAGAAATAAACGCACCCAAAAAGCAATTTCCCATCAGCGTTAACCATAACAAAGTGCCTAGCTCTACGTGCAATGCAAAACAACACAGCGCTAAAGAAATCAACGCATTTAACATTGCCCCTAGCCAATAATGGTTTACGGGGTTATCGCATTGTCCTGCTTGAGTACATGCACAGTAGTTTGCTTTGTAAAAGCAAAACACACTCGCCCCACAAAATATTAGCCCTGTAATAATAAATAAAATGATCACAGTTTTACTTCCATTGCGATTTTATAATGAGTGTAAGTTGCTACTAATTTCAAGTCAATCTAAATGATAACTAATTACATTTAGAGTGTTTACTCTAATACCACACTTCTCATCCGATGAGTTTTAAATAGTTGTTAAAATGTCGTTAAAAAACATGTTTTTTACTGTCTTTTGACGTATTCATAGAGTTTTTTACAAAAAATTAAGGTAGTGTAATCACGTTTTAAATCCTAATAACAACACACATAGTACCCAGACAGTCAGTTTGGTTAAGGACTCAACAATGAAATTTTCTAAAACTCTTATTGCAGCTTCGCTTGCATTTGTTTCAGCTGATAGCTTTGCAGCTGCGTTTCAATTATCAGAGCAAAATGCATCGGGTTTAGGCCGTGCATACGCTGGTGAAGCTTCTATCGCAGACGACGCGTCTGTAGTTGCACGTAACCCTGCACTAATGACTTTATTTAAAGAAAAGCAACTAAGTGTTGCTGCTATTGGCGTAATCCCAGATGTAAGCTTAGAAGGTGAAGGCGCGCCAACTGGTATTGATCAATCTTCATTAGATGACGATAGCATTGCACCAAGTGCAGTGGTACCAGCAGCTTACTTTACTATGCCTTACAACGATAAAGTATCGCTTGGTTTTGGTGCATTTTCTAACTTTGGTTTATCAACAGACTTTGACGATGACTACTCAGCAGGACAGATTGCTGGTAAAACAGAAATCTTCACCGTTAACTTAAATGCAAGCGTTGCTTATAAAGTTACTGAAAAGTTTAGCTATGGTATTGGCTTAAATGTAATTTACGCTGATGCAACTATTGTGCGTCACCTAGGAACAACTCCGCTGCCTATTCCAGATCAAACTGAAGTTGTAAATCTTGAAGGTGATGATACAGGCTATGCTTTGAACATTGGTTTAATGTATCAATTAGATGAAAACAGTCGTTTTGGTTTTAATTATCGTACAGAAACAGATATTACATTTGAAGGTACTTACTCTAACCAGTTACCTATGACAGACTTTACGCCACAAGGTTTGTCTGGAACTGAGCTTCCAGGATCTGTTGATATTACACTTCCTGCAATAGCTGAATTTTCAGGTTCTCATCAGTTAGATGAAAAACTTGGTCTTCATTACAGTATTTTATGGACAGGTTGGAGTAGCTTTGATTCATTAGAAGCACAAGTTACAGCTCCAACTGGCGATAAGTTTAGCGCATTTAATAAAGATGAAAGCTTCTCTGATTCATACCGTTTCGCTGTTGGTTCAGATTACCAATATAACGAAGATTTATTACTTCGTGCTGGTGTAGCATTTGATCAGTCTCCAGTATCACAAGATCACCTGTCGATCTCTATCCCAGATACAGATCGTTTTTGGTTCTCATTCGGTGGTAACTACACAATTGATCAAAGCTCTAACGTTGATCTTGGTGTAAGTATTATCCGTGGTAAAACTCAGAACTTTGAAGAAGATGGATTTGAGTTTGAGTCACAAGGTAATGCAGTACTTATTGGCGCTCAGTACAACTACAAGTTTTAATGTAGAAGTGTCTTGTGGTTAATCACAGGGCACAAAAAAGCCGCTCACTTTAATTAAAGTGAGCGGCTTTTTTAATGCCTATTAAATAGTGTTAATAGGCATTTTATGAAAGCTTATAAGCTTTCTATTTTAGTTTTTTGCTCAAGTAGCTTAGTTTTAGCATCGCTAAACTCAGCCAGTTTTGCATTTTCTTTAGCAAGTACAGCTTCAGGTGCGTTGTTTACAAACTTTTCGTTAGCGAGTTTGTTTTGCACTTGTGCTAGGCCTTTTTCTGCTTTTTCGAGTTGCTTATTAATACGCGAAAGCTCGGCTTCTACATCAATTAAGCCCGCCATTGGGATCATGATCTCAAGGTTGCCAACATAAGACGTTGCACATGCTGGTGCGTCGTCTTTGTTTTCAAGCATTGTAAACTCTTCAATTTTTGCAAGTGATGCCAAAAATGATTTGTTTTCTTCAATGCGGCGCACGTCGTCGCTCGATGCATTAGCAAGTAATACGCTAAGTGGTTTACTTGGACTAATATCCATTTCACCACGAATATTACGAATAGCTAAAATGAATTGTTTAACCCACTCCAAGTCATCCATCGCTTTAGCATCAACGCTTGCTTCATTATATACAGGGAACGGCTGAACCATAATGCTGGTGTTTGCTGTTTCAAGGCCTGCAAGTGGTGCAACACGCTGCCAAATAGTTTCAGTGATGTATGGCATCATTGGGTGCATTAAACGCAGTAAGCTTTCAAGTACGGTAATAAGTGTATTACGTGTACCACGTTGCTGAGCTTCATTACCTTTAAATAATACCGGCTTAGTTAGCTCTAAGTACCAATCACAGAACTGGTTCCAAGTGAATTCGTAAAGCGTGTTAGCAGCTAAGTCAAAACGGTAGTTATCTAAATGCTCTGTATAGGTTTTAACGGTTGCTTCATATTGACCTAAAATCCAGCGGTCAGCTAATGAAAGCTCCGTTTGAGCACCGTTTGCAAAACCACAGTCTTGCTCTTCTGTATTCATTAATACGTAACGGCTCGCGTTCCATAATTTGTTACAGAAGTTACGGTAACCTTCAAGGCGGTTCATATCCCAGTTAATATCGCGACCGGTAGATGCCATTGCAGCAAGGGTAAAACGAAGGGCGTCGGTACCGTGTGCTTCAATACCGCCTGCAAATACTTTACGCGTATCTTTTTCGATTTTAGCGGCAAGTTTTGGCTGCATCATGTTACCAGTACGTTTTTGTACTAGGTCTTCAAGTTCAATGCCGTCAATCATGTCTAGTGGGTCAAGTACGTTACCTTTTGACTTAGACATTTTATCGCCATTGTCGTCACGTATTAAGCCAGTTACATATACGGTTTTAAACGGAACTTGTGGTTTGCCATTTTCGTCTTTTACAAAGTGCAGCGTCATCATAATCATGCGTGCAACCCAGAAGAAAATAATATCAAAACCAGTTACCAACACGTCAGACGGGTGGAAGGTTTTTAAATCATCGGTATTTTCTGGCCAACCTTGTGTAGAGAAAGTCCAAAGCGCTGATGAGAACCACGTATCAAGTACGTCTTCGTCTTGGCTTAGCGTTACGTTATCTGCAATGTTGTTTTCACTGCGTACTTCAGCTTCGTCGCGACCAACAAATACGTTACCTTCATTGTCGTACCAAGCTGGGATACGGTGACCCCACCAAAGCTGGCGTGAAATACACCAATCTTGTACGTCGTTCATCCACGAGAAGTACATGTTTTCGTATTGCTTAGGTACAAATTGAATATCGCCATTTTTAACAGCGTCTTTTGCAGGCTCAGCAAGTGGTGCAACACGTACATACCATTGGTCGGTAAGTAGTGGCTCAATTACAACACCAGAGCGATCGCCGTAAGGAACCGTTAAACCATGGTCTTCAATTTTTTCAAGTAGGCCAAGTTCTTCAAATTCAGCCACAATTGCTTTACGCGCTGCAAAACGATCAAGGCCGCGCAAGCGCTCAGGAATTGGCGCATCAAACTCAAGCTCTTTACCGTCAAAGGTGTATGTTTCACCTTGGGTAAGAATAGCGGCGTCTTTATCGAAAATGTTGATCATCGGCATTTGATGACGCTTGCCCACTTCGTTATCGTTAAAGTCGTGCGCTGGGGTTATTTTTACACAGCCCGTGCCTTTATCTTTATCGGCATGTTCGTCAGCAACAATTTTAATACGACGATTAACGATGGGTAATAAAATCTCTTTACCGATTAAATCTATGTAGCGTTCGTCATCAGGGTTTACTGCAACACCTGAGTCGCCAAGCATGGTTTCTGGACGGGTTGTAGCTACTACAATGTAGTCTTTTCCATCTTGCGTTGTAACGCCATCAGCTAGTGGGTAACGTAAGTTCCACATGTGGCCTTTTTTGTCTTTGTTTTCAACTTCAAGATCAGAAATAGCTGTGTGTAATTTAGGATCCCAGTTTACTAGGCGTTTACCACGGTAAATTAGGTTTTCTTTGTGAAGGCGTACAAACACTTCTTTAACGGCTTCAGATAGGCCATCGTCCATTGTAAAGCGTTCACGATCCCAATCAACCGATGCGCCAAGGCGACGAAGTTGTTTGGTAATAGTGCCGCCCGATTCTTTTTTCCATTCCCAGATTTTATTAATAAAATCTTCGCGGCCTAAATCGTGGCGTGTTTTGCCTTCTTCGGCATGCAGTTTACGCTCAACTAACATTTGCGTTGCAATACCTGCGTGGTCAGTACCTACTTGCCATAATGTGTTGTTACCTTGCATACGTTTAAAACGCGTTAGGGTATCCATTATTGTATCTTGGAAGGCGTGGCCCATGTGTAAGCTACCAGTGACATTTGGCGGCGGGATCATAATTGAATATGGTACGCCTTTGCCAGATGGCTTAAAGTAGCCTTTTTGTTCCCAGTCTTGATATAGAGACTGTTCAATATCTTGCGGATTGTAGGTTTTATCCATTACACAGAACCTTAAATAAGTACTTAAATTAGTTGGTTAGTTTGCCTGATTGGCTAGCTATTAATATCTTGCGTGGTGAGATTGGCACCGAGTTGGCGTAGCTTTTTAAAACGCTCGCGGGCTGCTTGTTTAGCCGCTGCTTCTACGGGTACAAAATCAAAAACTTGGTTAAACCGACGAATGTAATCCGGTAACTGAGTAGCCAAGTTAATTAAAACTTTACGATTGCCAACAGGTGGCGTAATACCAATTTCTACAGGTGCGCCGCCTTTAGGGCCTTCACCTTGTAAATTATGTGGCACAAAACTATCTGGATCGAATGCCCAAATTATTTCATCAATGGCACAGGCTGCTTCGTTATCGTTAACACAAATAAACACACGCTGCCCATTTCGATACTGATCGGCCGCAATTTGAGCAGCCAAAGCAAAATGATCGTCAGCCTTCGCTTTAGACTCATCTTGTTGCTTTAGAACGAAAAATTTAGCGTTCATGTTCATTGTATCGGGGTTTCCCATGACATTGAATGCATACCAAATTGATATACATAAATTAAGAGGCAGATTTTGCCATATAACGGGGTTTGCTTCAATTAATACACAAATAAATAAGGCGCCAAACGGCGCCTTATAAGTAGCTAAACAGTGTGTTTAATCTTGAGCAGCTTCGCTTACGCCAGCTCTATTTAATAAATACTGAGTAAGCATTGGTACAGGACGACCCGTTGCGCCTTTTTTAGCGCCACTGCGCCACGCTGTACCGGCAACATCTAAATGCGCCCAATGATACTTTTTAGTAAATTTAGACAAGAAACATGCCGCAGTAATAGTACCCGCAGAGCGTCCACCTAAGTTTGTAAAGTCAGCAAATGGGCTTTCTAGCTGATCTTGATAGTCATCCCATAACGGTAACTGCCATGCACGGTCGCCACTTTGCTCAGACGCTTTTAATAAATCGTGTGCAAGTGGGTTATGGTTTGATAGTAAACCAGTCGCATGCGCGCCAAGGGCTACAATACAAGCGCCAGTAAGTGTTGCTACGTCAATAACAGTATCCGGGTTAAAACGTTCAACGTACGTTAGTGCGTCGCACAACACTAAACGACCTTCAGCGTCGGTGTTTAACACTTCAACTGTTTGCCCCGACATTGTTGTTAAAATATCACCCGGGCGATACGCGTTTGAGCCAGGCATGTTTTCACAACCAGCTAAAACACCAATAACGTTAATTGGCAATTGCATTTGTGCAAGTGCACGCATTGCACCAATAACACCTGCAGCGCCGCCCATGTCGTATTTCATTTCGTCCATGCCTTCGCCTGGTTTTAATGAAATACCGCCTGAGTCAAACGTTAAGCCTTTACCAACAAGTACAATAGGGGCTTGGTCGTCAGCGGCACCTTTGTAGTTAATAATCGACATAATTGATTCGTTATCACTACCTCGGCCAACAGCTAGGTAAGAATTCATGCCTAGTTCTGCCATTTGCTTTTCGCCAATAATATCAACAGTGATGTTGTCAAAATTAGTTGCCAACTCTTGTGCTTGCTCGCCTAAATACACTGGGTTACAAATATTTGGTGGCATATTAGCCACGTCTTTACACAGCTTACTACCTGCAGCAATGGCTAAACCATGCTCAATGGCACTTTCGCCAATAGTTAGTTCGCGTCGTGTTGGTACGTTAAACACCATTTTACGAAGTGGACGACGAGGGTCTACTTTTTTACTTTTTAATTGGTTAAACGTATATAAGCAATCTTGCGTTGTTTCTACTGCTTGACGAACTTTCCAGTAAGTGTCGCGACCTTTAACGTGTTGCTCTGTTAAAAAGCAGACTGCTTCCATAGAGCCTGTTTCGTTTAAGGTATTAATAGTTTTAGAAATAATTTGTTTATATTGCTTATCATCAAGCTCGCGCTCTTTACCACAACCAACAAGCAATATGCGCTCGCTTAATACATTGGGTACATGATGCAATAATAAAACTTGGCCTGGCTTACCTTCTAAGTCGCCACGGCGAAGTAAATTAGAGATATAGCCATCACTAATTTTATCGAGTTGTTCACCAATGGGGGATAACCTACGTGGCTCGTAAACGCCAACCACAATACATGCGCTGCGCTGTTTTTCTGGGCTACCACTTTTTACGTTAAATTCCATTGTCACTCCTGATTTTGAGTCATTTAAGTTAGTAAGTTGGGGCTAAAAAAGTATTTTCTAGTCTTATCTACGTAACTTATGTGCGGATAATTTTAATTTTAGCTGATTTTGCTAGACTCTTACTGTGTAATTGAACTTTATATGCTTAAGGGCTACTAATGCAACATTATATCGTGCACTTAGGTAGGATAATTAAATTTGATGGCTTATAATAATAGCCTATTTGCCGGTATTAATTGGGTAAAATAGCTATTTAACTATTCAATTCTCACTATCGTAGTGAAATTCCATGTTTAACAGGGGCGAGCATTGCTAATTTTCCGTTATTTGACCGCTGAGGTTTTAAAATCGCAGGTCGCCGTATTTTTAACTTTAATGACAATATTTTTGTCACAAAAGTTAGTTGGTATTTTAGGTGATGCCTCTGAGGGCAGCATTCCTGCTAAATTAGTGCTATCGATGATTGCACTAAAGCTTCCACAACTAGCCTCGCTAATACTTCCGCTGAGTATATTTTTAGGCATTATTTTGGCTTACAGCCGTATTTACGCCGATAGCGAAATGACCGTCCTTAAAGCCTGTGGCGTAAGTGAATGGTATGTTGTGCGCGTAACGCTTATATCAAGCGTTGGGCTTGCCATATTAGCCGCTGCATTGACTATGTATATAGCGCCGTGGGCAAGCGAGCAAGAGTATCAATTGAAAGAACAAGCCAAAGCCGATGCGGGATTATCTGCACTCAGAGCAGGGCGGTTCCAAGAAACCGGTAACGAAAAAGCCGTGGTGTTTATTCATAATATTGAAAAAGGCGGCAAAGAGCTTAATAAGGTATTTGTTGCACAGTTACCTGATAGTGAAAAAGGCAATCTAGCGCGCTTAGTATATGCACAGCAAGGTGTTGTGGTTGAAGCCGTAAATGGTGAGCAACAGCTAGTACTAACAGACGGTAAACGTTACGAAACAGACGGCACAACGCCTGCACTTAATTTAACAGAATTTGATGGTTACAGCGTACAAATACGAGAACAAGAAATAGAGCATCAACGCCGTAAATTAGAGGCTGTGCCAACTAACCAATTATTGGCTATAAACACTCCTGAATCTATTGCTCAATGGCAATGGCGACTCGCTATTCCGTTATCAATCCCGCTACTTACCTTACTGGCAGTACCACTAAGTGTGGTTAATCCTCGCCAAGGTAAATTTGCAAAACTAGTGCCTGCTATTAGCTTGTACTTAGGTTACTTTATTTTACTAAATGCCGCTAAATTTGCAGTTGAAGATGGCAAAATCCCGCCTTCAATCGGCTTGTGGTGGATTCACCTAAGTGCCTTGTTTATAGGTGGGTTATTAATTATAAAAGGGCGACCACTGGGCGCTTGGCTTAAAGCCGTTGTAACTAAGCGGGAGTTAGGCTCATGATGAAAACGCTTGATTGGTATTTAGGCCGCAGTATTTTACAAACTACTGGCTTTGCATTGTTGGTACTTGTTGGTATTAGCACCTTAATTAAATTTATCGACCAGTTGAAGTCGGTAGGGCGCGGCAGTTACGACTTAATGACTGCAATGCTTTACACGCTTTACACAATACCTGGCGATTTAGTGGTGTTTTTTCCGATGGCCGCGCTAATTGGTGGCTTAACGGGTTTGGGGGCACTTGCCTCAAACAGTGAGCTGGTAGTGATGCAAGCCGCTGGTATGTCGCGCTTACAAATAATTGGTTCAGTGATGAAAACGGCCATATTTATGGCTGTATGCATGATGGCACTTGGCGAATGGGGTGCACCTGAAGCGCAATTACACGCTAAAGAAATGCGAAACCAAGCAATACATGGCGGCGATGTGTTTAATACACAAAAAGGTGTATGGGCTAAAGACGGCAATAATTTTATTAATATTGAAGATGTTGATGAAAACGGCAGGCTCAACGGGGTACACATGTACCACTTTGATAAATCGTTAGAGCTTACCCAAATTACTAAAGCAAGAGATGCACTGAGCCGAAAAGAAGGCTGGCTACTTCGTGACGTAAATAAGGTTATTATTACGAGCGAAAAAACCACAACAGAGCAATTACCAGAAGAGTTTTACCCTTCGCAACTCACAGCTGAAAAGTTAGGGGTTGTTTCGGTAAAACCGGAGTCACTTTCATTTACTGGGCTTTGGTCGTATTTAAGTTACTTAGAGCAAAACGAACAAGACACAAGTACCTACGAGCTTGCTCTATGGCGTAAGTTGATGCAGCCAGTATCTGTTGCGGTAATGCTGCTGGTGGCGCTCTCGTTTATATTTGGCCCGCTGCGTACCGTTACTATGGGCGCACGTATTATTATGGGTGTTGTAACGGGGATTGTGTTTCACTTAACTAATGAAATATTTGGCCCTGTCGTTATGGTTTACCAAATACCAGCCATTATAGGTGCGGTATTGCCCAGTATTATATTTATAGGCTTTGCGACGTATTTGATGAATAAACGGGTATAGAGTGCCTATTCAAAGCATTAAAAAGGGTGACCACTGGTCACCCTTTTTGCTTTTTAATTACCGCTTAACTACCGCTTAACTCACGATTTGAAAAGTTGGTATTAATCAAGCTCACTATAAATACGTCTGTTTTCTTCTTTAGTAAGCGCAATAACTTCTGTTTTAGAGATGTAATCTTGCAGTGCTTTTTTGTTTTTAAAATCTACTAACACCACCAAATTACCTAAACCGAGTAAAGCGCTAACGCTGCGGATAATTGATTGCGGCCAGCTAATTAAATTACCCTCAAGAGTTTGTACTTTTAAACGCCATGCACGCATGCCAATGGTTTGCCCGCTTTTAGTCCAAAAGTAGCCAAAAAATACTAAGGTAACAATAATTAAAAGAGCGGTACGAATACCCGAAAGAAGATTTGAATTTTGAATAAAGGCAGATACATCCTCTGCGCCGTTTAAACTAATTACATCGAGAGAAATAAGCCCTTGTACTGCAAATAAATACAGCACTACAGTTAACATCGCAAACGCAATAATGGCTAACGTATCGTAAACTAACGACGCAAAACGGCGCCAAAAACCAGCACGTGGAAACTCACCCGACATAAATACACTCTCACTATTAATATGCGAGCTAGTTTAGCAAAAAAGCTTACAAATACTAAGACATGTTAATGCTTAGAGAGGGAATTGATTTTATTGCTTTAAGTTATTACCTACAGGGGAAATGAAAAAGACCCTGCTATTGGTAGTAAGGTCTTTTAATTTATAGCGGATTTAACCTAGCTTTATAGCAAGGTATTTTATGTCGTCACCACTTATTTGCGGTAAAAAATAAATATCGCCGTATTTAAAATACTGCTGCGAGTTAATTATTACGGCCTGTGCTGCCTGAGGCAATGAATCGTAAGTTTGGCCCAAGCTATAATCATTCACATTACCCACTTTTATTGCCTGATTAAGACGGGTTGGTGGCTCATCAACCACTGTATAACCGTCATTATTTGCGACGTAATACACGTTTTGATATGTGTAGTAGGTGGTATTGTGATGCTTAAAATGCCTGTAATTTCTTGGTAGCGTATTTATACGCAGGCCTCTAGGTGGCGTAACTACGTGGTAGCCTCTTCTAGCTTTACGGTAGTAAAGGCCGTCGTTAAACGTAAACGAAATACCATTAAATCTAATCGATGCGCTATTGCGTGGTAAATGGTTTATAAATCGATTTTGTCTGTAAGCGACTGAATTATTATGGTTTGTTAAGTAGTTATATTTGCGCTGGTTGTAGCGGTATTGTTCACGCTTTTCCTGCTTGTACTTAGCAAGTTTACGTTTTTCTTGCTTACGGTCTTCTCGTTTTTCTTTTTTATGCTCAATACGCTGCTTTTTTTCATGGCGGCGTTCATCGCGTTTATATTCAACACGTTTGTCGTGGTCACGTTTAAAGCTTTTATCATTCTCTCGCTCGTTTTGTGCTCCAAGCGCAGAGCCTGATACTGCGCCAATGGAGAGCAGTGCAGGTAGTAAAAAAGTAAGTTTCATAGTATTGCCTCGTTTATGTTTTTACATAACTGGGTTCAATACTAGCGGTTCAAACTGAATGTTAACTGACATATAACAGCAAACGGAGCTATGCTTACAGCTTTTTACATTTTACTGACAGTTATTGACATACTTAGTTATTTTTGACGATTTTTGAGGGTGACTCTGTTCTTTGTAAGTATATTTATTACGAGAGATATTTTAATAATTTTGCTATTAAATTATGTATTTGGACTTTTTTGTTGTGCTTAGAAAACGTTATTTCCGTGCATTTTAGATGGGAAAATACCAATAATAGAGTTTAAATGGTGTAAAAAGCTAAGTTTGCGGCGCGTTGTTTATTGCCGCAAACATGACTTTATATTTTAAAGTGCGCATTTATCTTTTAATAAATTTAAGGCTAGGGTGATACGTTATGACATTAACTTTAACAAATGCTGTGTTATTAACGTTTCTTTTAACAACTTTAACTGGAACATACTTGATTACCTTAGTTTGGTTAATTTTTTTCAGTTCTCGTTTTAGCTGAACCTTTTTATATTCTTGCTTTGTATATCTATCATGTGGTGCTGCAAATGCAGAACTAGATAAAGTGCCAATAACTAATAGTGCAGGTAGTATAAATGTAAGTTTCATAATATTGCCTCGTTTGTGGTTAACATGGCTAGTATTGACGTTTGAAACTGAATGCCAACTGCATGCAGGGCAACTGTAGGGAGGCTTTACACCCCTTTACTTATCTTTACTATTCTTGACGCTAACACCAATCCGCAGTAATACTTAATCAATTTGAGAGATTCAATCTAACGCTAACTCTATTAAAAAATGACTGATATATGGCTGCATAAATGCAGAAGGTAGAAAAATGAAAGAGCAATTGTCGAGAACAACTAATAACAAATTCAGCAGTGTTATCAACACCGTTTTCTTACCTCAGAACAGGTAGCTTAATTAAGCTACCTGTTATAAAACCGTATCGGTTCTATACCAATACCAATCCTTATCCCATATATCGTTTAGAGTTTAGGTTGGCTACTTTTGATAAAAAGGATAATCGCTATAACCTACTTCAGTACCGCCATACATAGTGGCTGCATCGGCCTCGTTAAACGTCCAATTATTCGCTATACGCTCTGGTAAATCAGGGTTAGCTATAAATGGGCGACCAAATGCAAATAAGTCACCGTAACCTTCACCTAAAATACGTACCGCTTTTTCTACTGTGTATTTACCAGCATAAATGATGCGACCTGAAAATTCAGCTCGTACTGCTTTATAAAATTCTTGTGGTAAATCAGGAGCATTTTCCCAATCAGCTTCCGCTATTGATAAGTAAGCAATACCTGCTTGCTCAAGCACTTTAACGGCTTGTACATAAGTATGGTGAGGGTTTGATTCAACAAGTCCTAAATACACTCGTGTTTCATCTGTGCTTTCAAATAAAGGAGCAAAGCGAACACCTAAACGATCAGAGCCTACAACGTCACTTACCGCTTCAACTATCTCTTTTAAAAAGCGCAGGCGATTACTAAGCGTTCCACCGTATTGATCGTCACGGTTATTAGTATGTTCAGAAATAAACTGATTAACTAAATACCCGTTAGCACAATGAAGCTCTACGCCATCAAAGCCTGCTTCTAGAGCATTACGTGCAGCTTGCGCATACATGTTTATCAGTTCGCCAACTTCAGTTGTTGTTAGTGCACGAGGCTCACTTGGGCCAGCCAATGCGCCTTCACCAGGTGCGGTTTCAATAAATACTTTTACATTGTCAGCAGTAATATCTGAAGGGCCAACCGGTTTACCTGAATTTGGTTGTAGTGTGGCGTGCGATACGCGCCCTACATGCCAAAGCTGAGCAAAAATAACACCGCCTTTAGCATGTACTGCATGTGTTACTTTTTTCCAGCCTTCAATTTGTGCTTGTGAGTGAATACCTGGGGTCCAAGCGTAGCCTTGTCCACGAGGTTCTATTTGTGTGCCTTCGGTAACCATAAAACCAGCCGATGCCCGCTGCGCATAATACTCAGCCATTAATTCATTAGGAATATTGCCAGGCTGAGTGCTGCGAGAGCGAGTAAGAGGTGGCATCACAATACGGTTTTTAAGTGTAAAAGGGCCAAGCTCAATTGATGAGAATAAAGGGGCGGTATTAACTAATTCTGATTTCATTTTAAATTCTCTTATAAAGCAAACAAAGGCTTAAATAGTGGTTAAGCAACATTGGCAGCATAGAGATTTAAAGATACAATTTGAAACAACACTTTTTTGTGCAGCATACAATTATGAATGGTATTGGTCGGCTTGATATAAAACAGTTAAGAGTACTCAGTAGCTTATTAGAACTGCAAAATCTTTCGCAAGTAGCCAAAAAAATGGGGTTAACGCAACAAGCTATTAGTGAGCAACTACGAAAGCTACGAGACTTATTTGACGATCGCTTGTTTATCCGCCAAGGTAATAACATGGTTGCTACTCCTAAAGCGCAAGGACTCAAGGCGCCTGTTAATCATATTTTAAAGCAATTAGAATCGTTACTAGAGCCCGAGCTGTTTAGTCCGCAAACTTATAAAGGTGTGTTTACCATAAGCGCAACCGACTACGCCACGCAGGCTTTATTGCCGCAATTATTTAATATTACCCGCAGCGAAGCGCCAGGTTTAAAGCTGATTGTGCGCGACTTTGCGTCTGACAACGTTAATCAACTTATAACAGCAGGCGAGCTTGATTTGCTGATAAGCTTTCCAGAATTTATACCCGACAACCTTTCTTATATCACTTTGTTTGAAGAGCAGCATTTGTGTATTACCGGTATAGGTAATACTACTTACACTGAACCTTTGAGCTTGGCGCAATTTGCAAAGCATTCACAGCTAGTGGTATCGCCATCACGCGCTAATTTGCGCGGATCGCACGATCAGTGGTTTGAAAGCCAAGGGCTAAAACGTAATATTGTAATGTCGGTCCCGAGCTTTTCAGCGGTGCCCGATATTTTACATACAACCGATATGCTCGCGTTTTACCCATCAAGATTATTACCAAACAGCAAAGTTAAACAGCTAAAAATAGAAGCTCTGCCTCCTACATTTAAAGTAATAGCCGCATGGCATCCGCGTACCAATAACAGCCCAATCCATAAATGGTTGATAGAGCAGCTGCAAAACCTATAACAGTAAACTTTAATGCAAGTATTAAAGCAAATACTGTTACCATAATTAACGATGGTTATTAAAGATTGTCGTCAGCTAATTGCAGTGTCCTTCAATTGTGTTTTAAGTGCGGTAAAGGAATTATAAAGCTAAATGTTTAAGTTATTTTTTGGTGTTTTTTGCTGTCTACTTTGTTTCGGCACTTTGGCTAACGCAGTAAAAGAAGATGTTGAAAAAATACTAAGTGGTCATTTAACGAGTAATCAAAGTCGTGGGCTTATGGATAAGTTAGAGCGCAACCTACCTTATCCTTCTGTGCTCGATACTGCTCGAGTTAAAACTGTAAAGTGTTGGTTTTATGACCCCCAAAATGACAAGAATCATATAGCATTAAATGATTTACTGTCAGATGCTAATCAAGCAATCAAAAAAGCTGACTCCCCTAAATTAAAACTCGATTTACAAACATGCCAGGCATTTAATTTATACCAACAAGGAAAAGTAAGTGCGGCCACTTCAATGACCAAAAATGTTATTAGTGACACCTCTAAAAATCCAGAACTTTATTACCAACATGCGACAGCTAACTTAATTTTAGGAAGGATTTTTCGTTCGCAAGGCTCGTATCAGCAAGCTTTTTTAGCATTTCAGCAAGCTTATAATTCCTTTGAACAAGGCGGCTTTTCTTACGACAAAGCGCTCATACTTAAAGAGATAGGGCTTATTCATGCCGATCTTCACAATTTTTTGCTGGCTGAAGAACAATTACAAAGAGCGATTAATGAGCTGACAAATTACAATGAGCAAGAGTGGTACATAGCCACAGATATCCTAGCCCAAGCTTATGAAGCCCAAGGTAATTACCAAAAAGCGGTAATGCTGTACAACAGTATACTCCCAGCCGTTATTAAGTATGAAGACGATGAAGGGAGTGCTTACCTACTCTTTAAAATCGCACAAATAAATATTCAATTAAATGAGCTGCAAGAGGCTAAACAATACTTAAATCAAGCTAGGGATTTAACGCTAAATAGTGAGTGGATTAAATTTATTCAATCAATAACAACAGCTGAGTGGTTAATTAAAAAGGGCCGCCTAGATGAAGCAGAACTTCTTTATTTAGATTTTGAACAAAATAGTTCTCAAGTATGGTCAGTTGACTCTTTAACTCGTTTTTTAGAATTTAAGCGTGAATTAGCAGTGCAAAAAAGTAATTATCAGCAAGAAGCCTTAGCTCAAAGAGAGTTATTAAAAATCGCAGATAAAAAAGTGCAAGAAATTGCAGATAATACATTACTTTCTCAACGTTTAGCATTTGATTGGGAACAGCAAAAACGAGAAATAACAAGGCTAAAAGAATCGTCAGAGGTAAAAGAGCAGTTATTAAATTTAGCTAATGAAAAAGCATTTTGGCAAATCGCATCGTTGCTATTTTCTATTGGGTTAATATTGATTTTAGCTTACATAACTTATAAACAAACTCAGCATAAACAGCGATTCAAAACACTTGCATTAAAAGACGAATTAACAGACATCGCTAATCGTAGAGCAATATTTGCATTTAAATACAACGCGATTAAAAAAAGCGAGTTTTTAGGAAGCGCGTGTTCATTAATTGTTATTGATATAGACCACTTTAAACAAGTAAACGATACATACGGACATGATATTGGCGATGAAGTTATTATCTCTACTGTTAAATTTATAGAAAAAAACATTCGTCAAACAGATTGCGCAGGTAGGGTCGGCGGAGAAGAATTTTTAGTTGTTTTACCTAATACAGCACTTAGTTTTGCGCATGAAGTTGCCCAGCGTATACGCGAAAATATTGAGAATGTTACTCATACCTCACTCCATATAAAATCAACAGTAAGTATTGGTGTAGTAGAAGTTAAAGCGGGCGAAGCCCCAAAAGATGCATCTCGACGAGCTGATGAAAAATTATACGCAGCTAAAAATGCAGGCCGTAATAAAGTAATGGTTTAATAACTCAATAATTATTGAGTTATTAAACGGCTAGTGATTTTTATTTATTATTGAAAAATATAGCAAGCTAATTCATCTAATACTCATATGTATTTAGAGTGTATATCCTTCTTCGATACCTTTCAAAAAAAAGCTCTGCCTCCTACATTTAAAGTAATAGCCGTATGGCATCCTCGTACTAATAACAGTCCAATTCATAAATGGTTGATAGAGCAGCTGCAAAACTTATAAAATCCGTAGAAATGCAACGAGATCTAAACGCTCTTGCTTAGTTAATTTTAATGGTTTTAGTAGTTTCGTCGTTTTAGGAAAATGAGGATCGTTTAATTGGGTTTTTCTAGGCTTAGGTCTTGCTCCACCATGGTTGTACATGTTTACTATGCCCAGTAGATCATCAAAAAGCCCATTGTGCATCCAAGGAAATGTTTGTGTTAAACCTAGTAATGAAGGGGTTCTAAATAACCCTATATCACTTGGGTTATTTGTAATATTAAACCGGCCTTTATCTTCAAAACTACGGCCGTAGTAATGAAGGCCAGTGCCATGAAATTGGTTGTCACTTAATAGTGCGCCATTGTGGCAAGTCATACATTTTGCTTTGGTTCTAAATAAATGTAATCCGTTTAATTCACTATCTGATAAGCGTCTAAGCGCTTTTTTTGGATTACTCTGAGCCTCATTAATAAACGATTTAAAACGAGTATTAGGTGCAATGAGTGTTCTCTCAAAAGCTACGAGGGCTTCTGCCATTTGTGCCATAGAGAGCGTATTTGAATTAAAAGCACTTTTATTAAATGCCGTATAGCTTTTATCTTTATTGACCCGCACTAAAGCTTTTTGTGGATCTAAGTCCATTTCAATTGGATTGCTAATGGGCATAAGTGCTTGTTGCTCAGCTGTTTTAGCGCGACCATCCCAAAAAAAACTTTGCCACGGTTATTACCTTAATACTTATACCGGCATTATTGATGATTCAAACCGATGCTAAGCGCGGTATTGATGCTGTGCTAAAATCGCTAGGTGCTAAAAATAAAACGCAGGAAGTAGCCCCTTAATGATAAACGTACTACTGGTTGAAGACGGCATAGATTTGGCAACCACTATTGTTGATTATCTCGAAATTGAGTCAATAGAGTGTGACCATGCAAGCAATGGCGTAATGGGCTTAAATTTAATAGAACGTAATCAATATCAAATGATTATATTAGATGTAAATATGCCCAAAATGGACAGTTTAACCATGTGTAAAACATTGCGTGAGCAAGGCATTGATATACCAGTATTAATGCTGAGAGCGCGCGATAGCCTCGACAATAAGCTTGAGGGGTTTGCAGCCGGTAGTGACGACTATTTAGTAAAACCATTTGCCATGAAAGAGCTAGTAGCGCGGGTTCAAGTATTAGCAAAGCGTAAAAGTGGTGAGGTAAAGCGACTTACATTTGCTAACTTAACACTTAATTTAACCGCGCATACAGCAACAGTGGCAGAGCACAGTTTAAAGTTATCACCCATTACTTTTAAGTTATTAGAAGTGCTTGTACGAGAGCAGCAAAAACCGGTAACCCGACAAGTAATTATGCAAGCAATATGGGGCGACGATCAGCCAGACAGCAATAGCTTAAAAGTGCATATTCATCATTTGCGTAAACAGCTAGAGCAAGCGCATTGCCAAGCCGTACTTGAAACAATACCCAGTGTAGGGTTTGCGCTAAAATTAAAAAATGAGACACAAGCATGAAAATTAGACCCAGCCTGAGGTTGTATTTTTTTGCCACCATGGTGCTTTTAAGTTCATTAATGGCAATTGGCTTTTCGTTTTTAAGTGTTAATTATTTTATTGATGGCTTAGACCGAGGGTTAAACGGAGTTATGTTTGAGCTTTCGCAAACCACTGAGATTGAAGATGGACAGCCAAAAAATATTGTTGGATTTAATGTGGCGGGCCGTTGGGAAGACATGCCAGAAATAATACAGCAAAAATTTGAAGTAGCGCCAAATGAAGCCGGTGTATTACAAAAAGTGAAAGATAACACCTCATTGTTTACTATGCCTGCAGACTTGTTTTTTGTTGTTTACTATCAAAACCCAAATGACGAGGCGCGTTATATATCGCGTATTATGCTTGAAAAAAATCGCCCTAAAAGAATGGGAACTGTAAAACCAATACACCGCATGACATTGATAGCCATTACTGGTTTTGCAGCCATTGCCTTATTTACCTTCTTTTTGTTTATGGTAATGAAAAAAATAGCTAAGCCAGTAGAGTCACTACGTGGTTGGGCTAAGTCGTTAAATCAAAATAATTTACAAAACACGCCGCCCGACTTTACCTATAACGAACTAAATACCTTGGCAACGTTAATACGCAGTAGCTTGCTTTCTGCTCACGACAGCCTTGAGCGAGAACAGCGCTTTTTAAGTTATGCGAGCCACGAGTTACGTACACCAATTTCGGTTATTCGCAGCAACGTTGAGTTACTTAACCGTTTAAGCGAAAAAGCGCCTTTAAGCGATAAACAACACCTTACACTGCAGCGAATAGAGCGCGCCGGTTTAACCATGAGCGATTTAACCGAGACGTTATTGTGGCTTAGCAGAAATGACGACCAGCAAAGTGCACCAGAGCCCGTAAACCTAGCCGAGAAAATAACGACTTTGAGTAACGAACTCGATTATTTACTCAATTCAAAACAAGTTGATGTACTTATAAATACCGATAACCAAAATACGACTATTAATACCGAAGCCACCGCATGCCACATTGTGCTTACTAACTTGATACGTAATGCGTATCAGCATACGCAACAAGGGCAAGTGCGAATTACTCAGCAGGGTAGCCGTGTGATTATAGTAAATAGCAGCGAACAAACTGATACGCCACACACTGCTAATAACACAAACAAGCCTGCCAATATTGGCTACGGTTTAGGATTAGAGTTAAGCGAAAAAATAATAAAACGACACGGTTGGGTATACGAAGTAAAAGACATGCCTGGGCGTTATGAAGTGGTGGTCGATTTTAGTTAATTATTTGGTTAATTAGGTATGAAGTATTGATAACCGCGCTAAAGCTTTTTTATAAAGTGTTAGCGCGGTTTTTTTATGTGAAATTAAATATTTGATTAAATAACATGCGATAGTAGAGTGTGTAACTGGGAATGGGAAATTGCTATATAGTAATCAGGGCAATCCAGTACAAACTAGTTGCGATTATTGAATGTTTTATTTTAGGAAATGTATGCAGAAATTTTTAGTTTTTATATTACTTTGCCCATTCTGGGTATGTAGTGCTGAAAACACATCGCTTATTATTTCTGAAAATGTACTGAGTTCAGATGAAGCAAAAAAATTACACATTCATCGACTAGTTGATGGGACTAGTGAAAATTGGGACGATAGCTGGGTAGTACTAATATATCCCGAAGTTGATCAGCAAGGCCAACCGATATCTGGGTTATGCATAAGTATAAATAGTGGTCCAAAGAAGTTAGCTTCGTTGTGTGCTGCTATAAACAAATCTGAAATTAGCGGATTTAATCGTTCTGATTTTGAAATAGGGGAAAGTGTTTCCGTATCAGCTGATTTTATATACGGTGCGGCTAGTTATACTTTACAAAATGTTTTATTACTTGAAAGCGAAGACTATGAGTCATTCAAAGAGCGATATAACAAACGCGACGATCCAGAGAATGATTAATAGTCATATATTTAGCAAACAATACAAAAAAAGATACCAACATATTTAGTGTTGACTAACATGGAGTGTTTATTTTTATGTTCAAAATTATAATTATTTTAATATCAATTACTTCTTTCAATGCCTTGGCTGCAGAGGAGGTTAAACTTGGAATTTCGGGGAACGTTGGCGCTGATGGTTTTTTTAGCCCGACGGTAACATCATTTGTTATTGAAAAAGTAGAGCCTAATTCACCCGCTGAAAAAGCAGGGGTTGTTGCTGGACAGAAAATCATTTCTATAGAAGGCTGTAAAATTCCAGGCTGTCCTGCCAGTGAAGCAAAAGAATTAATGCGCAAGGAGTCTGGAGAGATTTTACAATTACTTTTAGAGAATGAAGATGGTAGCCAAGTACCTTTAAAAATACCTATGAATGCTTGGTAAGCCTAATCAATTAAATATCCCAGCCTATAAAGCATGGTTATTTCCAAAGCGTGGTTTTGTGTAAATGAGCTAGACGCAGTAAATGTTGGCAACGTTAGCGAGCTTTTGGAGTACTACTTACTCGGTTTATATGTAGGTTACTACTTAAAGTAATTGGGATAGATTAAAAAGGTTTGATCAGTAATAACCTTAATTAATGAATACATTGGTATTGCGTTAAATACGGCAATACCAATGATTATTAGACTAAAGCTTATAAATCGCTGCGCCAACCCATACCAGACTCTTCCATTAAACGCTCGTACACGCCTTCTATGTTAAGCGGTAACCATGCATCAAACTGTTTAAAGTCACTAAATTGGTCTAACTTTACATTTTGTTTAATTTCGTCAAGCGTATTACCGGCTAAAACGCCTGCTGTTACTTGCCTATATAAAAGCTCTAAATAACTTAAGTAACGCGCTACATCAGCCTTGCTGCCAATATCGGCATGTCCGCCTACAAAAGTGTTAAAGTCATATTTGAGTACCGCTTGGGTTGAGTTAATCATGCCTTGAATATCGTAACTCCACAGCTTTTGCCACGGCATTCTGCCAATAACAATCCAATCAACTACAAATAACGTTTTTTGCTTTTCGAATAATATACTAACCGAACCACGACCATCGTTTGGACCATGGTAGTTAAGCTTTACTGTAGAATCACCAAGGGTAAGTAGTAGCTCGTCATCAAAAGTAAGGCTGGGCGCTACCGTTTTCATTTTTGTGTTTTTAATATCTTGCGCAGCGAGTTTATGCGCTACAAACGTGGTGTGCGGGCTTTTAAATACCTCGGCGCCGTAAATATGATCGCTGTGATTATGGCTATAAATTACATATTTTACCGGTACGTTATAGCGAGTTTTAATTTGCTCGTTTAACCAGGTGGCGGCTTTTTTATTAAGTGGGTCGGTAACAATTGCGCCCTCAGAAGTGATTAAAAATACTGAGCGGTGTCTGTCGTCTATAAAGCGGTGTAAGCCATACCCTAAGTCTTCTATTTCATAGGCTTGTGTGGCAAAGCCTATAAATAATAGGGCTGTGGTTAATAGTTTTTGTAGCAAGCGGGGCATACACCATTCCTTTTTAAATTAATTAATAACACGTTTAAAAGAAGAGAGTGTAATTGAGTAAAAACTTTCAAGTTAACTTGTGTTTAATAGTTAAAAATTTAACCTCGAAAGATAAACAGGCCCTAGGGTCTGTTGATCTTTCAAGGTTAAATTTGCAACAGTCTGTTTGGTATTTAGGCAAGGCAGAGCCTATGTAGTGTGGTTATTCCCCATGAATGGGCGATAACGTAGCATTAATGCCAAACAGGCGCTGCCCAAAGGGTTCTTCCTAGGGGCTATTTACTCTTTGTTGCTCGGTTTTTACTTAGCCCACTAGGTTACAAACCTCGCGCCGCGATTAAATAGCCCCTAGTTTGAACAAATTTTAATCCGCAAAGATCAACAGACCCTAGTATGGATATAAGTATTAACCACATTACACTACGTGAAACACCTTATCGCTCATCTAAAGTATTTAATGGATACTACATTATTATATAAAGGAATTTGTCTTTGTATTATTTTTTATATGCAGCATGTGTGTTTGCCGTGAAATAGCGAGTTTAAATAATGTATAAAAATAAATGGCATTCAAGATGGTTGTGCAGGACTTTATTTAGTCTACATTTTATTATTGTCTCAAGTTCTTTTGCTCATGCTGATGAGGCCCTTTCTTATGAGCAAGCAAGACAAAGGCTTTATACCCAATCAGATGCAATTCAAGCTGCTAATTATCAAGTTAGTAGCGAACAAGACCAACGTCGCTCTCTTGATGCTTTAAACATGCCGACGTTAAATATTACTGCTGGTTTTCAGGCTTACAGTTTACAACGCGATCTTAATATTGAGCCTTTACAGCAGGCTGCAGGCCAAGTTTTCTCAGGTGCTGAGCAGTTAATTCCAAGCTCAGTAAATCTTGATTTTAATGGTTCAAATCGCACCGCCGCAATTACCTCAAGTTGGTTGTTATATACAGGGGGCAGTACTCGCGCTGCACAACGATTTGCTGATGCAGGAATTGCCCTAGCTGAGGCTGAGCGAACAGGTACGATTGAACACCAAGAAAAAACACTCGCAAGAGTCTATTTCGGTAAGTTATTAGCAAAAAATATCTTATCAATTAGAGAAGATGTATTGAAAGGTGTAGAAAACCATTTGCATCAGGCTGTTCGTTTTGAAAAAGAAGGAGTGATAGCTAAAGTCGAGCGATTGCATGCGCAAGTTGCTTACGATGAGGCGCGTCGAAATTTAGAGCAAGCTCATGCTGATTTTAAAATTGCAGACGCAACTCTTCGTCGGTTATTGCGGAGCGAGCAATCAATAAAGCCTTTGAATAAGCTGTTTGTTATAAGTAGGCCTTTGGCCCCTTTAAAGGAATACCTCAAAAAGGGACTTAACAATCATAGTCAGTTAGCTCAAATTCGCGCAAAGAAAAAACAAGCAGAACAGGGAAAGCTCACAGAAGAAGCCCGTTGGAAGCCAACAGTCGTTGCCTATGGGAGTTATAACTTACTTCAAGAAGATGCAGAGTTGTCTAATCCATTGCCATTACTTGAACCTGATTGGGTTGTTGGCATTAATATCAGCTATCCATTGTTTGATCATTATGATCGAAAACGTTTAGTTAGCGCAGCACAAAATAAAATTGAGCGGGTCTCATCTTTAGAGCGAGAGATTAAAGTGGGTCTTAATACCTATATTGAAAAAAGTTACCGCAGTGTGCAACGAGCACATGATCAATTTATGTTACTTGAATCCAGTATAGAACTTGCAAAAGAGGCGTTAAAATTAAGGGAGCGTATGTTTCAAGAAGGGCTGGGAACATCACTGGATGTAGTTGATGCACGACTTGCTGTAGCAAGAGCTAAAACCGAGCGTGTATCTGCTGCATACGGGTTTGTTGTATCTTTGGTTGACCTGTTAGAAGCAAGTGGCCAGTTAGCACATTTTAACGATTACGTCGTTCAGGCAGACGTAAAGCTCCCAACAAAAGAAGGGTAACAATGAAAAATAAAGCGATTTTGATTACAGCCATTATGGGTGTAATTGCCTTTATTGGCTTTGCTCTACTAAAAATCACAGAACCTTTACCTTTGGTTTTTCAAGGGCAGGTTGAAGCGAGAGAGATTGATGTTGCAGCAAAAGTTACTGGTCGTATTCATCAAGTTTTAGTACGAGAAGGGGATAACGTTTTAACTGGCGATGCTCTTTTTGAATTAGAAAGCCCTGAAATTGCAGCAAAAATGGCACAAGCAACAGCTAGTCGTGATGCTGCGTTTGCTATGAGTAATAAAGCGGATAATGGCACGCGTGAAGAAGAAGTTAGAATGGCTGAATCTGCCTGGGCTAGAGCTAATTCTGCGGCGGAACTTGCACAAAAAACATTTGAGCGATTTGATTCGTTATATAAAGAAGGTTTGATATCAGAGCAGCAGCATGATGAAGCACAGACAAAGCAAAAAGTAGCACATGATGCGGAAAAAGCAGCTAAAGCACAATATGATATGACACTCAATGGCACCAGAGTGGAAGATAAAGCAGCAGCTAAGGCGGTGGTTGCACAAGCGAAAGGAGCAATTGATGAAGTGTCAGCTTACTCTGCTGAAACGCATCTTACCGCGCCGATTTCTGGCGAAATAGTCCAAGTGCTTGTCGATCCTGGTGAATTGGCTCCTGCAGGATTTCCAGTGATAACAATTGTAGATCTTAGTGATTCATGGGTTGTTTTAAACGTTAGAGAAGATCATTTGGTTAACTTTAAGATAGGCGCAAAGTTAATGGCTAAAGTTCCTGCGCTTGGTGATCAGAAAATAGCATTATCGGTATACTATATTGCACCGCAAGCTGATTTTGCTACTTGGCGCGCTACACGTTATTCGTCTGGGTATGATGTTAAAACGTTTGAAATACGTATGCGACCAAATGAGCAAATAGATGGGCTTCGTCCAGGAATGAGTGTTTTACTTTCTATTGATTAATGGAGTAATACCACGTGCATAACCTATCGCCACATCAAGGTGGTTTCGTTACAACATTGAAACGCGAGCTCCAATACTATAAATCTGATGGTTGTGAGTGCTTTATTTCCATTTTTATTTTACTTGCTAGCATGATTACGGTTGCTTGGATATTTTCCTCTGGAACCCTCACAAACTTACCTATCGCAGTTATAGATCATGATGGCTCTAGTGTTTCTCGTACTTATAGCCGTATGCTTGAAGCAACGCCTGAAATGCATATTGTTGACAAACTGTCTTCAACTGCCGAAGCAAAGAAGCTTTTAGAGCAAGCTTCTATTTATGCTTTTGTTGTTATTCCCCGTGATTTTGCTAAGGATATTAAAACAGGTCAACAAACGACTGTTGTGGCTTGGCATAGTGGACAGTTTTTAACTATGTCAGGTGTGATTTTAAAAAGTTTACGTCAAGTTACAGGAACAATGTCAGCCGGTGTGAAAATAACAGCGTTGAGCAAGAAAGGAGAAAGCACGTTAGCCGCAAATGTTGACTTTTCTCCATTACAATCTGAATTAAGAACATTATTTAATCCATTTCAAAATTATCAATATTTTTTAGTTGCAAGCTTATTACCCGCAATGTTGCAGGTATTTGTGATGATATGGACGGTTTATATTGTTGGTCGAGAATTTCAAAACAGTACATTTACGCAGTGGCTTGATGCAAAGAATAACGTGTATGCAGCTATTGCGGCTAAAGTCTTGCCTTTATTTATTTTGGCTTCATGCATTGGTATTGGCTGTTTATATTGGCTTTTTGGTTATATGAGATGGCCAATAAACGGGAGTG
This sequence comes from Pseudoalteromonas sp. SA25, assembly GCF_011378705.1. Taxonomy (NCBI): domain Bacteria; kingdom Pseudomonadati; phylum Pseudomonadota; class Gammaproteobacteria; order Alteromonadales; family Pseudoalteromonadaceae; genus Pseudoalteromonas; species Pseudoalteromonas sp. SA25. Next base: position 104,157 of record NZ_WTKV01000009.1, on the reverse strand, counting down.
TTAGTTTCCTTATTTTAGGTTGGGAATTGATGATTCTTGCTTATATAGTATTGGGACTCCTTTTTGCGAGCCTTGCATCACGTTTAGCGACTGCTTTATCGTTTGCTGTTTTTTTTACCGCTCCCGCTTTTGCTTATGTTGGTATCACTTTTCCACAACACGCAATGCCTCTACTAGCTAAAATTTGGGCTTATATATTACCAATAAAAACATTGCTTCGTTTGCAGGTTGAACAAGTTGAAATAGGTGCTCCCATTGTTAATTCATTACCTGAATTACTTACTCTTATTGCTTTTATTTTATTACCACTGCCGCTTGCTATTAATCGAATACGCGCGCGTTGCTCTGTTTTTAAAAAGGGGAGGTAGTCATGGGGCAGTTTTGGTTAAGTTACTGGTATTCATTAATCGCCATCGTAAAAGATCGTAATGTACTGTTGCTCGTTATTATTGGGCCGATTGTATATTCAATTTATTACCCTCTACCTTATAGTCCTGAAGTTGTACGCGATATACCGGTAGCAATAGTCGACTTTGATCATAGCAGCTTGAGTCGGCAGCTAGTTCGATTAGCCGACGCAAGCCCCGACATTAACGTAATTGACGTTGTAAATAGCACCGCTGAGCTACAGCAAAAATTCTGGCATGGGGATATTGAAGGTGGTTTAATTATTCCTCGTGATTTTCGTAAAAATGTAATGCGTGGTAATGCGTCTAAAGTAATTATTTTGGGAAATGGCGCTTATTTTATGTTTAATAAAGGTGAGTTATTGGGCTTCTCAGGTGCAGTACAAGCGTTATCCGGAAATCTTGAAAGTAAACATGAATTGATAAGCACTGTTTCAGTCCTGCAAGCAACAGAGCTAAGTGAACCTGTACGTTTGGAGCTGTACACAACATCAAACCCTACCGGTGGTTACTCTACCTATGTTGTCCCTGCTGTTGCTGTAGTTGTATTGCAACAAACCTTGTTATTAGGTATTTGTATGCTGCTAGGAACTTGGAGGGAATCAGGCGCACCTTTTGTTATGACGTTTTTCCGTAATCGATTGGCCTTAGTTTTTGCCGCAGCCACTATTTGCTTTGTTAATACCCTTTATTACGTTGGTGTAGTGTATTGGCATGAAGATTACCCTCACTTAGGTCAATTACGTGACTTATTACCAATTATTATTATTTTTTCCTTAACCGTATCTGCTTGGGCTGTTGCTATAGGGGCTTGTATTCGTTATCGCGTTCAAGCTGTTATTCATTTAATTCCTACATCGATCCCTATTATATTTTTAGCTGGTTTTGCCTGGCCTATTGAGTCAATTCCAGCTCCTTTAGTGGTATTAAGTATGCTAATACCCAGTACTGCGAGTATTCAGGCTTTACTTAATGTTGATCAAATGGGGGCTTCGTTTTCGCAGGTTTTTCCCGAAGTCTTTGGTTTAATACTCTTACTTATAGCTATGCTGATGATTATATTGTTAAGAAAAAATTGGCCGTCAAAAACGCATTCGTTATAAGAGCGCTTTATTTTATAAGACCTCTATTCATAATTTAAATATTACTTTTTCAAGTAATTTGCAAAAGTTTAACTCTTAAATACCGATTAGGCATAGAGGATATAGAGCCATAGTGATTGATTTAATGCTTCAGGTATTCCCAGTTATATTTGGAGCTATATCCCTATTTTGTAATACAAAAACGAAAATGGTTGTTGTTAACCTTTTAACTGCTGCATCTTGGGTTTTTGCATTTGGCATTTATGGGGCATGGGCTGGTGCACTTGTTAGCGCTATATCGGGAGGATCTTCTCTTTATGCTGCACTACATAAAAAAGAGTTAACTACAGTACGTGCTATTAAAATAATTTTATTAATGCTGCTAACTATATTAACCATGGATATTTATACAGGCTCTATAAATTTAATCTCATATTTACCCTTGTTCGCATTTTCTTTTTACCGATATGGCGAGCTAAGAATGAAAGAATATGGGTATCGAGTCTGCGGTATTATTGGTGGTATTTTATATATAACGTACGCATTAATAATAAACTCATGGGGGGTCGCGATTGGTGAAATGCTTTTCGTTGCGGCTAATATATTTTATATAGCAAAGCTAAATAAACGTAGCGCTCTAATTAAAATGAAACAGAAATAAACGTAACTCAACATTTTAAATGAGCATTAAATATATGCTACATCAGTACTTCTACTTGTTAAGTATACAGTTATAAAATTGTATTTTAGAAATTAACTCTAAAACCTATTTATCTTTCGAGATTGAACTTACAGCAGTATGCTTGGTTTTTAGGTAAGGGAACGTCTGGTTGATATGGTTGCTTCTCATAAATGGGCGATAACGCAGCATAAATGCCAAACATACGCTGCCCGTTGGGTTTTTTCTAGGGACAATAAGCTCTTTGTTACTCGGTTTTTACTTAGCCCACTAGGTTACAAACCTCGCGCCGCGATTTAATCGCCTCTAGGTGAATTAATTTAATCCACAAAGAACAACACTCCCCAATAAAATTGTTAATAAAAGCCTGCTAATCATTCGTTTATCTCGTCAAATTAAACCTCAAAATTAACTTTCTCTGCAGATTTAATACTAACTAACCTGAGCTCTGGATAATAAATCTATCTCGAGCAGCTATTTTCAGCGCTAACTACGTTGAATTTACTTGCAATAGGCCAGCTATTGACGGGTAAATTCGCCTTGTTTTCACTGAAAATCTCTGGCTAGAGAAAATAAATTTAAATATCACCATGATTCAATACGTTAGTAAATCTCTGAACCAGAGTTCAGGTTAACTAAGTATTAACCACAATAAGTCGCGGAAACCCCTAATTTCACTTAATTAGGGTGAATAGTAATATCTCATTAGAAAATGATTTTGCTCAAATCGTTGATCGATATTTAGCACGTTAGAGTGCACCTACTCAATATATGGAGATAATTAGTTATGTCTAAAATGCCAGCTATACCCTTCGAAAAGCTACTTAAGATTGTTGCAATCGTAGATGCTCAGAACCCTGAAGTGAAAGAGTTAATCGATGTAATTAAAGCTGATGGCTACGAGGTTGAGGTTACCGATAGCTATGAACGCGATGTATTTGAAGATGCAGGCGTTGGGGCTTACATCGTCTCAATTGACGAAGATAAAGGAGATCTTGCTCGAAAGCTTGGTCATGATCTTCGTGCAACAGGTAATAAAATGCCAGGTTGGGCGCTTGCGGATTCGTACCGTTTAGCTGCCCTTGAAGATTTTGAAGGTCTAAGTGAAGTTACTGGGTTTATTTATTTAGGAAAACAAACCCCTGCTTTTTATGCAAAACAAGTAATTGCCAGTGTTGTTGAATACGGCGTTAGTCTTTTACCGCCTTTTTTTGGTGGTATGTTGGCATATGATTATGAAGCAAATATTGCATTTGATTGTCCAGGGCATCAAGGGGGGCAGTTTTATAAAAAATCGCCTGCAGGTCAGATCTTTTTCAAACACTTTGGCGAAAGTATTTTCCGCAGCGATTTGTGTAATGCTGATGTCGACTTAGGCGACTTACTTATCCACGAAGGCGCGGCTAAAAGAGCACAGCAAGAAGCAGCTAAAATATTTGGTGCAGACAAAACATACTTTGTTCTCAATGGCACCAGCACCTCAAATCAAGTGGTCACTAATGCGGTATTAAAGCGTGGTGACTTGGTTTTATTTGATAGAAACAATCATAAGTCGACTCATCATGGTGCTTTAGTGCAAGCCGGTGCGATTCCAATTTACCTGCCTACTGCGCGTAACGCGTTTGGTATGGTTGGCGCAATGGATTGGGATGCTTTTGATGAAGAGTATATTCGTGCCCAAATTAAAGCTAATCCATTAATACAAGACCCTGAATTATACAAAGCAGAACGCCCATTTAGACTCGCCGTTATTCAACTAGCTACTTATGATGGCACTATCTACAACGCAAAACGGGTCTTAGATAAAATAGGGCATCTTTGCGAATACGTACTGTGGGATGAAGCATGGATTGGTTACAACGCATTTCACCCGTTATTTAAAGATCATAGCCCTATGCGTTTAGAAAACTTAAGTGCAGATATGCCGGGCTTATTTTCAACGCAATCAGTGCATAAACAATTAGCTGGTTTCTCTCAAGCTTCTCAAATCCATAAGCGCGACGAACATATTCGTGGTCAAAAACGCTTTATTAATCACAAGCGATTCAATGAATCATTTTTACAACATGCATCTACATCACCTTTTTACCCTTTATTTGCATCGTTGGATGTCAATGCAAAAATTCATGAAGGTAAAAGTGGTGAAATGTTATGGGATCAATGTATTGAGCTGGGTATTGACGTACGTAAAAAGTTTCGTGAAATAGCTCGCCACTTTGAAAAAACCGGTAAAACAGCGCAAGAAAAATGGTTTTTTGACCCCTTTGTACCTGACGTTGTCACCATAAAAGACTCTGAATTCACCAAAGATGTGACAGATATTGCGTGGGAAGCACTCGATACCGATGTCATTAAACGCGAGCAGCAATGTTGGCAGTTTGATCCCCAAAGTAGTTGGCATGGTTATAAAGGCTACGTTAAAGGTTATGCCATGGTTGATCCCAATAAACTAACGCTACTTACTCCTGGTATCGACCGCAATACGGGTGAATACTTAGATTTTGGTGTCCCTGCCACGGTAATAGCCAACTACCTACGTGAGCAGCATGTGATCCCTGAAAAATGCGATTTGAATAGTATTTTATTTTTAATGACGCCAGCTGAGGACGAAAGCAAGCTCAATACGTTAATTGCTAAATTACTGCGCTTTAAAGAACTATGGGACAAAGATGCACTAATGGCTGAAGTAATGCCTAACCTTTACGCTACTCATCACGAACGCTACGAAAACTACACCATACGCCAAGTATGTAATGAAATGCATGATTTTTATCGTACAGGCAATATCAAAGAGTTACAGAGTTTATGTTTTCGCGCTGAGAGCTTTCCAGAGCAAGCAATGTCTCCACAAGATGCGTCGAGAGAATTGGTCGCAAACAATGTTGATTACGTGTCACTTGATAACATTAAAGGGCGCATAGCGGCGACGCTAGCATTAATTTATCCACCAGGTATTGGTGTGGTTGTACCAGGAGAGCGCTGGGATGACAGAGCACAACCTATGCTTGATTACTTCCGCTTATTTGAAGAGTCGTTTAATCGTTTCCCTGGTTTTAATTATGAGGTTCAAGGTGTTTACCAAGAAGAGATTGAAGGTGAAATTAAGTTTCACACCTATGTTGTATCCAATAATTAGGGCGTGTTGATCTTTGGTGGTTGAGTCTGCAGCAGCATAAATACCAAACATGCGCTGCTATTTGGCTTTTTATAGGGACAGTCAATACATCCTAGTAAGTAACTTAGTACAAATTATGTAACACCAAAACTTATAGCTGAGTGCTGTGTAAATATTATCAGTACTCAGCACTAAAATTAAATGGGAAAAAACTATGTCAGAAGAAAAGAAAATGTCGGTAACCGGCCTGACGATGATCGTGGCAGTCAACATGATGGGGTCGGGTATCATTATGTTGCCAGCGAATATGGCGCAAGTAGGGGCTATTTCATTGCTATCTTGGTTTATCACTGCTTTGGGCTCAATGGCTATTGCTTATGGATTTGCACAGGCGGGGGTTTTTGACCGTACTGCAGGTGGTATGCCTGCATATACAGAGCAATCTCACGGTAGATCGGGATCCTTTATGGTCTCCTACCTTTATTATATTTCGCTAGCAATCGCAAATGTTGCGATTGCTATTGCGGCGCTGGGTTACATAGCGCCGTTTTTTCCTTGGCTCAATTCTACTCCTGTTATAACAGCAATAGGCGTTATCGTTTTAATTTGGCTGACAACAGCAGCTAACTTCCGTGGTCCAAAAGTTACAGGACGAATTGGTTCATTTACTGTATGGGGAGTAATCATTCCGGTTGCTGGTTTATCTGTAATAGGTTGGTTTTGGTTTAATACAGAAACATTTGTACAAGCATGGAATCCAAATGATCTTTCATTAATGGAGGGGCTCAGCTCTAGTATTACTCTTACTCTATGGGCGTTTCTGGGTATGGAGTCGGCAGCGCAAAGTGCGGGGGCTGTTGAAAATCCACGTAAAAATGTACCACTGGCTTGCATGCTTGGTACCGCAGGGGCCGCTGTTATTTATATCCTATCGACAAGCGTGATTATGGGGATTGTACCTAATGTCGAATTAGCTAACTCGACGAGTCCTTTTGCTCTTGTGTATACACAGATGTTTAGCCCTGTTGTTGGCAGTATTGTTATGGCTTTAGCTGCTTTAGCATGTGTTGGTTCGTTATTGGGCTGGCAATTTACTATTTCACAAAGCGGTAAACTCGCGGCCGATGCAGGAATGTTCCCCGCATTCTTGGGTAAAGTGAATAAAGTGGGAGCACCTATTTTAGGCATGGTTATTATTGGTATTGTGCAAACGCTATTCGCTTTTTCTACGATGTCGCCCAACTTAACCGAGCAGTTTAACGTGTTGGTTGACCTATCAGTCGTGACCAATGTGATTCCTTATATCATGGCGCTCACAGGCTTAATGGTAATGATGCGCAAAGACAAGGTTTCTGCCAAGGTTTATATGCGCAATTCTATCATTGTGTGTGTGGCGGTTACTTATAGTATTTATGCTTTATACGCATCGGGCGCTGGCGCAGTTATTGGTGGCCTTATAATCATGATGTTTGGTTATTTAATTTACGGTTTCATGGCACCACGCTTTGAAGTTAATCCACAGGTCGTTAAACCTATGAATTCAATCTCAAAAGGAGAGAACTTATGAAAATTTTAAACCAGCCATTATTGCAAAAGGCGACATTTTTAACATGTGTATTATTTTCACTCGCAGCTGAACCATTTGCCCACGCTCAAACCTTAGATAGAATTCAAAACTCTGGCACCATAAATCTAGGTTTTCGCACTGACGATGTGCCTTTTTCTTATCGTGACGATACTGGTCATGCCGCAGGCTATGCCGTTGCTTTATGCAAGAAAGTAGCCGAAGAAGTAAAGTCAGAGCTGCGTTTGAATGCATTAGCAATTGATGACGTTGCGGTTACTACAGAGGACCGATTCACTGCGTTGCAAAGCGGTAAGATTGATTTGCTGTGCGGAGCAACAACTGAAACGATTGCCAGACGCCGTGATGTTTCCTTTTCTATACCTATTTTTCTAAGTGGTATTGGGGTGCTTACTCGTGTCGATGCACCATCACAGTTACGTGCTCTGCTTGCTGGCAACGAACCTGAATTTAGACCGCGTTGGAGAGCCTCATATAGCCAGATTTTAAAACAACGAACAGCGTCAGTTTTGTCGGGTACAACGACTGAAGCCTGGGTTAATGACCGCATTCATGAATTTGGCATTATTGCAAAAGTGTCGGCGGTAACAAGCTATGACATAGGTATTAGCTCTGTACTTAAAGGTAGCTCTGACATGTTTTTTGGCGACAGAGCTATTTTACTTGAAGCGATCAAGCGTAACGCTCCCAATAGCGAGTTACAGGTTATTCATCGATATTTTTCAAATAAAGTGATTGCGCTAACGCTGGCTCGTGATGACGAAGATTTTAGATTACTCGTAGATAGAACACTGAGTAGACTTTATCGCACGGGTGAAATAGACGCTATTTACACGACCTATTTTGGTGAAATTGACGCGACAGCACGAGGCCTTTTTACACGTGCTGCTCTCCCTGAATAAATAAGGAATTAACAATGTTAAAACATGATTTAAACTTTCCAATTGCTATTATAGATAACGATTATAATTCTCTGCAAATGAGTGGGATCTTGATTCGTCAGCTTGCACAAGAAATAGAAACACAGGGTATAAAAGTCATCGGTGGCTTTAGTATTGAAGATGCCGAACAAACTGTACTTACTTATTCTGAGGTCTCGGCTGTTCTTATTTCTTTAGAGGGCAGTGAAGAAGGTCCGGAGCAATTTGAAAAGTTACGCGCTCTCATAAAGCACATTCACCGTCGTAATGATGAATTACCTGTTTTTCTTTTTGGAGAAAGACAATCAATTGATAGATTACCAACGGATTTACTATCAGAAATTCGTGGCATTATATATTTATATGAGGACACTAAAAAGTTTCTAGGTAAGCAGATTGTTCGTGCAGCGAGTGAATATATAGATCAGTTGTTACCGCCATTTTTTAAAGCATTACTCAAGCACACTGAAGACTCTAATTACTCATGGCACACGCCAGGACACGCTGGTGGTGTTGCCTTTACTAAAGACCCAGTTGGTTTAGCATTTCATCAGTTTTTTGGCGAAAACACACTGCGTTCGGATTTATCTGTATCTGTGCCTGAGTTGGGCTCTTTGATGGATCACAGTGGCCCAGTTAAAGACGCTGAACATGAAGCGGCTGAAAACTTTGGTGCTGATATGACCTATTTTGTCACCAATGGAACTTCTACGGCGAACAAGATTGTTTGGCATGGTATTGCAACGCAAGGCGATGTAGTTTTTGTTGATCGCAATTGTCATAAGTCGTTATTACATGCCTTGATTATGACAGGTGCAACTCCTGTTTATTTTCAACCTAGTCGAAATGCATTTGGTATTATTGGGCCTATTGCGCGCGAACAATTTACACCTAAACACATGGCTGAACGTATGGCTGAACATCCTCTAATTGTTCAAGTGCCAGAAAGAGTGCGTATGGCGGTAGTAACTAACTCTACTTATGATGGGATTTGTTATAACGCTAACGAAATAAAGCGCACGGTTGCTGATGCGGTTGATTATTTACACTTTGACGAAGCATGGTACGCCTACGCGGCATTTCATCCGTTTTATAAAAACCACTTTGGTATGGCTGATGTTGATGATCAAGATATCGGCCCGGCTATTCTTACAACACAGTCAACACATAAATTGTTAGCTGCTTTTTCTCAAGCCTCAATGATCCATGTAAAGCAGGGCGCTCGTTCTAAAGTTGATCCCAACCGTTTTAATGAAGCCTTCATGATGCACACATCAACATCACCGCATTATGGCGTGATTGCATCGTGTGATGTTGCGAGCAAAATGATGTCTGGTAAAAGCGGCCCTTCACTTATTGAAGATATACATAGTGAGGCTATGGCATTTAGACATTCAATGGCGAATGTAGGTCACGAACAAAGTGGTTGGTGGTTTAATGTTTGGCAACCTGATGTTATTAGCGCAAAATCTAACGATACACCACAGGCACCACAGGCAGCAGATTGGGTACTTAGACCCGGTGATAAATGGCATGGCTTTGATGATTTAGCGGATGATTATGTACTCATTGACCCCATAAAAGTCACCTTACTTACGCCTGGGCTTTCTATTGATGGTTATATGGCAGAAGAAGGTATTCCTGCGGCGATTGTTTCTCAATTTTTGTGGGAACGCGGTATTGTGGTAGAAAAAACCAGTCTTTATTCATTCCTTGTTTTATTTTCTTTAGGTATCACGAAAGGGAAATGGAGCACCTTATTGACCGAGTTACTGCAGTTCAAACGTTTATACGACACCAATGCCAACGTAGAATCAGCATTGCCTACACTGGTTAGCAAGTATCCAGATGTTTACACCCATATGACTTTGCGCACGCTGTGTCAGAATTTACATACTTTCTATCGCGACCATAAAACACCAGAAGCTATGAATACAATGTATACAGAGCTTCCCGATATAGTGATGACACCTGCACAGGCTTACCATAAATTGGTTGCTGATGAGGTGGAGTTAGTATCGATTGACGAATTAGAAGGTCGTATAGCCGCAGAAATGATTGTCCCTTATCCACCTGGTATACCTTTGATAATGCCAGGCGAGCGTTATAACGAAAGGTGTAAACCGATTATTGATTATTTAGCTATGGCACGTGAGCAAAGCACTCAAGTACCTGGCTTTGAAGCAGAAATACATGGATTAAGCGTTAATAAAGGTGATAAGGGGGTGACTTATGCGGTATCCGTGCTTAAAAAATGATGTTCGGTTTAAACTTTCATCAACGCTTATTGCACTCCTAGGTCTTACGCTGGCGACATCTATTCAAGCTAAAGACGTTGCTGATGCTGATAGTAAAGAAGATGAGCGTTGGAGCATTTATGGTACGCTTTCAAGCGATGATATTGAGCATGGTTTTAGTCGCACCTTAGGTGATCCTGGCGTGCAAGCCGCGATGATTTATCGTGATCCATCAGGTTGGGGGGGAGGCTTTCGCGCAAAAACGATTGATTTTGTTGCCAATGGCTTAGCTGACCGTGACTTATTTGTCTCGCTTCGTGGCTTTATTGGTTATGAATGGCAGCTTGATGATGAGTGGCAAGCGAGAGTCAGTGGCCATTATCTCAACTTTCCAGGATCTACCGCTGAAAGTTCAAGTTACGAAGAGGTATATGCAGAATTGCTTTACGCTGAACTTTTTCGCTTCAGAGTTGATTATGGACATGACAGGTACACCCTTAAAGAAGACAGTGTAGCCTATGAACTAACAGGGCATTATCCGATTGGGCTTGGTTATACCATAGACGGTATGTTTGGCTTTCATGATGCTGAGAAACTTTTAGGTGATAGTTACAGCTATCACTCGTTGGGAGTAAGTAAGCGCTTTGGCCCCTTTGCTATTTCGCTTATGTACCATGACACGAGTAAACGCGGAGATAAGCTGTTTGATTCACTCGGTGAAATGAATGGACTTGATTTAACTAAAGTGACTGATCCAGGTTTTGTCTTGAGTTTTAGCTCACGTTCAGATGTATTTGAACGCACGGAATGGCAGCGTTGGGATGGTTATAAGGGCTTTAGTTCGAGTGTTGATATTGTCTCTAACTACGTAAGCAAAGGCGTTAGTCAGACTGAAGATAACCCTGCAGTACAATTGTCCGTCGATTATGGCTGGAATAATGGTATTTACACCGGAGTTTGGGTTTCCAATGTTGATTACGTACCGCGTGGACAGGAAGAAGACGGCGCTGATTTTGAAGTTGATTTGTACTTAGGGTACAGCTTTGAGATATCTGAAGGTTTAAATTTAGATGCCAGTTATGTCTATTATGATTACCCTGGTATTGAAGACGCTCTAGAAAATGACTTTGATTACGGTGAATTTATTTTAGGCGCAAGCTATGATCATTTTGGCGCAAAAATTGGTTATTCAAATGATCAAGTTGCCAGTGGCGAAAAAGGTACTTGGTATCAGGGGACTGCTGATTATGAGTTAATCGAGAACGTGTCTTTTAATATGGAAATTGGGCATTATGACCGTTCTAACTTTGGCCATTCTTACAATTGGTGGGGAGCTGGTTTGGCATATGACATGGGGAAATTTAACCTTGGACTTGCTGTAACACAAACCAGTTCGGCGGCTAAACTCGATAATACTGGCGGGCAGGCTGATAACCATATCATAGCGAATGTTTCTTATTCGTTCTAATTTAGTGAGAATAGTTAATGCAAAAACGACCGATGTTCGCCGATAGTAAAATGAACTATTTATCTTGGCTGCGATTGTCGGTCGTTACCGCTTTATGCATTATGCTAGTTACGATATCTTTCAGTGCGTTTGCCATTGAGCCAAGAGCACATGTATTTGCTGAACTTGCAACTGACCCGAAAGGGATATTTTGCTTAATCGTTTTTTTATTATCTTATGTGTTAGTGATCTCGGAGGAAAAAACCCAGTTACGTAAATCTAAACCTGTCATGTTAGGCGCGGGCATTATTTGGTTAGTTATTGCTTATGCCGCACCACAATATGGCGTGAATAAAGAGCAACTTCACAAAGCCATAAATCACGGCTTAGATGAATACTCCAGTCTATTGCTTTTTCTCCTGTGTGCTATGACCTACATTAGCGTGCTTAATAAAACAAACGTATTTGCAAGCATGCGATCTTGGTTAGTCAACCTTGGGCTGAGCTACCGTCAATTATTTTGGGTTACCGGACTGATCACATTTTTTCTTTCGCCCATTGCTGATAATTTAACCACCGCACTGGTGATGGGCAGTGTTGTACTGGCCATTGGTGTTAAAAAACCAACATTTGTTAGCATAACTATGGTCAATATTGTCTGCGCCACCAATGCTGGCGGTGCATTTAGTCCATTTGGCGATATAACAACGTTAATGGTCTGGCAATCAGGTCAGGTTGAGTTTAGTCAATTTTTCACACTCTTTATCCCTGCATTGGTTACCTATTTGATCCCTTGTTTGATAATGAGCTTTTTTGTGCCAAGTGGTGTGCCAATGCCAATGAAAGAGCATACAGTAATGGCCCGAGGCGGTAAGCGAACTATTTTTTTAGGCCTTTTGAGCATTACGATGGCAATAACGTTTGAACAGTTTTTAGGTTTACCTCCTTTTATGGGCATGATGATGGGAATGTCTTTATTAATGTTCTTAACATATCACCTGAGACGAACTCGCGTTGATGGCGAGCCTAAGTATGATATTTTTGAAGATGTTCGTTCTGCAGAATGGGATACCTTATTGTTTTTCTTTGGGGTCATGTTTAGTGTTGGCGCTTTAACATTTATTGGCTATATGAGCTTGGCGTCTGATTACATGTATGGCACGTGGGGAGCTACACAAACGAACTTGGTATTAGGCGCAATTTCAGCAGTTATAGACAATATTCCGGTGATGTTTTCTGTATTAAGTATGCAACCACAAATGGATGTAAATCAATGGTTGTTAATAACCCTTACCTGTGGCGTCGGAGGAAGCTTGCTATCAGTAGGATCTGCTGCCGGCGTTGCATTAATGGGCAGCGCAAAAGGGCAGTATACATTTATGAGTCATTTACGATGGACGCCCGTTATTGCGTTAGGGTATGGAGCTGGTATTTACACTCATTTATTCTTAAACGGCTAGAGTGTTGGCTGGGAGGCTTTGTACTAATTATATGAATGATCGCCGCAGCTTAAAATTTCTATTTTTGAAGTTTAATTAATTAACAATAAATAAGGACGCTATTATGCGGGGTGTTATCTCAATTCAGTCTCATGTGGTTTATGGTTGTGCCGGTAATTCAGCTGCGGTGTTTCCGTTACAACGATTAGGCTTTAATGTTTGGCCGATAAACACAGTGCAATTTTCAAATCACACTCAGTATAAGCAAGGATGGACCGGCACTGTACTTGCTAAAGGCGAAATTACCTCGTTGTTTAACGGCTTAGATAATATTAACGTATTACCTAATATCTCTGCAGTTATTTCTGGCTATTTAGGTGATGCCAATCAAGCATTTGAGATACTAGAGAACATTCAGCGGATAAAAACAGTTAACCCCAATTGTTTGTATGTTTGTGACCCTGTGATGGGAGACGAAAATAAAGGCTGTTTCGTCACTGACGACGTTGCAGAAATGCTCTGTAAGTATTTAATTCCTGCAGCCCAAGTGATCACCCCGAACCAATTTGAGTTATCTCAAATCACAGGAATAGCAATTAATGATTTAGACAGTGCCATAGCGGCTTGTGTTAAAGCACGCGCTATGGGCCCGAGTATTGTCTTAGTTAAACATCTGCATTATAAATCCTTCTCCAACTACAGCATGCTAATGGCAACCGAAGACGGTGTCTATCTGGTAGAGCGTCCTTTAATTGACTTTTCGATACCCGTTATTGGTGTGGGAGATTTAACGACATCGTTGTTCACCGGCAACCTATTGAAAACAAAAAGCCCGATTGAAGCTTTTGAAAGAACAAATCAAAGTGTTTATGACATTGTCAGTAAAACAAAAGCATTAGCCGAAAGAGAGCTGCAAATTATAGCAGCGCAAGATTACATTTCTGATGGAAAAATCGAGCACTTCGCGAGTAAAATTGTTTCTTATTAACACTAGGGTCTGTTGATCTTTCAAGGTTGAATTTGCAGCAGTCTGTTTGGTATTTAGGCAAGGCAGCGCCTATGCAGTGTGGTTATTCCCCATTAATAGGCGATAACGCAGCATAAAGACCAAACATGCGCTGCCCTTTGGGTTCTTTCTTGGGACGATTAACGCTTTGTTGCTCTTTTTTTACTTATTCTTACATGGATGTAAGCCATTAGGGTAACGCAGGAGCTGTTACCGAGCTAGCTAGGTTACAATCTCGCGCCGCGATTTAATCTTCCTTGGATTGAATAAATTTCAATCCACAAAGGTCACACGCCCTAGTCTGCGCTATAAATTACATGTAATGAATAATAAGTAGTGAAATTAATCACTCTCAGGGCGTTATTTAAAAGTTGTTAGTCTTAAAAAATTTCGGCTCGAGTGATTTGGGAATAACTAGCATTGATTTATAGGGGGTTATAGCTTGATATTACCCTGCGAGTGCGGGATCTTTGATAAAAAGTATATCCATCAATATGGCTGGGTTCCACTCTTTCATTGTTAGCTCACTACTTTGCCTGATGTCATCTAATTGTTCGATGCTTTCAAGATCAAACTCTTCAGAGACAACGATATGAACTAATAAATAAAGGTCACGCCCGCGTTTGCTCACACGTAATTCAATATGATCGTAATTAATTTCGGTTAAACACGCGGCGAGTCGCTGTTCAATTTCATTGATTAACATCTCTGGGGGGGCTCGATTAATAATTTCCTTAAAACTGGCGATCATGATTTGACCTGGTATTGGTAAAATAGCCAAGCCTAATATAATCAATAAAATAGGATCTACTAGAGGAGCATATTTATAAAGCGGTGAGTTCTCTAGCAGCCATGCGCCAATAAAACCAAGTAAAATTGAGGCACTTAATAGGCCATCGATAAACCAGGTTTTAGCATCAACGCCAACCAAATCAGAACTCAGATGTTGACTACGTTGTTTCATTATCCATGCGATCATAAAGCAACTAATAGTTGCAAATATACCGTAAAAAATAGCGATACCGTACTCAGCTGAATTTCCTCCTGAAAGTAGACTATTTACAGCACTAAAAACTGCAAATATGCACGTCACAATAGTGATTAATGATTTGAAAAAATTAAGAGTTGGTTCTATTGCTGTATAACCAAAATGAAATTGGTCGTCATTGGGCCGCTCAACAAGAGCCGCTACTCTTAGCGTTACCAGTGCCATGAAAAATGAAATAAGTGAATAAATACCATCAAATAAAATTGAATTAGATCGTGTAAGCAGTGCGCAAGTAAGTGCGATTGAAACAAAAAAACCTGCGGCGTAGAAAGATAGTTTTAATAAACGTTGCTCATCATACGCATTGGGTTTAGTTAACATTTTGAATTACTTCCTAATTGTTTAAAATTAAAAAATGTAACTAAAAAACCTATTTTGAACTATATGGTCTATTCTTATTCTGTTTTTTTAGTTTTGTGTAGTTATATTAAGATTTTAAAAAACTATATGTCATTGTGGATTCCCACAATTCTCAGATAAATATACTTTTTTAGTTGATATCAAATTAATATAAACTCCTTGATTGATTTTAATGAAGAATTATTAAAGTTCCTTTTTAAGATCTAACTGTTGGTTTATTTCTTCAAAGATACTGGCATCATCTATGGTTGAAGGTATTTGTAGCTCTTCGCCATCAACCAGTTGGCGCAGGTTTTTACGCAGTATTTTACCCGAGCGGGTTTTAGGTAACCTATCTACGCTAACTATATTTTTAAGGCACGCAATAGCGCCAATCTGATTACGAACACTTAAAACAAGCGCTTGTTCTACGTCGGTGCTTGAGCCCATAAAATCATTTTTAAGCACGATCATTCCCATAGGAAGCTGCCCTTTTAGAGGATCGTTTACACCAAAAACAGCGCATTCAGCAACAGCAGGGTGCGCGGCTACTATCTCTTCCATTTCGCCGGTAGAAAGCCTATGCCCTGCTACATTTATAACGTCGTCGGTTCTGCCCATAATAAATAGGTAGCCGTCTTCATCAATATAGCCGCCATCGCCAGATAAATAATAACCTTCGTATTCATTTAGGTAGCTTGCTTTAAAACGCGGGGTATCTTGCCAAATTGTTGGTAGGCAACCCGGTGGTAGTGGCAGTTTAATTACCACGGCGCCTTGCTCGTTAGCTGCGCATTCATTGCCATCCATATCTAATATTCGCACGTCAAAACCTGGAGTAGGCACGGTAGAGCTGCCCGGTTTTGTTGTTAAGTACTCAAGCCCTACGGGGTTGCAGGCGATGGCCCAGCCGGTTTCGGTTTGCCACCAGTGATCGAGTATTGGCAGGTTAGTTTTTTCTTTAAGCCACTCATAAGTGGGAGGGTCTAGCCGCTCGCCTGCTAAAAACAAACGTTTTAAGCTAGAGGTATCGTATTGATTAAAACCATCAGCATTTGGATCTTCTTTTTTGATTGCTCTAAAGGCAGTGGGGGCACTAAATAATGCATTTACTTTATATTCTTCAACCACGCGCCAAAATGCACTGGCGTCGGGTGTTTTAACCGGCTTACCTTCATATAATACAGTTGCGCAGCGATACATTAGCGGTGCGTAAACTATATAAGAGTGCCCAACTACCCAGCCAATGTCAGACGCTGCCCAAAATACGTCGCCGGGCTTCATACCATAAACGGTTGCCATGCTGTATTGCATTGCCACTGCGTGACCGCCATTTTCGCGTACTACGCCTTTGGGTGTGCCTGTCGTGCCTGAGGTATATAAAATATAAAGCGGATCATCTCCATTTACAGGCATCGGATCTGCGCTTGCAGCCGTTTGCATTGCCTGAGTCCAATCTATGTCTCGTTTAGGCTTAAGAGTGGCGGTTACTTGTGGACGCTGATAAATAACGCAGTGTTCTACTTTATGCGCAGCAAGCTCTATTGCGTTATCAATGAGTGGTTTGTATTCAATAACGCTGTTTACTTCAACACCGCATGAGGCGCTAAGTATAAGTTTGGGCTTGGCATCATCAATGCGTACAGCTAATTCGTGTGCAGCAAACCCACCAAATACCACCGAATGAATAGCACCAAGGCGAGCGCACGCCAACATACCAATAACAGCTTGTGGGATCATTGGCATATAAATAACAACGCGGTCGCCTTTTATAACACCTAACGATTGTATTACGCCTGCAAATTTAGCAACTTCTTGTTGTAGTTGTGAGTAGCTATAAGTTTGCTTTGTATTAGTGACTGGAGAGTCGTAAATCAGTGCAGTTTGCTCGCCAAATCCGGCAATAACGTGTTGGTCTAGTGCTAAAAAACTGGTGTTTAATTGCCCGTCGCTAAACCAATGATAAAGCCCGTCGTCGTCTTGTGTGTATGCTTTTGTGGGGGTTTTATACCATGGAATATTTTTACTTTGTTCGAACCAAAATTGGGCTGGGTTTTGTTTAAAGCCATTATATTGCTGTTTATATTCGCCTGACATGTAAGGCTCCTAAAGCTAAATTTGTGTGTGAGAGACCTTACAAAATGTAGGCTTTTTTTAGCAAGCAAGCTATTCGACCTTGGTCGGCTAAAATTTAATCAATGCACTGGTTTTAAAAATACAAAATTGACAATACAAAGTGTGTGGTTCAGCATGGCGGGCAGTAAAAACAAGAGAAAACACGATATGAGTAACGTAGTAAGAGTAGGGGTTGCGGTTATCATAAAGCATCAAAACACAATTTTACTAGGTGAGCGTATTGGCGCGCATGGTGCTAATACATGGGCAACACCTGGTGGGCATTTAGAGTTTGGTGAAAGTGTTGAGCAATGTGCAATACGAGAAGTGTTTGAAGAAACAGGTTTAAAGGTAAGTAAAATTACTAAGCTTGATTTTACCAATGATATTTTTACAGCAGAGAACAAGCACTATATTACGCTGTATGTAAAAGCTGATTTTGAAGGTGGAGAGCCTGAGCTTAAAGAGCCTAATAAATGTTTAAAGTGGCGCTGGTGCGATATTAATAATCTACCAACGCCACTGTTTACATCACTAAAAAATTACTTATCTGAGGCTGTACTAGCCTAGTTATTTTGTTGGCGGTGTCGCTGGGCTTAACTCCAGTTTACTAAAGCTTACTTGAGCGTAATCGCCATTTTGTTTATCTGTAGACCAATCGCCAGTACCTAAACAACCTGGGTACCAAATACCTTTCGCGCTTTTAGTACTACATTGGTTATAAGCGCCGGCTTTAAAGTAATGCCAATCTGCAGCGTAGCCATGTGGATGGTCTTTTTCGTCCACTTTGCCATAAGCATCTACGTTATTACCTAAGTTAATAGAGTAGTTAACGTCTTCTTTGCCTTGTGCGCTAAATGTAAGGTGCATAACATTTTTATACACATTTACCATGTAGCTAAATTCTTCACCTAGTGCAATACCTGCACCGCCTGGCTCGTTAGGGTTTTCCCATGTATTACCCCAAACTGGGTAAGTAATATCTGTACGGTCAGGATTGGTTTTAGGTAAGTTACGTTCGTAGTTCCAAAAAACTGAGCCTGTTTTGTGCCCAGGCCATTTTTTGTAATATATTTTAAGTGGCTCATTGCCCCAGCCATAACCAAGCTTGGTATCAATAAGTGCCTGATCTTTACCTGCGTGAATTTGTCCTACAACAACAGAGTAAGCCGCTTTTTTATCAGGATCAGTTGCACGTAGCGCAACGTGATCTACCTTTAACGTTGCTTCCATTTTTCCACCAACAGAACCAAATCGGTCAGATAGCGGGTGAACAGCTAAAGCAAAATTGTTTTTAGAATGTTTAGTTTTAATTTTAGTATTTGATCCACGGATCATTTGTCTAAGTTCACTACGGGTATTAGTAGAGTTAGCACTTGTAAGCGCTTTATTAGGGGAGGTAAATACCATGTAGCCTTTATCATCAAGATAGAAAAAATCAGGGTGTGCGTAAGTCTGAATTTCTTCTACATCTATTTCATCAATTTTACCGTCGTTGTTTAAATCTACTGGTACATTTATTTTCCAGTGAGATAAATCAAACTTTGTTGCAGGTACCGGCGCATCGCTTTGCTGATTAGTGCTTTGGGTACTTGAACAAGCGGTAAAAAGTAAAGGGGTGATAACGGCTAAAGCCGTAAGTTTAAATGTGGATGTATTTTTTATCATTATTGTCTCTGTGTGATGAAGTAAAAATTGTGCGGTACAGGCATCGCTTAATCTCAATCTAGCATACCAATTTAACAATTAAAACTTACCAATTAGTAAAATTAAATATTTTTTAAATGATCTTTTGTTATACCAATTTGGTTTAGGTGTTTTTTAACGGCTCTTATGGAAGTGTTTGCGGTATGTATTTTTTATGTGTTTGGCTATTCATTTAGTGATGTATAACGTAGATTTTGGCGCTAAGGTGTAGTCTATTTTTTGGGGGGAGGAGATTTTTAATTTTGTAGTTTGCTTTGCCGCGTTTAGCAAATAACTAAATAACCACTGCCAATAACTAATGCCGGGCTTTAACTATGGTTAGTGCTGCATGTTAGTCGTGTTTGGTAATAAAAGTTGCCACTTGTTTAAAATGGTATGGTATTCACCATTTTCTTTAATGTTACTTAATGCGTCAGAGAGTGCTTTAGCTGTTTTAGGATTAAGTTGATTACTTGCTGCAAAATTAAGTGAGGAGGGAAGATCGCTTAAATGAATTCGTTTTGTTATTAGGCTAGGATCGAGTCCTAGGCTTTTTAGCTCGTTATTAAGTGTAAGTGTATTAGTTACTACAAAGTCGATCCGGTTTTTATAAAGCATTTGCCAAAGTTGATTATAGTAACTGACCAGTATTAAATTGTTATTTTCGGTAAAGCCTTTTTGTTTTAAGTAGGCTTCGCTCAGGTAGCCACGAATGGTTGCTACTTTATACTCTTTAGCAAAATTTAAGTGAACAACTTCATCTACATGGCTTTTTAAGCTAATTAAATAAGCATCTGCAAAATACACTTCGCCTAACCATGTATATTTATTAATCCGCTCTGGGGTTTTTAACAAAGACAACATTATGGCGTTGGTATTTGTTTTATGCTCCTTAAAAACGCGGGCCATAGGCATTATTTCAAAATTAGCGGTTAAGTTTGTTTGCTTCACAACTGCTTTGGCAATGTCGACTAAAGCGCCGCTTACTTCACCTTGCTGATTTTTAAAGTGATAAGGAGGAAGGTCTTCAGCTATAAAAGTAACCGAATCGGCGTTACACAGGGGGCTATATAAAATAAATACAAAAGCACTTAATAAAACACGAAAAAACATAAAAAATCTTTTAAAGCAATAATACACCTAGTGTAGAGAGTATTAACTAAAACATATATATATTATGTTTATATAACGTAAATAATTTGCATTTACTTGGCTGTACTTGCTGTTTTGTATTTTATAAATTGTAATGGCGCGCATTTATGCCAGCGTAAAAAAGCTCGATTAAAAGAGCTTTGATCTTTAAATCCTAAAATATTAGATAAATCAGCAAGTGGCATGCTGGCTATTAATGTATCTGCACGTTTTTTACGTTCTTTTTCAAGTAGCTGAGCAAAGGTTAAGTCTTGTTGTTTTAAGCGTCGTTGTAGCGTTCGGGGTGTTAAATTAAGCGCATCAGCTATGCCTATTAGGTTGCAGTTTTGCAAGGTAGTTTTAGCTGTAAGTAACTGATTAACTTTATCGTCAATACACTGCTGGCTTTTAAAGTTAGAGAGTTGCTGCTCTGACAATTGCTTAAAAGTAGAATTAATAATGGCGTTATCGGTTTTAAAGGGCAGCGTTAAATAATCGCTCGGAAAGCTAACTTGATTATATTCAGCACTGCTTTTTACAGGGCATTTAAACCATGATTCAAGGGCGCGCCTTTGCGATGGCAACCAATTATAAGTAAAACTAATTCTACTTGGCGAAAGCGTTAAATTTATTAACTGGCGAATTACACTTACCCACGCGGTCATGTTTCGTAAAACAACATGCTCATTACAACTTTGGTGAGCAATCCAACGAATAGTTGCTGTATCAGTATTTAGTTCAAACTTGGCTTTACCAATATCAGCCACCAAGCTGTCGTAGCTTAACAATGCTTTAATGGCACTGCTTAAGTTATCGCTTGATTCAATTAAGTAACCTAAAACGCCGTAGTCAGCAGTGCGAATTTGCTGACCTAGGGTAAAACCAAAAAGAGGATCGTTAAGTGTTTTTTTGCCATAAACTAATAAAGCATTGTAACTATTTAAGCTAATACGCGGCGCTAATTGATGGGTATGCTGATTACTAAATTCGTCAAAGCTAATAGCGTGCAAAGCCGTTTTAGTATTAATGCCTTGCGCTTGTAAGTAATCAAGAATACTTGAAAAGTAATGATCAGCCAATGTGTGCATTTGTCATCTAAAGCTAAAAAATAGTCGTGTATTAGCAAGTTTGCCACGTTAAATTTTTATATGCTAGTTGAATGCCTAATAACCTCTTGCTGTAAAAATGATACTTATAACAATAAAACAAACGCTTAATGCACAGCCAAAGCAAATAATAAGCACACTATTGGATCATCAACAGTTGCATCGATTTTTTAATGCCAAATTTAAGCTGCTACAAGCACAAAACGAAGGGCAAATAGAAGGCGGGAAAGGAGCTGTTAGGCAAGTTAAAATAGGTAAAATAACTTTTTCAGAGCAAATAATCAGTGCCGATCAAAATCAGATCAGTTACCAAATAGTAGGCGATAAACCAGTAGCTAATCATCGAGGCGATATATACCTCACTGCAAATAAAGACATCAATACTTTAGTTACCGAACTTAACTATTGCATAAGCTGCTCAGCTCCGTGGTGGATGCCAAATGCATTACTTAAATATGTTATTACAAAAGATATAACCCAAGCGTTAAACAATTTAAATAATTATTTTTTGGCGGGTAAAGTATGAACTCAGAAATTATTTTGCTCGCTCTTAGCCCGTTATTTTTGATATTTGTTTGCTCTGAGTTTATTAAGTTTAAGCGCTATTACGACATAAAAGATAGCCTAGCAAATACAGTGTTAGCGCTATTACACCAAGGCGCAGATGCTATTGCGTTACTGCTGTTAATGCCTTTATTTAATTGGTTGTATGACTATAGATTGTTTGATATTGAAGTGAGTGTATTAAGTATTGCATTTGCATTTTTACTGCAAGATTTTTTATATTATTGGTTTCATAAAGCATCGCATCATATTCATTGGTTGTGGGCTGCACATGTGGTGCACCATAGCTCAACTAAAATGAATTTCACCACCGCATTTAGGCAAAGCTTAATGTACCCCGTAGCCGGTATGTGGGTGTTTTGGCTACCTATGATTTTAATTGGATTTGAACCGCTAACAGTATTTAGCGTGGTTGCATTAAATTTGGCGTATCAATTTTTTGTACATACTCAAATAGTAGGTAAGTTAGGCTGGTTTGAAAAAGTATTTAATACGCCTTCGCATCACCGAGTTCATCACGCAATAAATACAGGCTACCTTGATAAAAACTTTGCAGGTGTACTTATTATTTGGGATAAGTTATTTGGCACCTTTGTAGAAGAAGATAAATCAAAGCCTTGTAAATACGGCATTATAGGGCAGCTTAATAGCAATAACCCAGTCGTTATTACGTTTCATCAGTGGGAGCACTTATTGAAAAGTGTTTATAAGGCATCGGGAATAAAAGCTAAATGTAGAGTGCTATTTGGCTACCCTACAAGTAGCATTAAACGTAAGTAAGTTATTGTGGTTTTTTACTT
Source organism: Pseudoalteromonas sp. SA25 (assembly GCF_011378705.1). Lineage (NCBI taxonomy): Bacteria > Pseudomonadati > Pseudomonadota > Gammaproteobacteria > Alteromonadales > Pseudoalteromonadaceae > Pseudoalteromonas > Pseudoalteromonas sp. SA25. The sequence continues at coordinate 81,451 of NZ_WTKV01000009.1, read as the reverse complement.
CTTGGGGCACCTAATAAAATACAAGTATGGCAAATACATACAGATAAAAATGCACTAATACCTAATGCACCGCCATAGCCGTCAAGTTTTGGTACAAGAAATTCAAATAAGATTGAAAATAAAATAGATGAGCTTGCTACAGTATAAATACCAAATCGATGTGGGGCGCTCATACCTATAAATGTGCCGCCAAAAAATACAATTGCGTATAAATTGGGGTTCAAATTTAAAGCGCTAAAAATTAAATAAGCAATAATAGAAAGAGAAGACGACGCTCTAACCCCGTCAAAGCGACTATGCTTAGCTAAATAAAATGTTAAAAAAGCCCCAAGGAGTACAAGTAATGGATATTCAATACTCATAATACAATTCCTTTGGCTAATACAAAAAGTGCCACGCTTGCAAAAGCTACGCTGCCAAGCTTGCCACCAAAACCTGTAAACATATTCATAGTAAGCACATACAAACTTGAGCCAATAAGCGAAATAATAGCAATTTCCCAGTAACTGGTAATTAAATGAGTTGAACACATGCCTGCAAAGCTACCAGCATAAATTGCAGCATACGGATGGTTTTTATAATGTGCAGGAAAAGGAATAAACGAGCCAATAAGCCCCGTTAGCGCAGCAGAAATCACTAAAGGTAATGCAAAAGTAGTGTGCATAGCAAAGCAAGCTACAAAGCCTAAAAAGAAAGTGATGAATTTTAAAAGTAAGAATTTAATCATAGCGGCGCATTTTAAACTAATCCTTTTGCGCTTTCTAATACTCTCTAACAAATAAATGTTATAAGTAATTACAAACTTTAAAAGCGTGTTTTTTAAACGGCTTTTAGGTATTAAATATGCTTAATAGTGCCGCTGTTAATGTTCTATAAATCACAAGTTATGTATAATGGCGATAATTTAATGTATTAAAGTGTTAACCAAGGGTTATTTATGTCTAACTGTTTACATCTGGCTATTCCGGCTGGCGATTTAAAAGTGGCTAAAGCGTTTTATTGTGACGTACTAGGCTGTAAAACGGGTAACAGTGAAGAAGGTCGCTGGGTAGATATAGATTTTTGGGGTAATGAACTTACCTTGCACCAGAGTGTTGAGCGCTTACCAACAGTTCGCCATGATGTAGATATGGGAGCTGTGGCAGTACCTCACTTTGGGATTCACTTATCTGAAGATGAATTTAACGGGTTAAAAACACGTATTGAAGATGCGGGTATTGAATACCTAGATAAACCATACCGCCGATTTATTGGTGATGAGTTTGAGCAAGAAACGTTTTTTATTGAAGATCCAAATGGCAATGTGCTTGAAATGAAAACCATGGTAAACCCAGAGGTTTTATTTAAAAAAGTATAAATGCTGTTGTTTAAGTTAAGCTAAAAAAACCACTTTAATAAGTGGTTTTTTTATAACTATTAATCAGTGTTTTGATAAATTAGTTAATATTTACAGGTGAAAAAAATTACACTACATGCATGACTTTTATTCACTCTACAATGTAGGTATAGACACGTAGACTTAATTTCAATTCTCATACTTTATTGTTATTTATGCTGCTTAAACTCATAATTGCACCTTTGCTTATTTTACTAATAACATTCGCCCAAAAACGCTTTGGTAGTTTTGTTAGCGGCATAATTCCTGGCTTGCCTATTACCTCTGGGCCTATTTCTTATTTTATAGCATTAGAGCAAGGTAAATTATTTGCAGCTAACTCAGCGGTGGCCTCTCTTTATGGTATGAGCGGTATAGGCTTATTTTGTTTTAGTTACTTGGTTGTATCACGAAGATTTGGAATGCTTAAATCGCTTTTTACAGCGTTGAGTATTTGGTGCGTATTTAGCGTTATTACTTTATTTTTACCAGTGAATATTATTGTGGCGAGTGTGGTTTCACTTTGTATTTTACTCGGTTTAACTATTATCTCTACAAAGCTAAATATATCAGTTGATGCAAAACCATTAAATGCTCGCTGGGAGCTTCCGGTAAAAATGATATTAGTGACGAGCTTTATCGTGCTTGTTACGTTTATATCGCAGCATATAGGGTCTGCATGGAGCGGGTTAATATCTACCTTTCCGGTTATTTTAGCGGTAATGGGCAGTGTTGCCCATTTTAGTGACAAACAAGCCTCAACGTTTAAAATTCTTAATGGCGGTATTATTGGTTCATTAGGTGGGTGTGTATTTTTTGCGGTGATTGCGTTTATGTTAAAACATAACTTTATGATTTGGCAGGTGTACGCAACAGCTGCCATTTTCTCAACGTTATTTACTATTATTTTTAGCCAATTTATTAATCGCCAATTTACCAAGCAAGCTTTGCTAAACACAAAAAAAGCAGTGCTTAAGATTGACTCTCTCGGTTAATTTACATCTCTAAAACCATTACCTAGTTATGTAATTGAATTAACATTTCACTGGGGGTTTTATTAAAGTGGCGTTTAAATTCGCGGCTAAATTGCGATGGGCTGGTATAGCCAACCTTTAATGCAGCTTCGTTGGCTTTGCTTCCACTACTGGTTATAAGCTCTTTAGCCTTAGCTAAGCGTACTTTTTTTAAATACTGCAAAGGTGACTCAAACGTTACTTGCCTAAAAGCACGATGGAACGACGATACGCTCATGTTTACATCTTCAGCCAACCCCTCAACTGTAATTTGATTGGCATAACTACTGTGCATAGTTGAGAGCGTACGGGCGATACGCGCATAATGCCCATCATGCATAGCAAGCCCTATTAAAGTATGTCCTTGTGGGCCACAAAGTACACGATATACCAATTCTTTTACTATATCTTCGCCAAAAACGTCAGCCTCAATGGGGTTATTAAGCACGCTAAGTAAACGGTGGGTTACTTGCTCCATTGCGCCATCTATTTTAGCCGATTGAACGCCACTCATTTGCCCAGTGGTGAATGGCTTATGTGTACCAATTTGGTTTACTAATTTATGTAACATTACCGGGTTTATATCTATAACAATACCCATAACAGGCTGGTTGTTATCGGTAAAAGCTTCGCATTCAAGTGGCACTGGTACACCTAAAACAAGGTAGTCGCCTTCACCATATTTTATTTGATGATCAGGAAAATGAATTATCTTATGTCCTTGCCCAACAATAATAATACCTGAGTTATATATAAGTGGCTGGCGCGGCGAGCTTTTACTTGCACGATGAAAATACACACCTGGAATAATGGTTTCCATGTTGCCTTCAAAGTTAAATAAATTATTGTGCTCTGCAAATTTTTGCATCATGTTGGCTATTGAGGACATTAAAACTTCTACTATCGTACGAATTTTGCGTAAAATATCAATCCTGACAGTTTTAGGCAAGCTTTTGCGAGTTATTGGGCTTTTTTTATGTTTATTTTGCCACTAATATGCACTCATTGAAGTTTAGCTTAGTTAGTAACTAAGCATTATATTTAGTATTTAACCGTCACCTAGGAGCAAAATAATGAAATTTAGCTACGTAAACCCAACACTTATCCAGTTCGGCCAAGAACAAATTGCCTCACTAACTGATTTGATCGCAAAGGATCAAAAAGTACTTGTAGTGTACGGCGGCGGTTCAATTAAAAAGAACGGCGTGTACGACCAAGTTGCAGCAGCACTTGAAGGCTTTGACTGGGTTGAATTTTCGGGTGTAGGCGCTAACCCAACTATAGAAGTACTAGACCAAGCAGTAAAAATTTGTAAAGAACAAGGTATCGACTTTGTACTAGGTGTAGGCGGCGGTTCAGTAATCGACGGCGTTAAATACATTGCAGCATCTGCAGTTTATGATGGAGAAGGTTGGGATATTCCTACTGGTAAGCACACTATTACTAGCGCATTACCAATTGGTGCAATATTAACATTGCCTGCAACGGGTTCAGAGTCTAACCAAAACTCAGTTGTGAGCAAAGAAGCAACAAAGCAAAAACTACCGTTTGCATCACCAGAAGTACTTCCTAAATTTGCGATTATGGACCCTGATGTAATGAAAACATTACCACAGCGCCAACTTGTGAATGGATTAGTAGATGCATGGGTTCATACATGTGAGCAATACCTAACATTCCCTGAAACGGCATTGGTTCAAGAAGGTTACGCAGAGGCACTTTTAAGAACGCTTAAAACATTAGGCGACAACTTTGAAAATCAAGACGATGCATGGCGTGCAAACCTTATGTGGGCAGCTAACCAAGCACTTAATGGTTTAATTGGTTCTGGTGTATCGCAAGATTGGGCAACACACATGATTGGCCACGAGCTTACAGCTGCTTACGGCGTTGATCATGCTCGTTCACTTGCTATTGTTCAGCCTTCTTTATTACGTAACCAGTTTGCAGTTAAAAAAGCAAAACTTGAGCAGATGGGTAAAAACGTATTTGGTCTTGAGCAATCTGACGACTTAGCTGAGAAAACAATTTTAGCAATCGAAGCGTTTTACCACAGCCTTGACGTAGCGACCCAGCTTACTGAACATGGCGATGATAAAGCAGCGGCGATTGACAATATTATTAATAAACTTGAAGCGCACGGCATGCTAGCTCTTGGTGAAAACCAAGCTATTACGCTAAAAGAAAGCCGCGAAATTTTAGAGCAAGCAGTTGCTTAATTTTCAAAGCTAAGCGCTTACTTAAATATACTAAGTTTTAGCGTTAATAAAAAACCGTCAACCTTTAGGTTGGCGGTTTTTTTATGGTTTATTATAAATACTGCGTTGCTAATTAACCAATAAAGTCTGTATTAATGTTTTTTAATGATGATAGTAAACTGTGCTCAACGGTTAGGAAAAATCTAACGATTAAATAAATTAAAACAGGACTAAACTCATGAAATTACTAAACACATTACTTAGCTCAAAAGCAGGCGTAGCAGCATTAATTTTACGAGTACCAGTTGGCCTTATTTTAGCGGCGCATGGTGCACAAAAACTATTTGCTTGGTTTGGCGGTTACGGGCTTGAAGGTACAGGCCAATGGATGGCGAGTATTGGTTTAGAGCCTGGCTATTGGTTAGCAATGATGGCAGGTAGCGCTGAGTTTTTTGGTGGCATTGCATTAGCAATTGGTTTGTTAACTCGCCCAGCTGCTGTAGTTGCCGGCTTTACTATGCTGATTGCTATTTTTAGCGTACATATTAGTAATGGCTTATTTATGGCAAATAATGGCTATGAATACGCATTAACGTTACTTGTAGTAACTGTAGTTTTAGCAATTCAAGGAGCGGGAAGCTTTTCGCTTGATAACGCATTAGCTAAAAAACTAGCTAATAAATAGAGTTTATTAATTGAAGAGTAGCGGCCAATTTGGCCGCTGTTTTTGTAGGTTAACTACTAAATTATTTAGCTGAAAAAGTTAAAGAATAACTGTACTGCTTTTGCTCAAGTAAATACTCTTTATGAGTACTTGGGCTCCATGAATCATCGCCACCTACACCCATATGTTGATGATCAATGTGTACATGTACGCAATCATCAGCAATTAGTTCGTTAGTGTGTTTTGCTTGCGTTAGCGTACTTTGCGAATACTCGCTGGCTGCAAACAAAAACGCGCCAGTTACAGTTAAGTTATTAATACTCAGCAATTGGCAATCGCTACGCAGGCCATTATCAGTTGGGAATATATACGGTGTATGTAACTCATTTAAGCTCAAGCTGTAATAACCTAAACGTGCTGCGGCTTTGCGATCTGGGTAGTTTTCAAAAGGCCCTAAACCTAGCCAGTTTATTTTTGTATCGCTTTGCTTGCTAACTGTTGTACTTAGCCCTATACGCGGCATTGGCGGCAGAGTGTCGTTTAAGTGCACGTCAATATTTAAGCTAATATTGCCGGTATCATTTAGTGTATATAGCCACTGTGTTTGAGCCTGTAGCACGCCATTAAACTCGTAATTAAATACACAAGTAATACGTACATCAACGCTTGATTGCACTGCGTGAATTGAGCTGCATGTGCGCTGCCATTGCCCTATACCTGCACGCAACCAACGAGCCTCCCATGCATTGGGGTCTAGATTGTCTACTTCGCTTACACCAATGTCGTTATCAAGTGGGGCACGATAAAAGTTATCAACCAGTGGGCTACTAATAACCTGAGTATCGTTTTGTAACCACTGCTCTATAAGCCCTGATTGCTTGCTAAAAACAAGTTTAAATTTATCGTTTTCAATACTTAGGTGGGAGTCGGTTTCGCTAACACTTATAGCGCTTTGCTCAGATGATGATGCAAATGACTTACTGCTTAAATTGTTACTATTTATAAGCTTAAACTGCTCTGAATCCATAACGTGATTAGCGTTTGCAAAGTGTGAGTCGTTAACTAATGCTACATCTAAATTAAGATAATATTGCGCACCTTGCTCAAACGCTGTTTTAGTTTTAATAGTTAACGTGTGCGTACTTTGCGGAGCAATATTAAGTACATGCTCGCCTTGCTCAACACAGATGCCATTTTGCATTAACTGCCAAATAAGCTTTTCGTTATCGGTATGTCTAAATACGTAATCGCTAAATACATCAATGGTGTATTGGTTTTGATTTTGCTCACGCAATGTAAATTGTAAATGTTGCTGGCTGTATTTAGCTTCAAACAGGCTAGGGTGCGGCGTACGGTCTGGGAACAATAACCCGTTTATACAAAATTGACGGTCATTTAGTTCATCACCAAAGTCGCCGCCGTAAGCCCAATAATGCTTGCCGTTTTCGTCTGTTTTAGATAAACCTTGGTCTACCCAATCCCAAATAAAGCCACCTTGCAGGCGTGGGTATTCTCTAAATGCTTGCCAGTAATCGTCAAAGCTACCTAGGCTGTTACCCATTGCATGGGCGTATTCACATAAAATAAGCGGGCGAGTTTCACCTGGTAGGCTTAGCCACTTTTTAATAGAGTATTTAGGTACCGCATCGTCTTTAATATCGGTATCTACACGGGCGTACATTGGACAAATAATGTCGGTAGCCGTTGTGTTTGCACCGCCGCCTTCGTATTGCACGGGGCGAGAGGGGTCAAAGCTTTTTGACCAGCCGTACATGGCATCATGATTTGCGCCGTGTCCGCATTCGTTTCCTAGTGACCAAATAATAATTGAGGTGTGGTTTTTATCGCGCTCAACCATTTGCGTATAACGCGACATAAATGCACCAGCCCACTGCGGATCGCTAGCTAAACGCCCCATAGGAAACATGCCATGGGTTTCTATATTTGCTTCATCAACTACGTATAAACCTAGCTCGTCACACAGTTCGTAAAAACGAGGGTGGTTAGGGTAGTGAGCAGTACGCACGGCATTAAAGTTATTTTGCTTCATCAGCTTAATATCTTCAATCATATCGGCGGTAGTAACTGTATGGCCGTTTTCTGGGTGGTGTTCGTGGCGGTTAACACCGCGAATAAGTAGCGGCTTGCCGTTTACACACAGTTGCCCGTTAAGCATTTCTACTTTTCTAAAGCCAATGTCGTAGGCTTCAACATCGACGGTATTGCCATGCTCATCAAGCAGACTCACAACGCAGCGGTATAAGTACGGGGTTTCGGCGGTCCATTTTTTAGGGCTTTGTATATCAATTGTTTGAAATACAACATCGCTCCAGCCACCTTTTTCATCAACACGTTTATTGTTAGTACTTTGAATTTGTGGCTCACATAGCGCCTGTTCGCCATCAAAAACTTGCACTGCTATTTGATAGTTATTTGGCGCATTAATCGCCGTTTTTATATGTAGCGTTGCATCGCGATAGCAAGCGTCTAAATTGGGGGTTATAAACACATCACGTATTTGGTTTTGTGGTTTTGTAAGTAAGTTAACATCGCGGAAAATACCACTTAGCCACCACATGTCTTGATCTTCTAAATAACTGCCATCGCTCCAACGAATAACCATAACGGCAATACGGTTAGTACCTGCCACTAAAAGCTCGCTTAAATCAAACTCGCTCGGTAAACGGCTATCTTGTGAATAACCCACCCATTGCCCGTTACACCACAGGTGAAACGCCGAGTTAACGCCTTCAAAAATAATATGATTACGCTGAGTTAGCTGACTTTCGCTTATATTAAATTCAGTGCGGTAACAGCCTGTAGGGTTGTCGCTTGGTACAAAAGGCGGGTTAACTGCAAATGGGTACTTAACATTACAGTAAATAGGTTTATCAAAGCCGTGTAATTGCCAGTTAGAAGGCACTGTAATACTTTGCCAGTTGCTGTTTAGTGTTTCACTTAGCAACGATTCATCAACCGCTTCGGGTTTATCAAATAATTTAAAGTCCCACTGACCGTTTAAACTTTGTTTTTGCGATTGCGTGTTAGTACGGGCATGGTCAACGCTTTTAAATCCATTGAGTGGGCTGTGCGCTTTTACTTGATTAACTTGTACTGAAATTGGGTTTTCCCAATCTCGGCGATTAATTATGTGCTGTAAAGAGGTCATGTTTATCCTATTGCATAAGCGGGCAATTATAATGCGCTAAATATAGCTAAAAATAATCGCAGGGGTTATGCTTAAAGCTCTCCTTTATTTGTCCAAAACTATCATTGTAATTATGCACTATAACATTAAAGACATACTCGATATTGGTCCGCGTTGTATAGAACGCTTTATTGATTCACAAACGCTCGCACAAATGCCAAACCTTGAAATAGCACTTGCGGGTTGCTCAAACCTATCGGGTCGTTATTGCGTAGCACGCTCAGCACCGCTAGAACATACACTTTTTTATACACTTGCAGGGCAGGGTAAATTAACAACACAAAATGAGCAGTACACACTTAATGCCAATACACTTATTGTGCTACCAGCAAAGCAAAGCTTTGAAGTGAAAATTGATGCTGAACATTGGGATGTTATTTGGTTAAACCTTGCAAATACTAAACGTTGGCAGCATTTAAACTTAGCGCAAGCACTGGTATTAACCGAGCAAAAACTTGAACCGTTACACCTTGCTATGGAGCTTTTATACAGCGAGCCTAATGCTAATTTACGCGAAAGCGTAACGCCTATTTTAAGTCATTACTTAAATGCTACGCTGCAAAATAACTCACAGGGTGCGGCGCATAACCGTTTAATTAGTCTGTTTGAAGAGGTAGACAAGCGCTTGCAGTTTGATTGGACAATAGAGGTAATGTGCGAACATGTGCATTACTCATCGCCGCATTTACACCGTTTATGCCAAGCCCAATTTGGTAAAAGCCCAATACAACAACTTATTTATTTACGCATTGAGCGAGCTAAAAACTTACTGTTAAACACGGCTTGGCCAATTTCGCATGTGGCAAGTTATGTGGGGTACTCTAATATTTTTAATTTTTCCAAACGTTTTAAGAAGTCGGTAGGTGTGTCGCCAAGCGAATTTAGAAAATAACGTTAGCGGCTCTCTACATTTGAATAAATTTAAGGTATTGTGCGATTTCTTAAATTGCATTTTAGAGTTTTAGGTAGGTAATGCGCTCAAACCGTTTTTTAATAGTGATATTATTAGTGCTTGTACATAGCTTTATTAGCTGTGATGGTGCTGCGTATCATTTGCAAGAAGACGTTGATCACGTAACCAGTTCGTTATCGCAAGGCGACTCCACAGCCGATGATAACCAAAGCGATAAGACATCAACTACCGAGATTCATGCCCACCAACATTGCCATTGTGGCTACAACAGCACCTCTAGCCATTCAATAAGTCCAGAGCAAAGTAAAGCAACTTCGCCTGCGTGCTATAACGGGTTAAATTACCCGCCAGATGTACCGCCACCAAATTTTTATAGCTAGCTTTTAATTTTAAATACTTTGTAAAAACTGCCTGCGCTTGTGCGCTATTAGGCTAGTTATTTACATATTTAGGTTGCTTGATCGCGCTTGTTTTTAAAATAGGCGTAGTGATTAAGTTAACTCTGTTTGTTAAAAAACGGACACGCTATATGAATAAAAAACCAATTATGCTGGTGGCGCTAATGTGCTCGCTACCTGCTTTTAGTACTTTGGCGAATGTTAAAACATTAACCCTTAAGCAGGCACTGAGTAATACCGAACAACAAAATCTGGTATTAAAACGCTACCCGTATCATCAAAAAATATTGAGTGCGCTTAAATCACAAGCTGCACTTTCGCCTAATCCTGTTTTAAATGTTGAAGCTGAAAACTTACTGGGCACAAACAAGGCGCGTGGCATTCAAGGCGCTGAAATAACGCTTGGGCTTAGCCAACTAATAGAGCTGGGCGATAAGCGGCAACACCGTATTAATTACGCAACCGCCAATATTAAAGCCCAAGCAATACAGTATCAAAATACCCGTTTAGCCTTATTAGCAACCACTGCTGAGCGATACTACCAAGGACTTAAATTTCAAACATTATTAAGTTTAAATAGTGAACGTAAACAGGTAGTTACTCAAGCGCTTAAAGCGATTGAACAAAGAGCTAATGCGGGTGCTGCGTCGCAAGCTGATGTAACGCGCATGCGTTATGCACTTAGCCAAGTAGAGCTTGATAAAGCCATGCTTAATAGTGAATTTGAGCGAGCAAGTTTATCGCTTAACGAGCTGTGGAGTGAGGAGCAATCCTACGATACTTTTGCTGGCAATATTAATGCAATTACTGCGCTTAAATCAGCGCAAGCACTTTTAGATGCGGTTAACCAAGCCCCTGAATTTGCATTATTACAACAGCAATATTTACAGCAAACAGCTAATTTAACACTGCAAAAAGCAAACGGACAAACCGATATTAATGTAGGGGGAGGCGTGCGCTATAACCAACAAAGCGACTCCAGCTCATTAGTGTTTTCGTTTTCTATGCCACTGCAATTAAGTAATTCAAATAGCGGAAATATTGCAGCTGCAAATAGTCAGCTCATGCTTTTAAATGAGCAGCAAGGGCAATTGCGCATCCAGCTACGCCAGCAAGTACGTACTTTGTACGCTTATTATCAAGGTCGAGCTAATCAGGCAAAGCTATTATCTGATCAAATTATTCCTCAGGCACAAACATTGATTGAGCAAAGCTTAAAAAGTTATCAACGCGGACAAATTTCGGTGTTGCAATTGCTTGATGCTCAACAAGCACTTTTTGATTCTAAACGCACACTTATTACCACTCACGCAGAGCTGTACCAAGTGCTACTTACTCTTGAGCGTTTAACAGGCCAATCTTTAATTGAGACTCATCAATCATGAATAAAAATATAATCGCATTACTAGTATCACTTTCGTTTGCCAGCAGCTTTGTAAGTACACATGCATTTGCCTCTGCTGAGCATGGCGAGTCAGGTCATAAAGAAACAGAGCAACACGAGCAAAAGCAAGGTCAACACGGCGGCTTTTTATTAACTGACCCTAAATTAACCCTTGAGCTTAAATTGCAAGAATTTGCAGGTAATGTTGAGCTGCGCGTATACGGCTATAAACAGAATAAGCCAATTAATATAAACGACTTAAACATAACAATGAGTTTAAAGCGCTTAATTGAAGCGCCGCAAAATATACAGTTTGCAGCTGAGGGCGACTACCTTGTGAGCACGCAATCAATTAACGAACCGCATTCGTTTGCACTTGCCGTTACTGCTAATTATAAAGGCGAGAGCATTAGCTATGAATACGATCAACACGAAGGGCAAACTACGCTAACAGAGCGAGCTATTGAGCGCGCAGGTATTAAAACCGAGATAGCGCAAAGTGGTGAAGTGGATATTACCGATACGCTTTTTGGCGTTATTGCACCAACACAACATGGCACGGTAGAAGTAATGGCGCCGTATACAGGATTGATCAGTGATATTTTTGTAAGCATTGGTCAAAACGTTAAAAAAGGCGAAGTACTTGCCAATGTAACCAACCGGGAAACACTGCAAAACTACCCTATTAAAAGCCCAATTAGTGGCGTTGTAACCGAGCAATACTTAAAGCGTGGCGAGCTTGCAAGCACCAGCGCACTGATGCAGGTAGTTAACCTTGATAAAGTATGGGTTGAGTTATCGGCTTTTCCTGAAAACATTGAAAAACTAGCCATTGGTCAAAGCGCTAAAGTGTACGACTTGCATCATCATTTAAATACGCAAGGGCAAGGCAAAGTGTTTTTTATAGCCCCAATGATGACTGGCGGGCACATAGCGCGTGCCCGTATAGAGCTTAATAACCCAGACGGGCATTGGCGCCCAGGCATGCATATAAATAGCGATGTAAGTGTGGCTAAAATAAATGCCAGCGTGCGTGTAAAGCCACAAGCAATTCAAGAATTTAACGGTCAACCCAGTGTGTTTGTTCGTAAAAATAATGTATTTGAAGTGCGCCCCGTTACCTTAGGTGCAAAAAATAGCGAGTGGGTAGAAGTACTTACAGGCTTAAACGCAGGTAGCGAATACGTAACAGACAATAGCTATGTCATTAAAGCTGATATTTTAAAAAGCGGCGCAAGCCACGCTCACTAGGAGGCACCATGATTAATTGGATAGTTTCTTTTGCGGTTAAACGCCGCATGCTGGTGCTTGCGCTTACATTTTTATTTGCTGGATTTGGTGTATACAACATTCAAAATTTAGCAGTAGACGCAGTACCCGATATAACAAACGTACAAGTGCAAATTAATACCAAAGCGCAGGGTTTTACGCCATTAGAGGTAGAGCAACGCATTACTTATTTGGTAGAAACCGCCATGGCGGGCATACCTAAGCTTGATTACACCCGTTCGCTTTCGCGTTATGGGCTTTCGCAAGTAACGGTTATTTTTAATGAAGGCACCGATATTTATTGGGCGCGTCAGCAAATTGGTGAGCGTATTCAAAGTATTCGCTCCGACTTACCTAATAACGTAGAGCCAAACTTGGGTCCTATTGCCAGTGGTTTAGGCGAAATATTTACTTATAGTGTGCACGCCGCGCCTAATGCGTTAAAAGAAGATGGCACTGCTTACAACGCCGAAGACTTACGCACTTTGCAAGATTGGGTTATTCGTCCGCAGCTTTTAAAAGTAAAAGGCGTTACCGAAATAAACAGCCAAGGTGGTTTTGAGCGCCAATACCAAGTAGCGCCAGTGCCCGAAAAACTCATTGCCTACAAGCTTACTATTAGCGATGTAATTAGTGCACTTGAGGTTAATAACAGTAACCGAGGCGCAGGCTATATTGAGCGCTTTGACGGGCAATATTTAGTACGCTCACCAGGGCAGCTTAAAACGCTAGAAGACATAGCTAATACCGTTATAGCTAAGCGCGACGATGCACCTGTACGCATTAAAGATGTGGCTAACGTGCTTTTAGGTAAAGAGCTTAGAACCGGCGCGGCCACTTATAACGGCGAGGAAACCGTGCTCGGTACCGCCATGATGCTAATTGGCGAAAACAGCCGCGTAGTGGCAAAAGCTATGGCTGATAAGTTAGTTGATGTGCAAAAAAGCTTACCCGCTGGCGTTATTGTTGAAGCGGTTTACGACCGTACAACTCTTGTTGATAAAACCATAGCAACCGTACAAACCAACTTATTTGAAGGTGCCGTTTTAGTGATAGTGATTTTGCTATTACTGCTGGGTAATGTAACGGGCGCGCTTATTACGGCAATGGTTATTCCGTTGAGTATGTTGTTTGCAATTACAGGTATGGTGGGTAATCGCGTATCGGGTAACCTAATGAGCCTAGGCGCAATCGATTTTGGTTTAATTGTTGATGGCGCTGTAATTGTTGTTGAAAACTGCCTGCGCCAACTCGGTGTAGCTCAGCATAAACATGGCAGGCTACTTACCTTAAACGAGCGTTTAAATGTGGTAACCGCAGCCACCAAAGAAGTATTTACACCGGCTGTATTTGGCATTGTTATTATTATGCTGGTTTACTTACCTTTATTTGCACTAAGCGGCGTTGAAGGCAAAATGTTTCAACCAATGGCATTTACTGTAGTTGCGGCGTTAATTGGCGCGCTTATATTTGGCGTTACCTTTGTACCGGCTGCTATTGCAGTGTTTGTTCGCGGTAAGGTTGATGAAACCGAAAACGCAGTCATGCGCGGCGTTAAAAAAGTATATAAGCCATTACTTGGTATATCGCTTAAATTACCGTGGCTGATGGTGGGTATAGCCACGGCATTAGTATTGGTGCTTGGTTTTAAAGTTAAAAACATGGGCGCAGAATTTTTACCGAAACTTGATGAAGGCGATATTGCTATGCACGCGCTGCGAATTACCGGCACTGGTATTGAGCAATCTGTGCAAATGCAAAAAGAACTTGAGCAAGCCATATTAGATCAGCCTGAGGTTGCTAACGTATTTTCAAAAATTGGTACTGCCGATGTAGCAAGCGATCCTATGCCGCCTAATGTTGCCGATACTTTTTTAATACTCAAACCGCAAGATGAGTGGCCTAATCCAGCACTTACTAAAGCAGAATTGGTTCAGCAAATTCGTACCCGTGTTAACGATGTCCCTGGTAATAATTACGAATTTACACAACCAATAGAAATGCGCTTTAACGAGTTAATTGCTGGCGTGCGCGCCGATGTGGCACTGCGTATTTATGGTGACGACTTAAGCGTACTTAAAGAGTTTGGCGAAAAAGCCACAGGGCTAATGCGTAATATTGCAGGCGCTACCGATGTACGTTTGGAGCAAATGGAAGGATTGCCAACACTTTCGGTAACACCAATGCGTGACCACATGGCGTTATTGGGTTTAAGCGTAAACGATATTCAACAGACACTTACCGCCGCTGTTGGTGGTGTGCAAACCGGACTAATTTACGAAGGTGATAAACGTTTTTCGTTATTAGTGCGCCTTGATAAGCGTTGGTCTAGCGATGTATCAGCACTTGCTCGTTTGCCAGTAGCTTTACCTAAAGATAGTAACCCAGAACTTGCATTTGTACCGCTTGGCGAAGTAGCGACAATCAGCATTGAAAAAGGGCCTAATCAAATAAACCGCGAAAGTGGTAAGCGCAACGTCGTGGTAACTGCCAATGTAGAGGGGCGCGATTTAGCAAGCTTTGTAAGTGATGCGCAAGCAAGTATGAATGAATCACTTAACTTACCAAGTGGCTATTGGCTTGAATACGGCGGCACGTTTGAGCAGCTACAATCGGCAAGTAAGCGATTGTCGTTGGTCGTACCGGTCACTTTACTGCTTATATTTGGCTTACTGTACAGTGCCTTTGGATCGCTTCGTGATTCATTGATTATATTTAGTGGTGTGCCACTGGCATTAACGGGTGGTGTGCTTGCGTTATTGCTGCGCGATATGCCGCTTTCAATATCAGCAGGTGTCGGCTTTATTGCCCTAAGCGGTGTAGCGGTATTAAACGGCGTGGTTATGCTGTCGTTTATTAAGCAGTTACGAAGCGATGGTTTAAGCTTGTTTGATGCAATTCACAGCGGTGCATTACAGCGCCTGCGCCCAGTATTGATGACTGCGCTGGTGGCAAGTTTAGGCTTTATACCTATGGCGCTTAATTCGGGAACGGGTTCTGAAATGCAAAAACCTCTCGCCACAGTAGTGGTTGGCGGGATTATTTCATCAACATTACTAACACTGTTAATTTTGCCCGCGCTTTATAAGTTAGTACATTCTAAATTTACTAAAAAAGCAGAAGCTGAATTAGCTTAAATACTAGCTATTGATAATGTAATAAAAAAAGCAGCTGTACTTACAGCTGCTTTTTTATTTGGGTATTATTTAGCAAAAATACTACATTAATTATATTGAAACAGATTATCCCAACGCTCATCTAATATCGTTTTTGCGTGTTCTAAATTTATTGCGCTATACACATCACTAGTACACGTTACCAAACGCATACGTACCAGCTTTTCAAGTGCGTCGCTAATTTCAAAATCAAGATCGCACTGGTATTTGTTTTTAAACCAATGCTCTATTTGTTCATCAAGCGTTTGGGCGGTTAAGCCGCTTTCTGATTTTAGTAAAAAGGTATACGCAAGCAGGGCTTCTTTTATGTCTTCTTCTTCGGCAGCGTCAATAAGCGTGTGAAAAACACCCGCGTTATTATCAAGGTTTTTAAAGTAGAGGTTATCGCTAAGCGCTTTCATAAATTTAATTTTACGGTTTTTAAACTTACTCCATTCTTTAAAAATAAAGCTGCCAAATACTCCCATGCCAATAGCAAAGGTAATAAAATGTTGTTGGGTCATTTCTACAGCTTCACTTCTAAAACCACCCCAAAAAGCAAACAGAGCAAGCAATAATACGATTGATGCGCCAAGTTTGGTTATAAGTACCACTGCACCGCCAACTAAAGCCGATGAGCCAATAATTGCTTTAT
Source organism: Pseudoalteromonas sp. SA25 (assembly GCF_011378705.1). NCBI lineage: Bacteria > Pseudomonadati > Pseudomonadota > Gammaproteobacteria > Alteromonadales > Pseudoalteromonadaceae > Pseudoalteromonas > Pseudoalteromonas sp. SA25. Next base: position 65,219 of record NZ_WTKV01000009.1, on the reverse strand, counting down.
CAATAGGGCGCATGCGTACTTCGCTATTAGGAAATAGCATTTCGAGATCGGCCTTTGGCACATTTTGAAACAGCTTTACTATGGTTGAGCTTGGCTCAAATCCCATTGGCGTTTTATTTTTAGCTTCAAAATAAGCGCTATCTTTAAAGCGAATAAACACGGCAACACGGTCGTAATTAGTAAAGTGCAGCGGCTTTTTACGAAGGCCCCAAAAGCTGGTAATAGTTTCAGTGAGTTGCGACTCGCCACGGCGATAAAAAACCACTTCTTCAAAGTCGTCAAATTCAACTTCAAGGCGCACCTTAAATAGTGACTCTTCGTTTAATGCATCTTGTAAGTCTTCATTGGTGATCACTTCAAAATTAGCGGCATTAAGCACCTTAGCAAAATCTTTAGCAAACTCATGTTGGCACTGCGCTTTTTGATCCGCCGATACTGGCGCTAACGATCGCGTGTCACTGTTGGGATCAAAAGGGGCGTAGTTGTTTTTAAGTGACTCAAGTGTTGAGTGGTAATCGTAATGAATAAGGCTTGCTAGTAAATCGCAAAATTGTTTAAACGATGTTTTTTGTGTACTGCTTTTAAGCTCTTCGCTACACATATCAACAATATCTTGCTTTCTAAAGGGAATAAAACGCGCACTTTGCATAAATTAATAACTACTGTGATAGGGAATCTAACTGCATGGGCACATAATAAAATATTCTTATGGATATTACTAATTTGTTAATGCAGTAGGGCGTATTGATCGTTGGTGGTTGAATTTGCAGCTGTGTGTTTGGTTTTTAGGCAAGGCAGAGCCTATGTAGTGTGGTTATTCCCCATAAATAAGGCGATAACGCAGCATAAATATCATACATGCGCTGCCCTCTGGGTTCTTTCTAGAGACGATTAACTCTTTGTTGCCTACATGGATGTAGGTAAGGGGCGTGAGCAGGACGCGGAAGCTTTGCTCGATTTTTACTTAGCCCACTAGGTTACAAACCTCGCGCCGCGATTTAATCGCCCCTAGATTGAACAAATTTCAATCCACAAAGATCAATACGCCCTAGGACCTGATAAATTTAGTACACTGTTTTCAGCGTGTATTAACCTAAATGTGTAATTATTGGCTTATTGAATACTCTTGTTCTTACTGATAAGTGAAAAGGATTTACTATGGCCATTCAAAAAAAGCTAAAAGAAAAAACGCGTAATTTTATTGACTCTAAGCATATGCTTAGCGGTATTACAGTGGCGTCGTTTTTAGAGTCAACCATAGTTCCTATTCCACTTGAAGCAGTGCTTGTGCCTCTTATGCAGGCTCGTCGAGAAAAGCTATGGCTTATAGCATTAATGGCGACCTTGGGCTGCATAGTGGGCGCATTGTTTGGTTATGCGTTGGGTTATTATTTATTTGATGCGGTTGGCGATTGGATTATTAATACGTTTTCGAGCCCTGAGCAATTTGAAAGCGTTAAACAGCAAATGCAAGATCAAGGTTTTTGGTTTGTAATAACACTAGGCATAGTGCCTATTCCGTTTCAAATAGCGATGCTTGCAGCTGGCGCGACTAAGTACTCTATTTGGCTGTTTTTGTTGGCCTCGGGTATTGCGCGTTCTATTCGTTACTTTGGTCTGGCTATTATTGTTTATTATGCAGGTAATGAAGCTGAGCGAATCATTAGTAAACACAAAACTAAGGCAATGGTTTTAATAACGTTACTTGTGTTAGGAGTTTGGGGATTAAGCTTGGTGATTTAAGCTCATTATTAAAGGTTATTAACCACCTTATTCTAATAAGCCTTTTTGGTAATGTGCTATAGTTTTTTAATATAGTATCGAAAAGCTTAGGGTTAGTATGATTGAAACTGTAAAACTCACTATCAGGCTTTCTAATTTTTTTAAAATGAGCTGGAAAAATAAAACTGTAAGCATATTTTTATTAGCTTATATTGTTATTTTTTCAGCCTACTCCCTAACTAACTTTCCTCCCTTACAAGTTCAAAATAATGTTTACGGTTTTACAACTGATTTTATTAATTTAATTGTTCTTATTTTTTTATTTTGGATGGTTCAGTGCTCCAAACTTTCAAAGCTTGCATATACATTTTCGACTCTCGGATTAATGCTCTGGTCCATGGGTAATACAGCTGATTTAATCGATGAGATAGTGATACAGCCTTACTGGGTAAGTATTTATTTTGAAGATTTATGCAGAACCAGCGGCATGCTTTTAACTTCCTATGGTTTATTTAAAACGATGCGCTTTGTACAAAGTATTAATAATCGATTAGCGCGTGAGCTAATTATTGATGATTTAACCAAGGTACATAACAGGCGTTATTTTTATCAGCACGCTAAAGATGCTCAGCACTCACCTTACGTTATTTTAATTGTAGATATAGACCACTTTAAAGCAATTAATGATGAATTTGGTCATGATGTTGGTGATGTAGTGCTTAAAGAACTAGCAACTAAATACGACAATGCTTTTACGCACCAAAACAAATTTGCTCGCCTCGGTGGTGAAGAATTTGGTGGATACTTGCCTACAAATAATATGACGCAAGCATGTGATTTTTCGCAGCAATTAATTGATCTTGCGCACACCATAAATGTTCAAAATTCTCGCCACTTAACAGTAAGTATAGGTGTTGCAATGCAAACGCCTAATGAGCCTTTAGATAAAGTAATGAAGCGCGCTGATCAAGCTTTATATTTAGCTAAGAAGAGTGGCCGAGATCGTTTTGAAATTGCCCCGTAAGCGTTTTTAATTATATAAAAACACGTCCTTATTGTTTGCACATTTACTACACTTTTTAACGTTTTCGTAAGGAAATGTCAGTGAGGGTAATGCTTTGTAAATCATGAAATTAAAATAGAATGTTTGGGTCATAATGGGGATATTAATAATAAGGAATAACCTTTATGACCAACTCCCTTTTAAAAGCTGCATTACCCTTAAGTCTAATTACTATTTTGTCGGGCTGCGGCTCTGATGATAGCTCAAGCTCTACAGGTTACATCCAATTGTATAACGGCTCTTACAATAGCCCATACACACGTTTGTTTGTTGAAGAAACAGAGCGCTCAGGCGCTGATTTTGCCGATGTAACTACTCGCCATAACTACAGCACAGGCACTTATGATGTAAGTTTTGAATACCTAGATGCTAACGACAGCTATATAACAATTAGCGACCAAGAAATTTCTATTAAAGGCGACAAAACACAGTTAGTAATAATGAGCGGCAACTTTGATGAGCCTACATTTACAGAGCTTAGCGTACCTATTACAAGCGATACGGGTGAGTTTAACTTAGGGTTTTACAATATTGCAGGGGAGGATACTAACTACGATATTTATTTAGCAACTGATGATGGCGTATTTGAAAGCGCGACACTTTTTTCATCGGCTCAATATTTAAGTGAGTTAGATCTGCAAAGCATTGATGAAGGCTATTACACTATTTACATAACAGAAGCGGGCAGCAGTGATGTTGTGTACGAGTCGTCATCTGTTTATTTATACGATGAAGCAAGCTATGTAGCAATGATCCGTCCAAGTTACGCTACAGAAGAAGGCGGTATTACGCTTGATGTAGTAACCGATAATAACTACGTTACTGAGCTTAAACATCAATCTGCCCTGGGGCAATTACGTTTTATAAATACGGTTGATGACTACTCGCCAGTAAGCTTTTCTGCTACACGCGGTACAACTGTAAACACAACAAATACAGTTGCTAGTGACTCTTATACCGATTATGTTGAACTTTCGCCTAATAGTTACAGCGTAGCGATGTACGACGAAGAAGGTACAAAACTAGCTGATAACTTTTTAATGACGCTAGAGCGTGAGCAAAGTGCGGTGGGTATTTTTTATAACGACGTTGATAACGGTTTACGTATGATGAGCGTTGAAGAAAACCTAACACCAAGTAGTTACAGCCATACGGTATCGGTTGTAAACCTAATTGAAAGCTATGCAGGGCAATCGGTTTCAGATGTAGATGTGTACTTTACACTTAACGGCGAAACAGTAGACGACACCAGTAACGTAGTCGATGGCCTAGATAAGTATGACCAAGAAGAACAGGTTGTAGATAACGAAATTTACACGGTTTATGTTGTTTACGAAGATAATGGCCAGCAAATTGTGCTTATTCAGCAAAGCGATATGGACTTTACACAAGAGGGTAACTACATATTGATTTTAGAGCATGATGAAACAACAAGCTCAGGTTATAAAATGACCCTAGAGCGCACTATTACCGATAGTGTTGAATAAATCTAAACATATTAAGTAGCATAAAGCCTAAGCACTTTAAGTACTTAGGCTTTTTTATTGAACAAAATTTACCTACTCATTAATAATTAGGTACACTCAGGGCATAATAATTAATAAGAGTGTGCCATGGATGATTTAGTTGGGTTAGCCGTCATAGTAATATTGGTTGTAGTTGCCGGTGCTATTTGCGGCTTAATAGCGCTAGTGCAGTTAAATGGATTAAAACAAGAAGTTGCTGTTTTAAGGGCCAAAATAACACATCTACAAACACATAAATCGATATCGCAAAGTGAACCTCAAAGTGAAGCATCTACGGCTCAGGCAGCGCTTTCAAGATCAGAGCCAATTGCTCATAAAACACAGCCAAACTTAACGTCCCAAAGCGTGTCGCCACCTGTAATAAATCAGCCATCAGCGCCTTCTAAAAAAGCCAAACCAGCTGAAGCATCAGCCATAGAATTACTATTTAATAAATTACGCGCAGGGTTTGAAGAGAACTGGATGAGCTGGATAGGCGCAATAGCGCTTGCGTTTGGGGGCATATTTTTAGCTAAATATAGCTTAGAAGCGGGATTACTATCGCCTGTAATGAGGTTGAGTTTAGGTGGCTTATTTGGGCTTGGCCTAATTGCAGCCGCAGCTTATTTACACCATAAACGCATTGTATTTGAAGGCTTTAATAATTACATACCCGCAGCGCTTGCAAGCGGCGGGTTTATTACCTGTTTTGCTTTAACGCTTTTAGCTTACAGTAGCTACGATATGCTTAGCCCTACCGTGGCATTTTTTGCACTGGCAGTTATTGCGATTAGTGCAAGTGCAATGGCGCTTAGGCTCGGCCCGCTATTGGCCGTGCTTGGTATTATTGGCGCTTATAGTGTACCAATATGGGTTAGCACTGGCAGTGGTAACTTGTTTTCATTATTTATGTATGTTGGCTTTGTAAGTTTGTCGGCTGCGTTAGTTGCACATAAAGTACAGCGAGCTTGGTTGTGGTATTTATTATGGGCAGGGCATATTGGTTGGTATTTAGTTGGTTTTACATTACTTAAAATTAATACCGTTTGGTTAATGGGAGCATTTGCTTTACTTAGTATTATTGGGTTAATTGCTATACCGCGCTTAGGTCTAAAACTGAATGTTATTGAACATCGCCCGCACAGTTTAAAACGCTTACTTAAAGTGCTTCCAGATCATGCATTATTACTCGCCTTTATGGCGCCCTTAATATTTACCATGCTAATAAGTCACTTTGATATGCAGTGGCAAACAATCGGCGTGTTGAGTATTGTATTGGTGTTGTTTTTAGTCCTTAAAAATAGCCGTTGGGATATTTGGCAGGGTGTAGCGTTAGTTATTTCAACGCTATTGATGATAGGCGCTGAACGCACGCATCTTTCGCCAAACCTATTTGATGACGCACTCTTTATATTCAAAAATGAGTATGGTTTGGGTTTATTACTCGGATTGTTACTTACCGCTTTTGGGCTTTATTACGGTAAAAAACAGATTAAGCGTTTAGCGTTTCATATTACGGGGGCATTTAGTGTATTTGTAATGATAGCGACTTTATATACGCTTATTCCTAATTCCGCGTTAAGTACTGCATATCCACTTTGGGCCGTTGTATTGTTTGTAGTCGCCGCTATTTTAATAAAGCTCGCGCAACATAATACAACGCTATTTCAGCGTTTTACTTATTGGGTAGGCGCTAATGCCAATATTACGTTAGCAATTACCATGCTACTAAGTGACAGCGGCCTAACCATTGCTCTTGCTGTACAAGTATTACTTATAAGCGTACTTATTAAACGCTATAGCGTGCCTATGCCACATTGGCCTATAAAAGCCTTGGTTGCTGCGTTATTACTGCGCCTTACGCTTTCACCTTGGACGCCAAGTTACGATGCACTCACTGTATTTGGTTTGCATTGGAGCATTGTGGTTTATCCGTTATGTATTGCGTTATTTTTTGCCGCAGCTAAGTGCTTTGACTCATCAAAACTGAAAATATGGCTCGAAGGTGCAGCGCTTCATTGTTTAGCACTTTTTATTACCACCGAAACAAGTTATCAGTTAGTAGGGCATTATCCGCAATTTGATTCACTTAACTTTTACGAACAAATACTCCTTACCTATAACTGGCTGGCATTAGGGTGTGTGTATTTACACAGAGCAAAACTTGCCGGTACTTTAGCTAAGTTATACCAAGTGGCGGGCTTTGCACTTGTAGGGTTAGCAGGGCTTTTTGCTATTAAAACACTGCTTGACGACAACCCATTATTTGAATCACTTTACATAGGTGAGCTGCCAATATTTAACTGGTTATTACTATTGTGGTTAGTACCTGCAGGATTAACGCTTTGGCTGGCCAAGCTTGTAAAACCAATAAACGCTAAAGCTACGCCATTTATATTGGCCGTTGCGGGTGGGTTTATATTATTGGCAATAAACAGCTTTATTCGCCAATACTGGCAAGGGCCTTATATTTACTTATCAAAAGGCACAAGTAATGCAGAGCTTTATAGCTACTCTGTTATTTGGTTAGTAATGGGGGCGGGTACTGTTATTTTTGGTCATTTAAAAAACCAGTTATTAATACAAAAAATCGGCTTAGGCTTACTAGCTGCAGTTATTGTTAAAGTGTTTTTAATTGATATGGCTAACTTGGAGGGCTTACTTAAAGCGCTTTCGTTTATTGGATTAGGACTTTCGTTGGTGGGGTTAAGTTGGTTATTCCAAAAGCTTAGAAGCCGAGTAAATCCAGTTTAACTTTTGAACACTTTATAAAGCAAAGCCCAGTGAAGATTCTGGGCTTTTTGTTTTACGCTATTACTTGATAGCTTTTAACAAGAACACTTTTTACTCGCTTATTATGTACTGTGATTAAGCAGTGCTTTTAGTTTGCCCGGTTTAATTGGCTTACTTAAATAATGAATATTAGCGGCTTTGGTTTCTTGTTTAAGCTCGGTGTCGCGTACTGCGGTAATTAAAATAGCGGGTACTTGGCTTTGCCAAATTTCGCGCAGGGTTTTAATTAGCGTTATGCCATCGCAGTCATTGCCTAATTGGTAGTCCATTAAAATAACATCGGGTGCACCGTTTTCTTTAGCGTGCGCCAGTACATTATTTACATTATCAAATAGCGTGTAATTAGCTTGCCACTTTTTAAGTAAGCTTGCCATTGCAGCTAGGTTTTCAGGGTCGTCGTCTACGGCAACAATATTAATTGCTGCACGGTTTTCTATTGGGCTGTTTGTAGTACTTTTTTGTTGTACAAACTGCTCGTCGCCATAAGGTACTTCAATGCTAAAACGGCTACCTTTATTTGGCTCAGAATGCACATCAAGCGGCAAACTTAATAAGTCAGCCATACGTTTTACAACACCTAAGCCTAAGCCTACGCCTTTGTTATCGCCCGACTCAACACGGTAAAAGTCATTAAATATTTTAGCTTGCTCTACTTCGCTAATACCAGGGCCTGTATCCCATACTTCTATTCGTAAATTGTGCTTTCGGTTCCTACAGGCAATTAATACACGGCCATTATCGGTGTATTTAACTGCATTAGAGACCAAGTTTTGAATAATTCGGCGTAAATAGGTTATATCGCTGTGCACAATTTGTTGGTGTGAACGCACACTAAGCTTAAGGCCTTTATCACTTGATAAAATAGCGTATTCACTTTGCAGTGGCGCTAAAATATCTTCAATATAAAAGTGGCGAGGGGTTGGGGTCATAGCGCCTTGTTCTAGCTTGGCTATTTCAAGTAGTGCCGACATTAAGTGCACGGTTGAATCAAGACTGTCGCCTAATTTTTCAAAGCTGTTTTGGTTAGTGCTGTCGAGTTGCTTTTCGTCAATGGCAGCAAGGTATAAACGTGCTGCGTTTAACGGCTGTAAAATGTCGTGGCTCGCCAGTGCTAAAAAGCGCGTTTTACTGTCGTTGGCTTGCTCTGCTTCTCGTTTGGCTAAAGTAAGTGCTTGCTCGGTTTGTACACGGCTATCTATTTGAGCTTGTAAGTCTCTATTAATGGTTTGTACTTCTTGAGTTCGCGCTTCTATGCGGTTTTCAAGATCCATGTTTACTTCTTCAAGTGCATTTTGCGTACTTATGTGATTGGTAATATCCGAAAAGCTGGTAACAAATCCGCCATCGGGCAGCGGATTACCAATCATTTCGTATACTTGGCCATTACGACGGTGGCGAATAAAGTGATGCGAGCTGCCGTATTTTAAATGCTGCACACGTTTTTCTACTTGGCGTTCTATTTCGCCAGGGCCACATTCACCACGGTTAGCGTTGTATCTAATAATATCTTCTATGGGTTGGCCTACTTCTAAAAATCCTTCAGGGTAGCCGAACATTTCGCTGTAGCGTTTATTCCAAGCTACTAGCTTTAAATCTTTATCGACAACTGAAATACCATGGCTTAAATTTTCGAGTGAGGTAAATAACAGATTTTGATTAAATTGCAGCGCTTGTGTGGTTTCGTCAAAAAAGTTTACAACTTCTTCAAACGCCATACGCTTACCCGACGATACCGTATGTATTAATGCTTGCGCGGAAGATGCGCCAAGCACGCCTGTTAACGCGCGTTCGCAGTAGGCTATAAATTCAGGCTCTGGGTGTGCGTTGTTATCGCTTAAGTGATGGGCGAGTGCGTAATGCGCCAATACTTGTTGGCTGCGCTGAATACCTAAAAAGGTTTGCAGTAGTATTTTAAAGTCGTAAACAGTGGCTTTTACGTCTTTATTTAAGCGCCTTGATAAAATAGCCTGATCTTTAGGGTTAACAAAAGCAGCTGCCTGAATCTTATCAATTAAGCGCTCCTCAGCCCCAAGTGAAAAACTAATATAACACCCAATATTGGCAAACAAAGCTATCAAGGTTCCGCGTGTTATAAGCGTTTGTTGTAGCTCGCTATCAAGCGTTGCACCGGCATCGAGTATTGGCAGCATTAAAAATAGTACCCAGCAAATAAAGCCCGCAACTAAACCTGCATAAACCCCATAAGCATGGCCTTTTCGCCAGTATAAGCCGCCCACAATAGCGGGTAATAATTGAGTAACAAGTGAAAAAGCAACTAAGCCCATACTTGCCAGTGCGCTGCTATGGCCAAACCATTGCTGATAGAAATAGGCCAAAATTAATATGCCTGCAATAGCAAAGCGCCTTACAAGTAAAATGCGAGACTTATAACTGGTGGTAATTAAGTTGCGTTTAAATTTACGACGTAGCATTAGGGGTAATACCACATCGTTTGAAATCATCGTGCTTAATGTAAGCGTTGCTACCACTATCATTGCGGTGGCGGCCGATAAACCACCTATAAATACAAAGGTGGTTAAAAAGGCGTTGTCGTTAATTAACGGTAGGGCAAGTACAAAGCTGTCGGGTGAATAGCCGCTGCCAATTTCAGGATGAATAGCCGCAGTCGCAATAGGTAAAATCATTGCGGCAGTTAATAGTAAATACAGCGGGAAAGCCCAGCGAGCGGTAAGTAAGTGGCGTTTGTTTTGATTGTCGACCACGGTTACATGAAACTGGCGTGGTAAACATATAATAGCCGCCGCAGCCATTAAAGACTGGCCAATAAAGTTAAAACTAAAAAAGTTAAAGTCGCTCCAATGGGCCCAAATCGACTCGGTTACTTTATTTGAAGTAGGCTCTGGCATATTAAATAAGGTGTAAACAGCAAGTCCTGCTACAGCAATAAGTGCAATAAGTTTAATCATTGATTCAAACGCGACAGCAAGCATTAACCCAGAGCGATACTCTGTTACGTCCACTTTGCGGGTACCAAAAAATATTGCAAATAAGGCCATAATTAATGTGGCAGAAAGCGCGAGCATATCGCCTGATATTTTATTACTGTTTTGCAAAAGTAAAAAGCTGGTACTAAGCGCTTTTAATTGCAGTGCAATGTAGGGAATAGTCGCCAGCAGCGCAATAACAGTAACCATAATCGCGGTAGTTTGGCGTTTGCCGTAACGAGCTGAAATAAAGTCAGCAATAGTGGTTATGTTTTGTTTTTTGCTTACCAGTACCAGCTTACGTAAAAACCCTTGGCCGAATAAAAACAGCAGCGCAGGGCCCAATAATATTGGCAAATAACTCCAACTGCTGGTGGCGGCTGTACCCACTGAGCCGTAGTAAGTCCAAGAGGTACAGTAAATCCCAAGTGAGAGTGAATACACAAAAGGGTGATGGCTAATACGCTTTGCCAAAGGGGTTGTTTTATCGCCCCAATTGGCGAGCCAAAACAGCACACCTATATAACTTAAAGCAACAATAATGAGTACGGCAGTCATGTTGTTATTAAACCTTATTATTTTAAATAGTCCCTCAACCCTATGAGGGATTAACACAATACCAGAACTGAGGTTAAGTGTGAGGCTTGAATTTAAAATAAAACTTTCATTTTATTTCTATCTTATTGAATATTAATAACAAAAATAAAATCATCTCAAGCATTAGACTAATGTCGCATTAATAAACAACTTACCAATTTAATAGTAAAGCCAATTCAAAAAATTAAGCTAACCAATTGAAATAAAATGAAAATGTATAAAATACGTTTGAATGATAAATACAGTTTACGTAAACGTTAATAAGCTGTTACGACTATGGTCTCAATTCAATATGTAACCAGCGTTGCTAAATTGGTAAGCGAAGATAAAAAACCACTCATCGCGATATTGCGGTGCTTAAAGGGGAAAACAAAAATGGCTTTTAAAGATGAAGAACAAGCAAAAGCTTATTGGGCAGAAAACATTTCGCTGTTATTTAAACTATTAGCAGTGTGGTTTATCGTGTCTTTCGGCTTTGGCATATTACTGGTTGATGTACTTAATGAAGTGCGTTTTTTTGGGTTTAAACTTGGCTTCTGGTTCGCCCAGCAAGGCGCGATTTATACCTTTGTTGCTTTGATTTTTGTGTACGTTTTCAAAATGAATACGTTAGATAAAAAATACGGCGTAGACGAATAGGAGCTAAGCAATGGATGTTCAAACACTCACGTTTATAATTGTTGGTTTAAGCTTTGCGCTTTATATCGGCATAGCAATTTGGGCCCGTGCGGGTTCAACTAAAGAGTTTTATGTAGCAGGCGGCGGCGTACCTCCTCTTGCTAATGGTATGGCAACGGCTGCCGATTGGATGAGTGCCGCGTCGTTTATTTCAATGGCGGGTATTATTTCGTTTGCAGGTTACGATGGCAGCGTTTACTTAATGGGGTGGACAGGTGGTTATGTACTATTAGCCATGTGTTTAGCGCCTTACTTACGTAAATTCGGCAAGTTTACTGTTCCTGACTTTATTGGCGACCGTTACTATTCACGCACCGCGCGTTTAGTGGCAATTGTATGTGCCATATTCATTTGTTTTACTTACATTGCAGGGCAAATGCGTGGTGTAGGCGTCGTATTTTCACGCTTTTTAGAAGTAGAAATTGAAACCGGTGTTTACATTGGTATGGTGATTGTATTCTTTTATGCGGTACTTGGCGGCATGAAAGGCATTACCTACACACAAGTAGCGCAGTATTGTGTACTTGTATTTGCCTACCTTGTACCAGCCATTTTTATCTCGATGATGATGACGGGTCACTTTTTCCCACAAACCGGTTTTGGTGCCACATTAATTGGCAGCGATGGCGTGTACGTACTTGATAAACTAGACGGCTTAAGCGCTGAACTTGGTTTTGCGCAATATACCGAAGGCTCTAAGAGCATGATTGACGTGTTCGCTATTACTGGCGCGTTAATGGTAGGTACTGCTGGTTTACCACATGTAATTGTTCGCTTTTTCACTGTACCTCGCGTAAAAGACACGCGTATTTCTGCAGCATGGACACTTGTGTTCATCGCGATTGTTTATACTACAGCACCTGCGGTTGCAGCCTTTGCTCGCGTAAACATGGTTGATACTATTAATGGTAAAGACGGTAGCGGTACAGCTTACGCAGAAGCACCAGGATGGATTAAAAACTGGGAACGCACAGGTTTAATTACATTTAATGATAAAAACGGCGATGGCAAAATGTTCTACACGGCGGGTAAAATAACCGATCCGAACAGTGCTAACGAAGTAAACGTAGACCGCGACATTATGGTATTAGCAAATCCAGAGATTGCTAACTTACCAGCATGGGTAATCGCACTTGTAGCTGCTGGTGGTATTGCCGCTGCACTTTCTACAACAGCAGGTTTACTACTGGTTATTTCGACCTCCGTTTCGCACGATTTACTCAAGCGAACTCTCAAGCCCGATATTACCGACAAGCAAGAGTTACTTGCAGCGAGGTTGGCAGCCATGGTCGCTATTGTTATCTCCGCGTACTTTGGTATTAACCCGCCTGGGTTTGTGGCATCGGTAGTGGCATTTGCATTCGGCCTGGCGGCAGCGAGTTTCTTCCCAGCAATTATTATGGGTATATTCTCTAAAACAATGAACCGAGAGGGCGCAATTGCAGGCATGGTAACGGGTATTGGCTTTACCGCTGCTTATATTATCTTCTTCAAGTTTGTAAGCCCAGAGCTAAACAGCCCTGAAAACTGGTTCTTAGGTATTTCGCCTGAAGGTATTGGCTTAATTGGTATGATTATTAACTTTGCAGTTGCTGCAGTTGTTCTTAAATTTACTAAACCAACACCAGTTGAAATTCAAGAAATGGTAGAAGGTATTCGTAACCCTAAAGGGTCAGCTGAAGCGCACGATCACTAGGCAACATTTATAGATATAGTTTACAAAACATAAAGCACCAAAAGCCCGACTTTAGTCGGGCTTTTTATTTGTTTAATAAATAAGTACATTAGATTGGTACACCACCATTTAAAGAGCGAATACAATGAGTGTAGAACAACAAGAAATAGCCCAATACGTTTGTTTACAAGCGCCTTTTACCATGCTTGATAGCAGCGCATACGAATACTTTGTAAATCATCTTGATATTATTTACCTCACCCGCGAAAACCAAACTCAGTGGTTACAAAGTGAAAACCCTAAACTGTTTTTAATTCGCTCTGGTTTGTATGACCTAGTTGATGGTAAGGGCGATGTTGTTACACGCTTAGCGCAAGGTGACTATTTTGGTTTTCCGTCGCTGTTAACCGGTGAGGCAATTCAAAATAGGTTGGAAGTACAAAAAGAGGGCATAGTGTATATGCTCTCTCAAACGCACTTTGATTTTTTACGCAGAGAATATAAATCGTTTGAGCAATATTTTGTACGCGCTCATGCTAACCGGTTGTTGTCATCGCATTATAAAAGTAAAAACGATAGTTGGTCTGAACGTAAAATATCAGAGCTGATGACCCGCACCGCCATTACGCTTACGCCCGATGCAAGTATTAGGCAAAGTGCTAAAAAAATGAAAGAGCATGGCGTATCGTCAATAATGATAACGCAGCACGCGCACTTAGTAGGGGTGGTAACCGACCGCGACTTACGTAACCGAGTACTTGCCGACGAAGTAGATCCACAAGACGCAGTAAGCAGTATTATGACCGCCAAGCCCAAGTTTATATTTGAAAATAACCGGGTGTTTTCGGCGCTGCACTTAATGCTTAAATACAATATTCATCATTTGCCCGTGCTTGACGAAAACCATAACCCGATAGGGATGATAACCAGCACCGATTTACTGCGCCAACAAAAAAGTGACCCCGTACAGCTTATAGGGCGCATATATAAAGCGCATACTGTTACTGATTTAAAACGCTACGCTAAAGAAATTCCCGAACTTTTGCGTAGTTTTTCGTACAACATTGACGACATATCATTAATTGGTAAATTACTCAGTGGTTTAACCGATGCGCTTACATCGCGCCTTATTCACTTATTTCAAGAAGAGCATGGCGCAGCGCCAACCAGCTTTAGTTTTATTTGCTTTGGCTCGCAAGCACGCGAAGAACAAACCCTGCATTCGGATCAAGATAACGGCTTATTACTCCCTAACGACTTAATCCCCGAACAACACGCTTACTTTAAAAGCATGGGAGAGTTTGTATGTGAGAATTTAGTTGAGTGCGGCATTAGGCGTTGCCCAGGTAATATTATGGCAAGCAGCGATGAGTGCCGAATGAGCGTAAACGACTGGAGCGAGCGCTTTTTTAAATGGATAAAAAGCCCCACACCCAATGCAATGCTTAACTGTAAGATATTTTTTGACCTGCGATTTATTGAAGGTTCAAACGCTTTATACACGGCTTTTTGCGAGCAACTAATTCGTATATCGCGTAACGACTTATTCTATGCCGCAATGGCAACCGACATAAGCAGCAACAGCGTGCCAATTGGTTTATTTAATAAATTTAAAACAGAAAAAACAGATCAAAATAATAAATACATAGATTTAAAAAAACGCGGTGTCGTAATTATAAATGACATAGTGCGGTTATACGCTTTAAAAGCGGGTATTAGGCGCGCCAACACGCAAGAACGATTAGACGCACTACTAAAATATAAACTGATCAGCAAAGAAGATATATACAACCTAAAAGACTGCTGGCGGTTCTTAACGCAGTTGCGCTTGAGTACACAAATAAACGAAGAGGGCTTACCGAGTAATTGTATTAATCCTAATAAATTAAACTCACTAGAGCGCCATCAACTAAAAGAAGCGTTTTACCTTGTTAAACAAGCGCAGCAAGCCGCCGCGTTTAAGTTTGCTCGCGGCAGTTTATAATGATGGATTACTAACATGGTAAAAAAGCTACTCACTCGGTATTTAAAGCGCCGTAAATTACTAGGCAAAAATGCCTTACAACAACGTTATTTGGTGATTGATTTAGAGCTCACTGGGCTTGATGCAAAACAGCACGAAATTGTATCGGTAGCGTGGGTGATAATAGATAACCAATGTATAAAAATGAGCGAGTCGCAGCACCTTATAAATAAAGACGTAAAAAGCCTTGAGCAAAGTCCTGTTTTTCATGGAATTAGCGACGATGCTATAACAAAAGGACAGAGCTTGTGCAGTATATTAACGCAATTGAGCTGCCATTTTAGCGACTGTATTTTAGTGTTTCATAATGCCATGCTCGATTGGGGCTTTTTAAAAATAGCGCTTAAAAATGCCAATATAACTACACGTCCTAAACTCATAATCGACACACTCCATATTGAACAAAAGCGCTTACTCCATCATTCAACTGAAATAAAACAAGATGATTTAACCCTTAATGCATGCCGCACACGTTATGAGTTACCAAGCTATCATTGCCATCATGCCCTCACTGACGCACAAGCCACTGCGGAGTTACTGCTAGCTCAGTGCCATCAAATAAGCCGTGGCAAAGAGTTGCAGTTGAGGTCAATAATTTAACAAAACTACAGCATTTACTAATTATTTTGTTAAGATAAGAATTTTAAAAGGATTTATTATGGTAATTGAAGCCGCCAGTAAGTATTACAACCAGTTAAACAATGACCTTAAAGCAGTTAAAAAGTACATCCACAATAATTTTGGTGTGTTTCTTACTATTCTTTACTTACTGGGTAGTTTATCAGGTGTTGTGTATCTTTACGTTTTACTTAATAACTTCTCGGTTGATGTATTCAACTTCATTGAAATAAGTGACTTTTTACTGGCACTGATTTCAAATCCTTTACTTGTTACTCTTTATACTGCGATCATCGTTTTAACAGCAATTTATTTAAATTGGCGCTCAGGACATATGCCAGATCCTAGTAAAACAACCGTTTTAAAAAAACTTTATTATGGCTTTGGTTACCCGTTCTATTTATTAAAACCTAGTTACTCAGTCATGTTATTTTTAGGACTTATAATATCTACATACCCTACTATGTTGGCGCATTCACACAGTAAAGATATAATAAATGAAAGAACAATGAATTATCACTTGTCATTAAATTATCCAATTGCTAAGAGTAAAGTAACTCAAATTAAAAATGTTCAAATAGTAGCCTCAACAATGGGGAATTTATTTGTTTATGATAATAAACAAGATAAGTTACTTATTATTTCACAAGAAAATATTTCAGCATTAATACCTAACCCACACAAAGAAAAAACGATTAAGCCAGAGGTAAAAGATTAGCTTTAATTAAACATTTGGCAGAAACACGATTGGCTGTTATTTATTAGTATTTACGCATAGCCCAGCATGGAACTTTTTTAGGGACGTAACATGAAACTCATTACCACTATTTTTCTAACCTTATTTCCTCTTATCTCTTTTGCTAATTCAAGCTTACCTACAAATCGTCATATTGCAGTGCAAGGGACTGCTGAGCTATTAGTTGAGCCTGATATGGCTCAAGTTTCCTTTGAAGTATCGAGCACTAAAGATTCGTTGCTTGAGGCTAAACGAGATCTTGATGCCCAGATTAACTTGTTACTAGAAGGAGTCGATAAATATGGCTTTGAGCAAGACGATGTTTTTATCTCTGGTTTAAAAAGCAATGTATACAATATTATTGGTACAGAAACGGGGACTGTTTCAGGCGATAAGTACTTAGCACTAAAAACGGTTAAAGTAACAATAAACGATATTAAAAAAATAGATGGTTTTATTGAATTTGCACAAAGCGTAAAAATAAATAATGTTATAGCAATCGAGAGTGTATCTTCAAAAGCAAAGTTGTTAGAGGCGCAGGCAACAAAAGCTGCAGTAGATGATGCAATAGCTAAAGGGAACCTGCTTGCTAAAGCATTTAGCGCTAAACTTGGGAAAGTTTACAGCATCAATTCGAATTCAAACCGAACGAATTTCGGTGATAATGAAGGCGATGCAAAGCACTCAGTTTTATCGGGCTATACAAATAATTCATACCCCTTCGAACATAAACGGTATGTAGATAAAACAATAAGTACCAATTCAATAATAAGCATCACCTCATCAATAAACGTGGTGTTTGATTTAGAAATAACTAACTAAAATTTTCATTTTAAATACATTTTCGTACTGTAAGCTGGCTTTAAGTTTTTGATTAATTTGAAGGTAGCCATATTATGAGCGATGAAAATAACACGTTAAAAGCACAAACTGAGGCAAAAATAGCGGCAGGGCGTAAAGGTAATCCTGATTTTATGAAAGGTGTTGATGAAACGATTACACAAGCAAAAGCGTTTCAACAAGGTGCTAATGCACTTGATTTAAACCAAAGCGCACCAAGTTTTGAGTTACCAAATCAACATGGTCAATCGGTGCAGTTAACCGAGTTACTTCCTAAAGGGCCTGTGGTTGTTACTTTTTATCGTGGAAGTTGGTGTCCGTACTGCAATTTACAGCTCAAAGCGCTTCAAGCACGTTTACCTGAAATTCACGCATTAGGCGCACAATTGGTGGCTATTAGCCCACAAGTACCCGATGGCTCAATGAGCGAAAGCGATATAAGTAAAATGGATTTTTTAGTGCTGTCGGACCAAAATGCCGATGTAGCAGCAAGCTACGGCGTAGCATGGCAAGTACCCACATTTTTATTAGAACATATGCGAGTAGACCGAGGCCTAGATTTAGAGTCGGTTAATAATGGTAATAGTCGTGTTTTACCGATCCCCGCCACCTTTGTTTTAGATAAACAAGGTAAAGTGACTTGGCGTTATGTTGATGTTGATTATCGTACTCGTTCTGAGCCAGAAGATATAATTAATGCATTGAAAAATTTAGTATAAAAAACTTAATTTAAGAAGTCAGAACCCTCGAAGAGCTTGCAATGCCTAAGCTCTTTAACCTTAATTTAAAGTTTCTAATGCTTCCCTCTTATAATCAGATGCAAGGTCGATTACAATACAGACATCTAAAAGGCGTATTGCCTTTATCTGCACGCTAAAAGAGTGGATTTTATATTTCATGGCAATCAAACTTGCAATTAATGGTTTTGGTCGTATTGGTCGAAATATTGTCCGCGCGTTATACGAGTCTGGTTTGAGCGACGATATAAAAATTGTTGCGATTAACGAACTTGCTGATCCTGAAGCTATTGCTCATTTATTAAAATACGACACATCCCACGGTCGTTTTTCTTTTCCTGTAAAACTTGGTGAAGACACCATTAGTGTTGCAGGCGATACCATTGCACTTTTTTGTGAAGAAAACCCAATTGAATTACCTTGGCAAACGCTCGATGTAGACGTTGTACTTGAATGTACGGGTGTTTATCACTCGCGTGAACATGCGCAGTTACATATTACCGCAGGCGCTAAAAAGGTGTTGTTTTCGCATCCGGCCGATAACGATGTTGATGCTACGATTGTGTATGGCATTAACGACGATGAGCTTAAAAGCGAGCACACAATTGTGTCTAACGGCTCGTGTACAACTAACTGTGTTGTGCCGGTTATTAAAGTATTAGATGATGCATTTGGTATTGAGTCGGGCGCTATTACAACGATTCATGCGTCGATGAACGATCAACAAGTGATTGATGGTTATCATCATGATTTACGCCGTACTCGCGCTGCAAGCCAATCAATTATTCCAGTTGATACAAAGCTCGCCCGTGGTATAGATCGTATTTTACCTAAATTTAAAGGCCGTTTTGAAGCCATAGCCGTACGTGTACCGACTATAAATGTCACGGCAATGGATTTAAGTGTAACGGTTAATACCGATGTAGATTTAAACGCAGTAAATAGCGCACTTAAAGCACAAGCAAAAGACCGCTTAGAAGGTATTTTAAGTTATACCGAAGAGCCGCTTGTATCGGTTGATTTTAATCACGACCCACATTCTTGTATTATTGATGGCACACAAACACGTGTTAGTCACAAACGACTGATAAAGTTATTAGTATGGTGTGATAACGAATGGGGTTTTGCTAATCGTATGCTCGACACCGCGCGTGCTATGATGGCAGTGAATAAGTAATTTATTAATATAATAATTTTAAACGTATTTTTCAGGTTCAGTATCGTTAACTAAGGAGATGTTCATGTCGGTCATAAAAATGGCAGATTTAGATTTAAACGGCAAACGCGTATTAATTCGTGAAGATTTAAATGTACCAGTTAAAGCAGGTAAAGTGACGTCAGATGCGCGTATTCGTGCAGCACTACCTACTATTAAATTAGCGCTTGAGATGGGTGCTAAAGTAATGGTTATGTCACACCTTGGCCGTCCTACGGAAGGGGAATATGATGAAGCGTTTTCGCTAGCACCTGTAGCTGATTACTTAAACGATGCCCTTGAGCAAACTGTACGTTTAGAAAAAGATTATCTAAACGGTGTTGATATTGCTGATAACGAAGTTGTTGTTTTTGAAAATGTGCGCTTTAACAAAGGCGAGAAGAAAAACGACGAAGCGTTATCTAAGCAACTTGCAGCACTGTGTGATGTATATGTAATGGATGCATTTGGTACGGCTCACCGTGCACAAGCATCTACGCATGGCGTTGGCTTATTTGCTGATGTGGCATGTGCAGGTCCATTGTTATCAGCTGAACTAGAAGCGTTAGGCAAAGCACTTGATAACCCAGCTCGTCCATTAGTGGCGATTGTTGGTGGTTCTAAAGTTTCAACTAAGCTAACCGTTTTAGATTCACTTTCTAAAATTGTTGACCAATTAGTTACCGGTGGCGGTATTGCAAATACCTTTATTGCTGCATCAGGTAGCCCAGTTGGTAAATCGCTTTACGAACCAGATTTAATGGATGAAGCTAACCGCTTATGTGCAGCAGCGATTGCTAATAATGGTGAAATTCCGGTACCGACTGACGTAGTTGTTGGTAATGAGTTTTCTGAATCTGCTGTAGCTACGCTTAAAGATGTAAGCGAAGTAACAAGCGACGATATGATTTTTGATATTGGTCCTGATACAGCGAGCAAGCTTGCAAAAATTATTGCAAATGCGGGCACTGTTGTATGGAATGGCCCTGTTGGCGTGTTCGAGTTTGACCAATTTGGTAATGGCACACGTGCTATTGCACAAGCAATTGCTAACTCAAATGCGTTTTCAATTGCTGGTGGTGGTGATACCTTAGCCGCAATTGATAAATACGGCATTGCCGATAAAGTTTCTTATATTTCTACTGGTGGTGGTGCGTTCTTAGAGTTTTTAGAAGGCAAAAAACTTCCAGCAGTTGAAATGCTAGAGTCGCGCGCTAAGTAATTTTAGTAGCGTAAGGTGAGGGGGTAATAGCCCTCACCGACAATTAATTATTAAATACCTCTCACCCTAATTTAATAGTTAATTTAGATGGAATATTACTGCAAAGCAGTGGTTTTTCGTGGCGTTGTTATAACGCCAAACTAACACATCCGTTCAAACTAGATGGTAGGGAACTACTGTCGATAAATTGGAGAATACCCAATGGCTTTAATCAGTATGCGACAACTTTTAGATCATGCAGCAGAGCATGGTTACGGCGTACCTGCTTTTAACGTTAACAATCAAGAGCAAATGCGCGCAATAATGGAAGCGGCTGACAAAACAAACAGCCCAGTAATCGTTCAGGGATCAGCTGGAGCACGTGCTTATGCTGGTGCTCCATTTATTCGTCATATGATTTTAGCAGCCGTTGAAGAATGGCCACATATTCCCGTTGTTATGCATCAAGATCACGGCACATCGCCAGGTGTATGTCAGCGTTCAATTCAGCTTGGTTTTTCATCAGTAATGATGGATGGCTCGTTAATGAGCGACGGTAAAACTCCTTCAAGCTACGAATACAATGTAGAAGTAACGCGCGAAACTGTTGCTATGGCTCATGCTTGTGGCGTATCGGTTGAAGGCGAGCTAGGTGTTCTTGGTTCACTTGAAACAGGTGAAGCTGGCGAAGAAGATGGTGTTGGCGCAGAAGGGTTACTAACCACTGAGCAAATGCTAACAGACCCTGAAGAAGCGGCTGACTTTGTAAATAAAACACATGTTGATGCACTTGCAATTGCCTGTGGTACTTCGCACGGAGCTTATAAATTTACTCGCCCACCAACAGATGACATTTTAGCGATTGATCGCATTAAAGCGATTCATGCACGTATTCCTAACACGCATTTAGTGATGCATGGTTCATCTTCAGTTCCTCAAGAATGGTTAGAAATTATTAATCAGTATGGTGGCGAAATTCCAGAAACTTATGGTGTGCCAGTTGAACAGATTGTTGAAGGCATTAAGTTTGGTGTTCGTAAGGTAAATATTGATACCGATTTACGTTTAGCATCTACCGGTGCAATTCGCCGTCATATGGCGTTAAACCCATCTAACTTCGATCCACGTAAATACCTAGCTGAGGCAACTAAAGCAATGACAGAGATTTGTGTTGCACGCTATAACTCGTTTGGCACTTCTGGTCAGGCTAGTAAAATTAAGCCAATTTCACTTGATGAAATGCACCTTAAATACTCAAGCGGCGAGCTAGACCCTAAAATTAGATAATAGATCAATTTATAATTGATCATTATTAGGGCCTGTTTATCTTTCGAGGTTAAATTTGCAGCAATATGTTTGGTATTTAGGCAAGGCAGAGCCTATGCAGTGTGGTTTTATTCCCCATAAATAGACGATAACGTGGAATAAATGCCAAACATGCGCTGCCCGAAGGGTTCTGCCTAGGGGCAATTTACTCTTTGTTGCTCGGTTTTTACTTAGCCCGCTAGGTTACAAACCTCACGCCGCGATTAAATCGCCCCTAGATTGAACAAATTTTAATCCTGAAAGGTCAACAGGCCCTAAGCCAGTAACTTTGTTGCTGGCTTTTTTAATGTCAGCCCTTTTTATATTGCAGGTTACGGCTTCTATTGATCAGATCGCTGTACTATCAATGCCGTACTTTGGGATCACGCATTTACTAACATAGCCTTTTCGGATCATTACTTTACTAAGCCAAATACACTTTTTCGCTATTTTAGGCTCTGAGATAATTTGATCGTTATTTATTTGTATAAACAATCAACAACTTATGGCTTTGACTAGGTACAACTCTGATCTGAGAGTGGATCGGCTTGGTAAAAATCTGATCCTTTATTTGGGCTTAGTAAAATTTAGATCTATTTTTAAACGTATTGATTGTTACACAGGCGGGTTTGTTAATTTTAAAATAGCTTTAAAGCTACTTTTAAACGATCGATCTGTAAAAAAGTCTTGGTTAGTAAAAAAATGATCCCAGTTAATTTTGTATTATTTAATGATTCAACTAGCGACAAAAAGCAGATAATTTCAAAAATTAGCTATTTTATAAATTTATCGTAAATCTCTTTTTATTACGTTAAATATTAAAAAGGTTTTAAAAATATGACGTTAATGAGGTTTTTTGTCACTAATTTGTGTTTTTTTTACCACCATTTTAATTTACACGTTACACTTTCATAAAAATGTCATACTTAGTCATAATAATGAAAACTAATTCGATAGCGTAAGAGATAAATTGGAATGTCACGTAAAGTACTAGTCGTAGATGACGAAGCTCCTATCAGGGAGATGTTGGTTTTTGTTTTAGAGCAAAATGGATTTCAAGCAATTGAAGCAGAAGATTACGACTCTGCTATTGCAGCTATGGTTGAGCCTTACCCAGATATGGTTTTACTTGATTGGATGTTACCAGGTGGAAGTGGTATTCAAATTGCTAAAAAGTTTAAGCAAAACGAACACACCCGCCAAATCCCAATTATTATGCTTACAGCCCGTGGCGAAGAAGAAGACAAAGTACGCGGTCTTGAAGTAGGTGCTGACGATTACGTAACTAAGCCGTTTTCTCCTAAAGAGCTTATGGCGCGTATTAAAGCGGTTATTCGCCGTGTATCGCCAACCTCATTAGAAGAAGCTATTGAAGTACATGGCCTGCGTTTAGACCCTATTTCGCATCGTGTTACCTCAGAAGGTAACGAGCTTGATATGGGGCCAACCGAATTTAGATTACTGCACTTTTTTATGACTCACCCAGAGCGTGTTTATAGCCGTGAACAGCTGCTTGATCATGTATGGGGAACTAATGTTTACGTAGAAGATCGCACGGTTGATGTGCACATTCGTCGTCTGCGTAAAGCAATTGGCCCACTTGGACATGACCGTTTGGTGCAAACTGTACGTGGTGCTGGATATCGTTTTTCAAGTAAGCTGTGATCAGCTTAAAGCTTAGCTAATGTATGAAATACGCATGTATTACTACTCTAAGGTAAAGTGAGTGTATGTATCGAGTTGTTAATAAGCAGGCGTTAGTAAAGCGCCTGTTTATCTATTTTTTACCCTTACTATTAATTGGTGTGCTGGTTGGCGCGCCATTTTTGCTTTTATTTTTAGGATCCTTTTCCCTCCTTATTTGGCACTACCATCAACTTTATCGTTTGAGCGATTGGCTACTTAATCAACGTAGCTTTAATCCACCTGAGGGCGAGGGTGCATGGGAGCAAGTGTTTGAAGGTATTTATCATCTACAGCACCGTAATCGTAAAAAACGTAATGAGCTTGCTGATTTAATTCGTCGCTTTCGCGATGGAGCTGAAGCAGTACCTGATGCGGTAGTGGTATTACAAAACGATTTAAGTATTGTGTGGTGTAATCAATTAGCGCTTAAAGTGCTTGGTTTGCAGTGGCCAACCGATCATGGTCAGCGTCTTGATAATTTAATTCGCGAACCTAAGTTTGCTAAATACATGCACAAAGGTGAATTTGACGACGCGCTTGAGCTGGATAACGGTCATAGCATTGAGCAAGTACTAGAATTTAGGGTTATGCCTTATGCAAGCACGCAACTTATGGTTGTTGTGCGTGATGTAACGCGCTTAAAACAGCTAGAACAGATGCGTAAAGACTTTGTAGCCAATGTGTCACACGAACTACGTACACCGCTTACAGTGGTTACTGGGTATCTTGAGATGATGGATGGCGACATGATGCCGCCGCCAGCAATGTGGAACAAAGCGCAAAATACTATGCTTGAACAATGCAAGCGCATGGATAGCTTAGTCAGCCAATTACTATCGCTTTCGCGTATTGAAGGTGCTCGTCGCCAAGATAACGATAAAGCCATAAACGTACCGCAATTACTTGGTTATATTCACACTGAGGCAAACTCAATTAATCAAGACAAAGGCCATGAGCTTATTTTTAATATCGATAAAACCCTTGATATTAAAGGCTCTGAGGATGAACTGCGTAGTGCGTTTTCTAATTTAGTATTTAACGCCATTCATTACACTAAACCCGGTGGCAAAGTGGAAGTGTGTTGGCAGCGCAAAAACAATAAAGCGCGTTTTAGTGTTACCGATAATGGTGATGGTATTGCGCCAGAGCATATTAACCGTTTAACTGAGCGTTTTTATCGTGTTGATAAAGCCCGCAGCAGAACAACAGGTGGCTCAGGTTTAGGGCTTGCGATTACAAAACATGTACTAACGCGCCACGATAGCAAATTAAATATTAGCAGCGAAGTTAACAAAGGTTCGTGTTTTTCTTTCGAATTTTCAATAGATAAGATAGTTTCGCTAGCTAAGTAATTAGGCTGAAAAGCAAAGTCATAAAAGTGTCATTTAAGAGTAATGTAACTGTCATGTACTCACTTTAGAGTGGGCAGCAGTTAGAAAATGGGACGAACAAACCGGAGAACCCTACATGAAATTTAAAAACTTAGTTGCCGCAATGGGTGTGGCTGTTACAACTTTCGTATCTGCACAAGCAGTTGCTTTAGACCAAGATATTCCTGAGTATCAAAAAATTAGTGGTGTTTCAGGTAACTTCTCATCAGTAGGTTCTGACACTTTAGCCAACATGATGACGTTCTGGGCTGAAGAGTACAAACGTATTTACCCAAATGTAAATATTCAAATTCAAGCGGCAGGTTCTTCTACTGCACCACCGGCACTTACCGAAGGTACAGCTAACCTAGGTCCAATGAGCCGTAAAATGAAATCTAAAGAAATCGAAGCGTTCGAAAAACGTTACGGTTACAAGCCAACAGAAGTTCGCGTAGCTATTGATGCACTTGCTGTATTTGTACATAAAGATAACCCAATTGAAGGTCTTCGTATTGACCAAGTAGATGCTATTTTTTCATCTACTCGTAAATGTGGCGCACCAGAGCAAGTTAATCGTTGGAGCGATGTCGGCCTAACAGGCGATTGGGCTGCTAAAGACGTTCAGCTTTATGGACGTAACTCAGTGTCAGGTACTTATGGCTACTTTAAAAAGAAAGCACTGTGTAAAGGTGATTTCCGTAATAACGTAAATGAGCAACCGGGTTCTGCATCAGTAGTACAGTCAATTTCATCTTCATTAAATGCAATTGGTTACTCTGGTATCGGCTATAAAACATCGGGCGTACGTACAGTACCGCTTGCTAAAAAAGGCGATAACTTTGTTGATGCAACACTTGATAACGTTGCGCAAGGTAAATACCCGCTATCGCGCTTTTTATATGTTTATGTGAATAAACACCCGAATAAGCCGCTATCACCTATGGAAGAACAATTTTTAAGAATGGTACTTTCAAAAGATGGTCAGCAAATTGTAGAAAAAGATGGTTATGTACCACTTTCTGCAAAGCTAGTAAAAACAGAACTTAAAAAGCTTGGTTTGAACTAATACCAATTGCATTAAATTAGTGAGTTATTATAGCGATAAGAAAATAGCGCAATAACAAGGCTAAAATTATGATACATAGTTGTTCTATATAAATAATTTTTAACGTAGTTAGTGAGTTATTTAATACGCTAGAATGGTCATGTTTTTAATAAAATTGGTATGATAAACCATAGGCAATAAAAAACCGCTCACTGAGCGGTTTTTTATTGCCTAAAACTAAAAACTTTAAGGAATTAAATATTACCTAATTTTTCGGCTTGTGCTTTACATTGGTTGTAGCTCTCAACACATTTTCCAGAGCATACTTGCTGCTTTAAGCCCTCAGCAGTTGTTTGCTGTTCACATGTACTTTCGCATTGGTAATTTTGCTGAGCACACTGATTCATTTCAGGGTTTTCAACTTGGTTTTGGCAACCTACTAATAGTGCAAAAGTAAGGGCGACTACGCTTGTTTTTATTAAAGTGTGCATGCTTCTTATCCTTAAAATGGAGTCGCAATAATATTAAATTTCGACTTGAATATTGTCGATCAATCTAACACCACCAAAATAGGCTGCGGCTAAAATAACAAATTGAGTATCTTCGATTGTAGCAGTTTTTAATGTATCTCGTTGAGCAATCTCAAAATAGTCTGGCTTTAGGCCAGCTTGCTCTAAGCTCTGTTTAGCTAAGCTTTCAAGTTTTACGAAGTCTTTTTCGCCGCTTTTAAGTTGCTCAGCGCATGTATTAAGTGCTTTAAATAATACGGTTGCAGTCGCTTTTTGCTCATCAGATAAGTAACCATTACGTGAGCTCATAGCAAGGCCAGAAACTTCTCGCATTGTAGGTACACCAATAACTTCAACCGGAATTGATAGGTCGCGTGCCATGGTTTTAATTACTTGCAGTTGCTGAAAATCTTTTTCACCAAAACAGGCGTAATCGGGTTGTACAAGGTTAAATAATTTTGTAACTACCGTGGCAACACCTCTAAAGTGACCAGGACGTGAGCCACCACAGTAACCTAATGAAATATCAGGCACATCTACAAAGCTCTGTGCGCCAAGTCCATTTGGATAAATTGTTTCTACACTTGGGGTAAATACAATATCAGTGCCTAGTTCTGCAAGGCCTTGTTTATCTTCGTTTAGTGTACGAGGATAGTTATCTAAATCTTCGTTAGCACCAAATTGCATTGGGTTAACAAAAATACTCACAACGACTTTATCGGCTAAGTTTTTTGCTTTTTCTACTAGCGAAAAATGCCCACGGTGCAAGTTGCCCATTGTTGGCACAAGTGCCACGCTAAGACCCGCTTGGCGCCATGCTTTAATTTGACTACGTAACGATCTGATTTCAGTAATTGACTGCATTATTTAAACTCGTGTTCAGCGCTTGGAAACGCGCCATTTTTAACGTCTGTACAATACTTTTGAACGGCTGCAGGCATATTGCCTGTTTCGAGCAAAAAGTTTTTAGAAAATTTAGGAATGTAACCTGCTGAAATACCAACAAGGTCATGCATTACCAGTATTTGGCCGTCAGTTAAACTGCCCGCACCAATACCAATTGTTGGGATGCTTAGGGCGTCTGTAATGCGTTTTGCCAATGCACTTGGAATACATTCAAGTACTAATAATTGTGCGCCAGCAGCTTCAAGTGCTTTTGCGTCATCAATCATTTTTTGTGCTTTGTCTTCTTCGCGACCTTGTATTTTAAAGCCACCAAATACATGTACTGACTGTGGTGTAAGGCCTAAATGCCCGCAAACTGGAATACCTTGTTGAGTAAGCGTTTTAATGCTCTCGTAAAGCCATTCTCCGCCTTCAAGCTTAATCATGTTTGCGCCAGCGCGCATAAGCTCAGCTGCATTTTTACAAGTATCACTTACGCTTGAGTAGGTCATAAAAGGTAAGTCAGCAATTACAAATAATTCGCGGCTACCAGCGCGTACACAGCGGGTATGATATGCAATATCTTGATTGGTTACGCCAAGGGTGTCATCGCCGCCTTGTAGTACCATGCCCAAAGAGTCGCCCACTAAAATAACTTCAACGCCGTTATCATGAAATAACTTTGCAAAACTAGCGTCGTAGGCTGTCAATGCAGTAATTTTGTTATTTTCTGCTTTCATTTTATTTAAAGTAGAAACGGTTATTTTAGACATAATATCCTCGCAGGCAAAAGCCTAGGTTAATTACAGAGGTAATTGTTGTAAGTCGTTGAGCGGTAAATTATTTGCAATGGTTTTTAATGCAATGCCGCTAGGTAAAATAAGTTCAGGTGCAAGCTCTAATAGTGGATAAACCACAAACTCGCGATTATTCAAACCATAATGAGGCACAGTTAAGCGCACCGTATTTATAATTTGATCATCAAATAATAGAGTATCTATATCAAGAGTGCGTGGACCCCAACGTTCAGCCTTTCTTACTCGACCATGCTCAAGTTCAATTCGTTGCGTTAAATCAAGTAATTGCTCTGGCTCAAGGGTCGTTTTAATGCACGCTACTGCATTGATATAGTCTGGTTGATCTTGTGGGCCCATAGGCTTACTTGCATAGTAATGCGATACGTTTATAAATTCACAATTAGGCAGCTTTTTAAGCGCGATTACCGCGTTATCAAGCTGCTCTTTTGGTGAGTTTAGGTTGGCACCTAAACCCAAATAAACACAGTGCATGTTATTACTCAGCTGGCTTTTTAGTAGGTCGACGGCGCTTTCGCGGCTTAGGACCACCTTGGTGACCTAAGTTTTTAACCATCTCTTTTTGGCCGTTTATATCTTGGCTTAAGTATTGTGTCCACCACTGGGCAAGCTCAGTGTGCTGTGTTTCGCCTGCATCTACGCGTAAGAGTAAAAAGTCGTAGGCGGCTTTAAAGCGAGGTTGCTGCGTTAGTCTGTAAGCACGTTGGCCTGCACGTTTATCCAAACGGTGCTGAATATGCCAAATATCGCGAGCACCTAAAGTAAAGCGTTTAGGAACCGCAATGTGTTGTGAGTTATCGCTTAGTACTTTATTCATTGCTTGTGCGAAAGCATCGTATTCTGCAAGTTGTTCTTGGCTTTGAATCTTTTTAGTACGTTCAAGCAGCGGGAACCAAAGTAGTGCGGCAAAAATAAACGCTGGTGTTACTTTTTTATCTGCATTAATACGTTTGTCGGTATTTTGAAACATTTGCTGAATAAGCGTGTGTTCTAAGCCACTTGGATTTTTATCTAAGATTTTATCAAGCTCAGGAAACAATGAGCGGAATAAGCCGTATTTACGCAGCATTAAAAAGTTAGCTTCGGCCTTGCCATTTAAAAACAGCTTAAGAATTTCTTCAAATAAACGTGCTGGCGGAATGTTATCAAGCAAACTTGCAAGCTCGCTAATTGGCTTTTCACTTTTAGGCGCAATGCTCATATCAAGTTTAGTAGCAAAGCGAACTGCACGTAACATACGAACAGGGTCTTCGCGGTAACGCGTTTCAGGGTCGCCGATTAGCTCAATTTGTTTAGCTTTAATTGCCGCTAAGCCGTTGGCGTAATCGTGAATACTAAAATCTTTGATTGAGTAATAAAGTGCATTGATTGAAAAGTCGCGGCGTTCTGCATCTTCTTCAATACTGCCAAATACGTTGTCACGTAGTAATTGGCCTTCATCGCTTGATTGGCTTATTTGATTTTTGTCTTCTTGCGCTTCGTGGTGGCCACGCATAGTCGCCACTTCAATAATTTCACGGCCAAATACAATATGTGCTAAACGAAAGCGACGACCAATAAGGCGACAGTTTCTAAATAGTTTTTTTACTTGATCTGGCGTGGCATTAGTAACTACGTCAAAATCTTTTGGCTGTTGGCCTAACAATATATCGCGAATACAACCACCAACAAGGTAGGCATCGTAGCCACCGTCTTTTAAGCGGTATAATACTTTGATTGCATTTGGGCTAAATTGTTTGCGAGAAATACCATGCTCACCACGAGTGACAACAATAGGTTCACTGCTTACAGAAGCGCTTTCGGCACTGGTATTCGGGCCGATTATTTGTCGGCAAAATTGAAAAAGCTTGGAAATAATAGTCTGTCTCCTAGAAGGTGTGATTGACTCTGCATCGCAATCAAAAGTTACAGCAAATGGGGCGGTTATAGCCCAGTACAAGCTGTTTGACGTAATTAGCATATATTTAGGCGGCTATCATATACCAGCAGGGTTTAAAAATTAAGTTGATGTGTTGAAATTAAGCCGTTTTTAGCTATTTTATTTACTTAAATGTGTAAATTGGACTTTCTGACTACGTGGATGCTGAGAAATTTGTATTTCGGATACTTGTGGTACCTGTTTTAAGCTAAAGTTTTTAATTCCCCAAGCGATTAATTGTTCAATATTTAAATCGATTAAATCAGCTATAACAGGCAATCCTAAAAATTCAAATGCACTAATTAAAGCAGGCTTTGGATTTTGTTTGCTAATGGCAGGAGCATAATTTTGTTTAGACAATTTGAAACCAGGCTTGGCAACCGCTAAAGGTAAATGAGCAAATTCAGGCACAGGGCTATCGAGTTGTTTAAATAAACTAATTTGCCGAGCGGTTGGCTCAATTAAATCAGCACCTCTTACAATTCGATTAATCCCTTGATCAATATCATCGACGACCACAACAAGTTGATATGCAAATAAGTCATCGCTGCGTTTAATTAAGTAATCTTCATGGGAAAGGGCGCTATTTACCGTTATATCACCTTGAATTAAGTCATTAAATTGAGTCGTTGGATATTGCTGAACTAAGCGAAGCGCACCGGATTGAGTATTATGATTAAGTGTTTGGCAATGCCCCTGATAAATACCGCCAATGGCTTTTATTTGTTTGCGAGTACAGGTGCAACCATAAACAAGGTTTTGTTTTAAAAGTGAGTGGGTAATATCTTGGTATAAAGGCAGACGCTGCGTTTGATATACAACAGGTTCGTCCCAGTGAAGGGCGTAGGCATGTAAGGTATTAAGAATATCGGAGTCGGCGTTTTTAACCACGCGCGTAGTGTCAATGTCTTCTATACGAACTAACCAATCTCCTTGGTTAGCTTTTGCATCTAGATAACTACCCACAGCCGCTACAAGTGAGCCAAAATGTAATGGCCCAGAAGGAGACGGTGCAAAACGACCGCGATATTTACGCATAGGCGCAGTAACGGCTGTAGGAGACATAACTAATTAATAAGTATTAATTAGCCGCGTCCAGATTGCTTTTCTTTGATTTCTGCAAGTGTTTTGCAGTCTACGCATAAATCGGCAGTAGGACGAGCTTCTAAGCGACGTATGCCAATTTCGATGCCACAAGACTCACAAAATCCAAAATCATCTTCTTTAATCAAATTAATTGTTTTTTCAATTTTTTTGATTAATTTACGTTCGCGGTCACGAGTACGAAGTTCTAAAGAGAACTCTTCTTCTTGTGCAGCGCGGTCAACTGGGTCAGGAAAGTTAGCAGCTTCGTCTTGCATGTGCGATTTAGTACGATCAACTTCGTTACGTAAATCATTACGCCAAGTTTCTAAAATCGCTCTAAAATGAGCACGTTGTGCATCATTCATGTACTCTTCGCCTGGTTTTTCTTGGTATGGTTCTAAACCGGCTTGAGCCAATAAACCATGTTTCTTTTGGTCTGGCATAACTCTCTCCTAAATCCTTAATTTAATGCCTCAGCATTAGCCGGCGGTATAAATAACAGAATCTTATATCCTAGGCAAATTTATTTTTAATTAATCGAATTAGCTTCAACCATGCTTACTGAGTAAAAAGTGTATTAATAGTCTATTTACACTTTTAATTAATTCACATATTCGCTTTCTAAAACTTGCCTTGTTATGTGGGCAAAAGCTTTAAAAACAAGTTAATTTTTATAATTCACTTTGTATAACTTTTTTTAATTTGAGTACTTTGCTTATTTTGCAAATTACGCTTAGTTCAATCCCTTGGTTTAATACACTATTGTGCAAATACTATTTTTTTATGAAGTAAAACTTCATTAGCAGAAATTGTGGCCTTGTATGCTAATACTTCAACGCCGGCTATTATTGCTTGGCTTAATAGCGTGGCGTATTTTTTATCAATATGCGCAGCTGCACTTACTGTATTTATTCCTTCATGCAAAACAGCGAACAGTAATACTGCTCGGTGGCCTTGTTCGATCATTTCTATTAGTTCGCGAATATGTTTTTGTCCGCGCAGTGTTTGCGCATCAGGAAAGTAGCCTTGCCCGCTTTGTGGTGCATCTTCGCTTAATAATGTGACTGATTTAACTTCTACGTAGCAATCAGGCTTATTTTCGTCAGTGAGCAAAAAGTCGATTCTGCTGTTTTCGCTGCCGCACTTTACTTCGCTTTGCAATTGACTGTAGTCGAGTAGCTCGCTTATTACATTATTGTTTATTGCTTCTTCTACTACTTTATTAGCCACTGCTGTATTTACACAAATAAGCTGCGATAAGTTATTTTGCGTAAGCTCTAATGAATGCGGGTATTTTCGTTTTGCGTTATCGCTTGTTGAATAAAAAGCAGCAAAACCCGGCTCTGCGCATCCCGTCATTTTACCCGTATTAGCACAGTGGGCGGTAAATTCACTGCCATCACTTAATTGTAAATCAGCTAAAAAGCGTTTGTAGCGTTTTAATAAGGTGGCAGGTTGCAGAGTTGGCGTGTACTTCATGATAACTTCCAAAGCGTAAATACTGCACAGCAGTGTGGTTTATGTTATTTATCTCAAGCTGTTGGGAACTTAAGCGCTCTATAGTAAACTCGGTGGCACATTTAAGTGCAAGGGTATTCTAACATGA
Organism: Pseudoalteromonas sp. SA25; assembly: GCF_011378705.1. Taxonomy (NCBI): domain Bacteria; kingdom Pseudomonadati; phylum Pseudomonadota; class Gammaproteobacteria; order Alteromonadales; family Pseudoalteromonadaceae; genus Pseudoalteromonas; species Pseudoalteromonas sp. SA25. Next base: position 32,666 of record NZ_WTKV01000009.1, on the reverse strand, counting down.
GTGAAAAATTTGTTGTTCAACTAAGCGAACAAGCAGCAGCGAGTCATTGGGGCGATAATGCGTCATTGTCTTTTAATGAGCGCGGTGCAACTGTTCATTTGTCTGAGCAAGAAACATTGAAAAATGTTCAAAAAGCTGGTCGTACTATTGCAATCCAAGGTATTAAAAACGTTGAATTAGCAGGCGATGCTTGGTGTACAGAAAGTCAGTGGGCTTTTTATCAAGGCTTTGTAACACCAAAATCGTTAAACGGTGTTGATTTTGTTGATAACGCACAATCAGATATTAAAGAACTTGCTCACTTAAAAACGTCAGCAATTTGGGCACGTGAAATGGTTAACGGGACTGCCGATGACATTTACCCAGAAAGCCTTGCTGAAAAAGCGGCTGAGTTTATTCAATCATTAGCGCCTGAGCATGTAAGTTACCAAATTATTAAAGGTGATGCGTTACTAGAACAACAGTGGATTGGTATTCATGCTGTTGGTCGCGGTAGTGTTCGCCCGCCAGTATTGCTTGAGCTTGATTACAACCCAACAGGCGACGAAAATGCACCAGTAAGTGCAGCGCTTGTAGGTAAAGGTATTACGTTTGACTCAGGTGGTTACTCAATCAAATCAAGCGAAGGTATGCTTGGTATGAAGTGCGACATGGGCGGCGCTGCAACAGTAACTGCAGGTTTAGCATTGGCTATTAACCGTGGTATTGAAAAACGTATTAAACTGTTTTTATGTTGTGCTGAGAACTTAATTTCGGGTCATGCATACAAATTAGGTGATATTCTTACTTATAAAAATGGCACGACAGTTGAAATTGTAAACACCGATGCTGAAGGTCGCTTAGTACTTGCCGATGGCCTAATGGCCGCAGGTGAGACTGGCGCTCCACTTATTATTGATGCAGCAACACTAACTGGCGCAGCGCTTGTTGCTGTTGGTCAAGAGTACAATGCATTATTTGCACTTGATAAAGAACTTGTACGTGAAGTTGAGAGTTTTGCATCTCAAGAAATGGAAGCTGCTTGGCCACTTCCTCTTGAAAAATGGCATCAACAAAACTGCCCATCTCCTTATGCTGATACGGCAAATAGCCGTGCGCAAAAAGGTGGCGGTTATGGCGGTGCATCGAATGCTGCAGGCTTTTTATCGCGCTTTGTGCCAAACGATGGCAAAGGCTGGGTACACATCGATTTAGCGGCTGCATTTAACATGGGCAGTACAAGTCAATGGGCAGCGGGTGCAACAACTCAAGGTATGCGTACAGTTGCTCGTACTTTACAAGAAAAAGCATAATATTTACTAAATTACGCTTTTTACGCTAAAAATAGGCACCCTTGGGTGCCTATTTTTTAATTTACAGGCAAGCAATTTTATTTCATTTACGGTAAAATCAGTCGCCAATACCTGTTTGAGTTTAATTTTTGCTTAACTCTAAGCTGCGCTCAAATCTTATATCCACCACTGGGGTTTCTAATTATGTCAGATAAGTGCTACATCACAGCTCAACAGCTGCTTGAAGATTCGTTCCGCGTAGCGGCACAAGTATACCAAGATGGCTTTCGTCCTGATTTTATTATTGGTATTTGGCGAGGTGGTGCACCGATCGGTATTGCTGTTCAAGAATATTACGATTACAAAGGCATTGAGACTGACCACATTGCAGTACGTACATCGTCTTATTACGGTATTGGTAAACAGTCGAAAGAAATTAAAGTACACGGCTTACATTACATTGTAGAGAACGCAAATGCAGGTGATTCATTATTAATTGTTGATGATGTATTTGACTCAGGTCGTAGTATTGTTGCATTAAAAGAAAAGCTTTCAGAGCTTATGCGCTTAAACTTGCCACGTGATATTCGTATTGCATGCCCGTACTACAAGCCAAAAAACTCAAAAGTAGACACTGTTCCAGATTATTATATTCATGAATCTGAAGAGTGGTTAGTGTTCCCGCATGAATTATCGGGTTTAACACCGGATGAAATTATTGCTGGTAAATCTGATCTTGCGAAAATTCATGACATTTTGCTAGAGAAGTAATTAGTAATTTGCATAAATAAAAAAAGGCCGTTAAGGCCTTTTTTTATTTTAAAGCTGAGCAAAGCTATCTACGTATTCACTTAGTTTTGGTATATCGACTGCTTGCAAGCCATCGTTACTTCTAAGTACCAAGCCTTTTTCTACGAGTTCTGTAACAACACGTCTGTAAGCTCGCTCAGTGGTAGCAAAACGTTCGGCTTCAGCATTTACAGTTGGGTAGGCTCTAAGTAGCGTAGGGTTGTTGTTCTCGGCCCTTAGTAAGCAATCTTTAGCTATGTTATAGCTAAGTGGTAGTAATAACTTATCTAAATTGATTTTTTGGTTTTCCTGAAACTTAGCCGCAATAGTTTGTGCTGTGTATAAGCTTAGTTCTGGTTTTTCAAGCAGTAGAGCACGCCAATGCCTTAATTCAATAAGGTTATAAGTGACATCGCTAAAGCACGTTACCGTATATATACACGGATTATTATTTAGCGCTTCTATTTCACCAATAAGGGTGTTGTTACAATCCAATTGTCCTAACAGCAGGCGTCGTCCATTACCTACGTCGTAACTAAACGACACAGTGCCACTGCGTACAAGCACAAGCTTGCTTAAAGGCTGATCTTGATGGATCAGAACTTCTTTTTTTGATTGTTGATAGCTACTACCGGCAAAGGTTAAAAGCTGATCAACAAGGTAACTAGAAAAATGGTATTGAAACATCAATGTGCTCTTCGGACATTTGTCCTATTTATTACATCTTAATGACGATAGCATTAAGACACTAAGAATTTACGCTAACTTGCTACTAATATTATTAGCTTTGCTAAGAGTATTATTTTACCTTCATTTCCCGTGTAATGATTTAAGAATTTGCTGGTCTTTTCCGGCAAACTTTTTCAGGTTTTTTAAGCAGGTTAGCTTTTTTATTTTGTTGTAACTTTGCAATACTTACAAGTGCCATAAGATAGCAGTACATGTAATGCTAACCTAAAGGCTAGGAGAGAACAATTGAGTTGGGAATATTTAGGTTATATTGCATCAGCTTTATTGGTTGCATCGTTAACAATGACAGATGTAGTAAAACTACGTTGGTACAACATGTTTGGTTGTATTGTATTTACTGCATACGGTGTTGCCATTGGCGCAGTGCCTGTTATTTTTACCAACGGCTTATTGTCGCTTGTAAATTTATACCACATTATAAAAATATATCGCCAACCTAAAGTTGAAGACGCTAAAAGCTAAAATAAGTTATCTGCACAAAGTAAGTTAATGGTTTTAATTAAAATCAAAAACTTCAGTTTTTGTGCAGTCCAGCTTGAAGCGTATATAGATAATCTCATATCACTCTACATAACTTACCTTGATGAACCTTTGAACCTTTGAACCTTTGAACCTTTGAACCATGCTGTAATCTCCTATTCGAAAGATGATTACCTTAGGTTTTAATACGTCGATCGTTAGCTAAATTCTGTTCGCGGTTAAGATATAAATAAGTGCTTCTAAATTTCAAAAAAAAAATCCGATAGCAGTAAACTGCTATCGGATTTTTATCTGTTATACCAACCTGCTTACATATGCAATTTAATTCATTAAATTGCTTAAATATTTATGCAGGTAGGCACTATGGTATTTACGCTTTTTCTAAATCTTCAACGTCACCTAAACCTGCAGTTAATTCTTCAAGTAATTGCTTTATTTCTTCAGAAGCTAAAATAAAGTCAGCATCAAGTTTTAAAGCCATATCTTCTTTAGGAATATCTGCGTTTTCTTCTTTTAGAGTTTCAGAGTAGCTTAAACGTTTGATAGAGCCATCGTTTTGCAGCATAAACTTAAGACGCTCTTGCCAATCAAGTGCAAGTTTAGTTACGCGTTTACCACTTTCTAAATGCGATTTAACTTCATCACACGATAGATCATGACCTTTAAGCTTTACTTGTGCGCCGCTGTCGTCTGCTTCTTCAAGTTCAGCGTCTGAGCCAATAGCAAAACCTTCTGGTGTACTAAAGTTAGTTAACCAATCAGTTAAAAATACATCTAGGTCGTAGTTAGCAAACGCAGGTACAACCGGAAGCGTTCCTAACGATTTACGAAGTAGTGCTAGTAGCTCTTCTGCTTTATTAAAGCTGCCACTATTTACAACAACCCAACCGTTTTCTTGGTCAATAAAGGCAAATTGTAAGCTCGACTTTTTAAATGCTTGAGGTAGAAGAGTATGAAGAATGTTTTCTTTTAATTCGTCTTTTTCTTTCTTTTTAACTGGGCGGTTTTCTTCAGCTTCTATCAGATCAACTTTCTCAGCAACTAGTTCATTAATAACAGAAGCAGGGAGTACTTTTTCTTCGCGTTTAGCGCAAACTAGAATACTTTTTTGAGAAAAATGCGATAGCGTATCGCCATGTTTTCCAAACGCTTTTGTCCAACCAAATGTTGCAAGCTCTTGACCAGTACATGGGCGAAATAAATCTTGCTCTAATGCTTTATCAAAGTCTTCTTGAGTATATGAAACGTCTTGCTTAAAGCGGTAACAAATAAGGTTACTAAACCACATAGGGGAATTGATCCATTTGAAAAATTTGTACAATCATAGCAATAAAAACAGCATCTCGAAATGACTGATTTGTTACTAGGGCGTGTTGAACTTTATGGATTGAAATTTGTTCAATCTAGGGGCGATTAAATCGCGGCGCGAGGTTTGTAACCTAGTGGAATAAGTAAAAACCGAGCAACAAAGAGTTAATCGTCCCTAGAAAGAACCCAAAGGGCAGCGCATGTTTGGTATTTATGCTGCGTTGTCGCCTATTTATGGGAATAACCACACTACATAGGCTCTGTCTTGCCTAAAAACCAAACATGTTGCTGTAAATTCAACCACCAAAGAACAACACGCCCTAATAATTTAATGCATATACTTTTATTTATTCATATTTATCAAAAATAGGCAGTGGCTTAGCCATGTTCTTCGGAAATTGAATATAGTAACGCAGACCTTTGCCCGGTTCACTCGTTGCATCAATAGAGCCACTAAGGGTTTGCTTGACCAAATTAAGCATTATATGGGTGCCTAATCCGCTACCGCCTTCATCGCGTTTGGTAGTAAAAAATGGGTCAAATAATTTTTTTAATTGCTCGTTGGTAACACCGTTACCGTCATCTTTGTAATCAATAGTTAAGTTAGTGTCATCAGCGCTTATTTTAATATCCATTACACCGTTGCTTTTACCTTCAAAGCCATGAATAAGTGAGTTCATAATTAGGTTAGTAAAAATTTGGCTTATAGCCCCTGCAGGGAGATTTAAAACTAAATCATCAGGACATTCTAATTTTATAGTATGGGATGTCTTTTTTAGTTTTGGGTGCAGTGAGCGTATTACTTCGTTAGTGTAATCTTTAAAGTTAATGGTTCTTACTGCTTCACTGGCTTGATCGACCGCTATTTGTTTAAAGCTAGCTATAAGCTCCGAAGCTCTATCTAAGTTAGTGGTTAGTAAGCTTGTGCTTTGTTTTGCTTCGTTAATGAATTCTTCTAGTGCTTTTGGCGAAAGTGTTTTTTCGGTATAAGCATTTTCGAGTTTATTTAAGCGTTCTTGTAAAAATGATATTGCCGTTACACCTATCCCAATAGGGGTGTTTATATCGTGTGTAATACCTGCTACAAGTCCGCCTAGCGCAGCCATTTTTTCTGTGCCTAGTAAACGTTCCTGTGCAAGGCTTAACTCTTCTATATAGCGCTGAGATTCAGTTTGCTTTGTAATTAACTCTAGCTCTGTGCTGCGGCGTAAGTCTACTTCTTCGGTGAGGACAATTTTTTGCTTTTCGAGTTCGTATTTTTGCTGCTGTAAATCCATCATTGCTTGGCTTAAGTTGGATGTTTTACGGGCTACGTCTTGTTCAAGTTGTATGTTGTGTTGATCAAGCTTTTCGTTACTTATAATGAGTTCTTTTTGGGTGTGTTCAAGCTCTTTTCTATACTGAACCACTTTATCTATTAGTTTGTTAAATGACTGCTCCATCACTTTTAGTTCATTATGTTCTTCTGTTTCTATTTCTATATGTTGACCTTCTAGCTCGTCTAGTTCTAAATTTTCTAGTTGCTCAGTGAGTTCTGCTAAAGGGTCTGTAAGAAGTTTTCTAAATGCCATTAAAAATAAGATGATCAAAAAGGTGGTTTTAATCATCGCATTACCAATCAAAAAGTAGATTGATACCATAATGCGGCTAAAAACAACTTCTCGACTTGAGAATAAGGTAACGTCACCAACTTGAGTAGCACGACCTGAAAATTCAAAAATAAGTGGAAAGGTATAACCAAATAAACCCGATTTTGCGTCTTCTAAAATAACCTCTTCTTGTACTAACTGTTGGTTATATAGCTTGTGTATATCAAGAGAGCGCCCTAGCTGTGAAATAATTTCGCCGCTGTCGTCTCGAACAATAATCCCTTCAATCATGGGAATGGCGAGTAAACCTTCTGCTGTTGTAATTGTTTGCTTGGTATTAAGCTCCCAAATTGCACGTGTTAAGCTGCGACTAAAGGTTTTTTGTAAGGTACTAAGTTCATCGCGAATATAGTCTTTAGTATTGACGTATTCAGCAAGCACTTGTCCACAGGTCACTACAAAGGTAAGCAAAAAATAGACGGATAAAACGCTAGTCAGTAGCTTCTTAGAAAGACTTTTTTGTAACATGAGTGACTTGTTCATCCTTTATTATTTTTGTAACGTTACGATATTAATTTAAAAGTTAGTCAATAAACCTCTAAAAATAAATAAAAAAGTTAAAATTTAGTAAGATAAATCACAAAAAGTGAGCGTGTAGTATCAAAGTATTTAAACCAAGGTATAAATTAATAAATTCGTTATCTGTTATGTATTGTAGGCTTAATTAGTATTTGCTTTGGTTAATTATATCTTAAACGGATTTATTCTATATTTATCATTCTATTAAATTATTAATGCGCTGAGTGCTTTGAGGCGTGTTAAAGTGTCTAAAATGCAATGGAAGGCATTAGTTTAATAACCTTTTAATAACTTTGATGGTTGTGTAGTAGTAAACATGATGAAATTTTCGATATTAGTCTGTGACGATTCTGCAGTTGCCCGTAAACAAGTCGTGCGGTGTTTAAATGAATGTATAGACGCTCAAATACAACAAGCTACAAATGGAGCGCACGCTCTAGAACTTTTACGAGCACAAAGCTTTGATTTATTGTGCTTAGATCTCACCATGCCCGAAGTTGATGGTATACAAGTACTCGAGACTATAAAAATAGAAAAAATAGAGTGCTTTGTTTTAGTTATTTCTGCCGATATACAAGAGAAAATGAAGCAACGAGTAGCACAACTTGGCGCAATAGACTTTATCGATAAACCTATCAATAAATCTAACTTAAACGAAATATTGCATAAATTTGGCATTCATTAGGTTTTTTCATGTTAAAAAAGGCTGTTTTATCTTTTAATTTAGGGTTGACAGCATAGCCTTTGTTAAGGCAGTCTTAACATATGAAAACAATTAATCGCGTACTGACCATTATTATTACAACCATCATTCTTACTGGATAGTGGCATAGGTCGGTGCAACAAATTTAAAGGCCTGTGTTCACTTAGAACACAGGCCTTTTTTCGTTTTATGGGATGAGGAACATAAACAATGCGAGTTTTAAAATTTGGTGGGTCTTCGCTTGCCGACTATGCATGCTTACAACAGGTAGCTCAGCTAGTTAAAGCACAATTAAAAGATGAAATGCTTTTGGTACTTTCTGCTCCAGGTGGAATGACCGATTCGCTAGTTGCACTTGCAAGTGCAGCAGAACAAGGCTCTGACTTTTCGCAGCAATGGCAAGCATTAGTTAGCCGCTGTGAAGGTTTGAAAGCTGACGTTGAAAAAAGTGGTGTAGTAGTTACAAGTTGGCCAAACTTAAGGGAACTTAAAAATAAACTAGATGGCGTATCACTTATACAATGTTGCCCCGATCAAGTTCGCGCATTTGTAATTAGCTTTGGAGAGCGCGTTAGTGTTTCTTTAATGCAGGCTTTATTGAATTCGCACGATGCAAGATACTTAGAAGCAACAAGCTGTATCGCTTCAACTGGCGGTTATATCGACGCCGAGGCTGATTTAGTAACAAGTAAAGCGCGCTTTCAAGCTGTGCTTAAAGAAAGTCCTGCAACTATCTATATCATGCCTGGTTTTACAGCGAGTAATGACAAAGGTGAGCTTACAACGCTTGGCCGTAATGGCTCAGATTACTCAGCAGCCATTGCTGCGGCTTGTTTAGAAGCTGAGATTTGCCAAATTTGGACTGACGTTGATGGTGTATACAGTGCTGATCCTCGTTATATTAAAAAAGCGACTAAAGTAGATTTTTTATCTTATAAAGAAGCGATGGAGCTTTCTTACTTTGGTGCAAAAGTACTTCACCCTAAAACAATTTTGCCGTGTGCTAAAGCCGGTGTGCCGTGCGAAATTAAAAATACGCATAACCCAGACGCACAAGGCTCATTAATTGGTAACGATTATTCATCAGATGAGCCAGTAAAAGCGCTTTCGAGCCTACAAGACCTTGCAATGCTAACTGTCTCAGGGCCAGGCATGAAAGGCAAAGTAGGTATGGCGTCTAAGGTATTTAACGCGCTTGCTCACGATAACGTATCAATTGTATTAATCACGCAGTCATCATGCGAATTTAGCATTAGCTTTTGTGTACACGAAACAGACCTAGCACTTGCACTTGATGCGCTACAAACTGCATTTGAACTTGAATTACAAGCAGGGCTTATTGAGCCTGTACAAGTGCAGCGCAATTTAGCTATTGTTACTTTAGTGGGCGATAACATGCGCGCACACCGTGGCTTAGCGGCTAAGTTTTTTGCATCGCTTGCACAAGCGCAAGTAAATATTGTTGCAATTGCACAGGATTCTACAGAAAGTGCTATTTCAGCAGTAATTGATGGTGAGTTATGTAACGACGCCGTAAAAATATGCCATGAAAACTTTTTCACGCATGTGCCGTCAATTGATGTGTTTTTACTCGGTTGTGGCTTAGTAGGGCAAGAGCTTATTAATCAGCTTGAGCGCCAGCAAGCGTGGCTTGAAAAACGTAATATTAAACTTAACTTGTATGGTGTTGCTAACTCTCGTCAATTACACCTTGATAGTGAAGGTATTGCTTTTGGTGATTGGCAGCAAAAATTGGCCTCATCTGAGCAGGCGTTTGATTTAAAACTAGTAGAGCAGTTTGTTAAGCAAAATCATTTAGTAAACCCTGTGCTTGTTGATTGTACGTCGTCGGATGCACTTGCTGCGCAGTATGTAGACTTTTTAAATGCAGGTTTTCATGTGGTTGCTGCCAATAAAAAAGCAACAACAAGCTCATACACGTATTACCAAGATTTAATTGCAGCAACGCAAAAGAATAATCGTAAATTTTTATACGAAACAAACGTTGGTGCAGGCTTACCAGTAATCGACAACTTACAGTCATTATTTGGTGCCGGTGATGAGTTATTAGAGTTTAGCGGTATTTTATCAGGTTCACTTTCGTATATGTTTGGCGCACTTCAAGATGGTTTATCACTTTCTGAGGCAACTATTAAAGCCAAAGAAAGTGGCTTTACTGAGCCAGATCCTCGTGATGATTTATCGGGTACCGATGTAGCACGTAAGTTATTGATCATCGCTCGCGAAGCCGGTATGAAATTAGAGCTAAGCGATATTGAAGTTGAGTCAGTATTACCACAAGGTTTTGCACAAGGTGATAGTGTTGATGAGTTTATGGCAAAACTACCAAGCTTAGATGCTGATTTTAACGACCGTATCAAAAGCGCTGCGAGCGAGGGTAGGGTACTTCGCTATGTAGGCACAATTAAAGAAGGCCACTGTAAAGTAGGTATTGAAGCGGTAGATGCAAAGCATGCGCTTAGTGTCATTCGTGATGGTGAAAACGCACTGGCTATTTTAAGCCAATACTACCAGCCACGTCCGTTTGTAATTCGTGGTTATGGCGCCGGCTCGGAAGTAACAGCCGCGGGTGTATTTGCTGATATTTTAAAAACGTTATCGCGCTAGGAGCTCGTTATGATTGAAGTATATGCTCCGGCGTCTATTGGTAATTTTGCAGTGGGTTTTGATGCACTTGGCGCAGCGCTTGCGCCAATTGATGGCAGTTTGTTAGGTGATGTAGCCGTTGTAAGCGCCGCACCAAGCGATGAGTTTATTTGCACTGGCGAATACGCTCATAAGTTACCAAGTGATGCGAATGAGAATTTAGCGTACCAGTGTTTAGTGCATTTTAGAGCGCATGTTGCGCCTACTATGCCAAGCGTAAAGCTCGAGCTTAAAAAGAACTTACCAATTGGCTCTGGGCTTGGCTCTAGTGCATGTTCGGTCGTGGCTACTTTTGCTGCCCTTGATAAGTTTGCAAAAACTAATTTAAGTCAGGTTGAGCTTATTGAACTGATGGCTGACTTTGAAGCTGTAGTAAGCGGCGGTCGTCATTACGACAACATCACGCCATGTTATTTAGGTGGTTTGCAGTTAACAGGTGATTTAATTCCTGATAAATCGATTGCACTGCCTGTTGATGAAAACTGGTACTACGTTGCTGCGTTTCCTGGTTTTTCGCTTAATACCGCAAAAGCGCGCTCTGTTTTACCAAAAGAGTTGAGCATGCATGCAAGTGTTGAGTTTGCGCAGCGTTTGTCGGCATTTAGTAGCTTACTGTTAACTAATCGTTTTGACGATGCGCTAAGCATAATGAAAGATGAAATAGCAGAACCTTACCGCGCACCGCTCATTAAAGGCTTTAGTGAAGCCAAAGCAAGCTTGCCAGCACTGGGCGCTGAAATAGTCAGTATTTCGGGCGCAGGACCAACCTTATTTAGTGTGTGTAAAACACTTGAAGCTGCACAGCAATGCGCGCAGTGGTTAGAAACCAATTACATTAACGAGCAAGGCTTTTGCCACATTTGTAAATTAGATAACGACGGCACGCGTCAATTAACAGTTTTATAGGATAGTTAGTCATGCAATTACATAATTTAAAAGATAGTTCACAAAAAGTGTCGTTCGTTGAAGCCGTAAAAACAGGTTTGGGTCGTAACCAAGGTGTATTTTTCCCAGAATCACTGCCGCCACTGTCCGATGTTGATGCATTGCTTGATATGGACTTTGTTACGCGCAGCGGCAAAATATTATCTCACCTAATTGGTGATGAGTTACCAAGCGATACTGTGGCAAAAATGGTTAAAAATGCATTTAACTTTCCAGTTAAGCTGGTGGAAGTTGAAGAGAACACATACTGTTTAGAACTGTTTCATGGTCCTACACTTGCGTTTAAAGACTTTGGTGGTCGCTTTATGGCAGAGTGTTTAACGCAGTTTAACAAAGACGAGAAAGTAACTATTTTAACAGCAACATCTGGCGATACCGGTGCAGCCGTAGCACATGCTTTTTATAATAAACCAAATATCGACGTAGTAATTTTATACCCTAAAGGCAAAATTTCACTTGCTCAGCAAAAGCTATTTACTACGCTAGGTAACAATATTCATTGTTATGCAGTTGAGGGCAGCTTTGATGATTGCCAAGAGCTAGTTAAAAATGCCTTTTTAGATGAAGAAGTTAAATCAACACTTGGGCTTAACTCAGCTAATTCAATTAATATTAGCCGTTTAGTTGCTCAGGTTTGTTACTACTTTGAAGCGATTGCACTGCTACCAAAAGAAAAACGGGCAACAGCACATATATCAGTACCTAGTGGTAACTTTGGTAATGTGTGCGCCGCAATGATTGGTGCGGTTATTGGTTTACCTGTAGGTAAATTAAGCGCAACAACAAATCAAAATGATACTGTGCCGCGCTTTATGCTTGATAAAAACTGGACGCCAAACGCAACGCTTGAGTCGCTTTCAAATGCGATGGATGTAAGTAAGCCAAACAATTGGCCGCGTGTACAAACAATGTTAGATAATAACTGGTTTAGCTACGATAATTTTTATTCAACAAGCGTAAACGAGCAAGACACGCAAGCCGTGATGAAAAAAATTCAACAAACGGGCTATGTTGCAGAGCCTCATACTGCTATTGCTTACCAAGGTCTTGTTGAAAATCGTGCGCCGGGTACTGCGGGTATCTTTTTAGCGACAGCTCATCCTGCTAAGTTTAAAGAAAGCGTAGAGGGTATTCTAAATATTGAATTAGGTATGCCAAAACCACTTGCTGATGCACTAGCAAAACCATGCCTAGCAAGCGATATGAACGCCGATTACGACGCGTTACGTACCGAAATGCTCGCTAAATTAGGCTAAGTTAAATTAAAAGGAAAAGCGGCTTGAGCCGCTTTTTTTATAACTTTATACGGATGAATACACTTAGTTATATTTACTAATTAAATGTAGTAAATATAATTCATTTAAAATTATTATGGCTTTATAAAAAAATATCATCTTAAAAGAGCTGTGAAATAGTTTCAATCCCTGTTTAAATATCCTCAACTTAAGAGCGTAGGCAAAGAGTCGTTTAAAGCGTACAATAAAGCCTCTAAAAAACACCATACACGTTGCCCTAGGAGACCCCAATGTTAGAACGTAGCATGAATATTTCGGATTTTGATCCAGAGTTATTTGACGCGATAACCAAAGAAACTGCTCGCCAAGAAGAGCATATCGAACTAATCGCTTCAGAAAACTACTGTAGCCCACGCGTACTAGAAGCGCAGGGTTCACAGCTTACAAACAAATACGCAGAAGGTTACCCAGGCAAACGTTATTATGGCGGTTGTGAGCATGTAGATGTTGTTGAGCAATTAGCAATTGACCGTGCTAACGAATTATTTGGTTCTGACTACGCAAACGTACAGCCACATGCTGGTTCGCAAGCTAATGCAGCTGTTTTTCTAGCATTATTAGACGCTGGCGATACTGTATTAGGTATGAGCTTAGCTCATGGTGGTCACTTAACTCACGGTTCTCACGTAAGCTTCTCTGGTAAGCTTTACAATGCAATCCAATACGGACTAGATGAAGCAACTGGCGAAATTGATTACGCACAAGTTGAAGCACTAGCACTTGAGCACAAACCAAAAATGATTATTGGTGGTTTCTCAGCGTACTCAGGTATTGTTGATTGGGCTAAATTCCGTGAAATTGCTGACAAAATCGGTGCTTATCTGTTTGTTGACATGGCTCACGTTGCGGGTTTAATTGCGGCAGGCGTTTACCCAAGCCCTGTTCCTCATGCACACGTTGTAACTACAACTACGCATAAAACACTTGCAGGCCCTCGTGGTGGTTTGATTATTTCTGCATGTGGCGACGAAGCAATCTACAAAAAGCTTAACAGCGCTGTTTTCCCTGGTGGCCAAGGCGGTCCTTTATGTCATGTTATTGCAGCAAAAGCAGTGGCATTTAAAGAAGCACTTCAACCAGAGTTTAAAGTATACCAAACACAAGTTGTTAAAAACGCAAAAGCAATGGTTGCTGTAATGCAAGAGCGCGGCTACAAAATCGTATCTGACAAAACTGAAAACCACTTATTTTTACTTGATTTAATCGATAAAGATATCACTGGTAAAGATGCAGACGCAGCCCTAGGCAACGCTAACATCACAGTTAATAAAAACTCAGTACCGAACGATCCACGCTCACCATTTGTAACATCTGGTTTGCGTATTGGTTCTCCTGCAATTACTCGCCGTGGTTTTACTGAAGTAGAATCAAAAGAGCTTGCTGGCTGGATTTGTGACGTACTAGATAACATCACTGATGAATCTGTACAGGCGCAAGTTAAAGAAAAAGTAAAAGCAATTTGTGCAAAATTACCTGTTTACGCTTAATTGCATAAGCGGCAGTAATTTAGATCACATAGGCTAGAGGCCTGTTTATCTTTCGAGGTTTAATTTGCAGTAGTATGTTTGGTTTTTAGGCAAGGCAGAGTCTATGTAGTGTGGTTACTCCACACAAATAGGCGATAACGCAGCATAAATGCCAAACATGCACTGCCCTCGGGTTCGTCCTAGGGGCGATTTACTCTTTGTTGCTCGGTTTTTACTTAGCCCACTAGGTTACAAACCTCGCGCCGCGATTAAATCGCCCCTAGATAGAACAAATTTAATCCTGAAAGGTCAACAGGCCCTATTTTTTTGCTAAGATAAAAGACCGCTATTTAGCGGTCTTTTTTGTTTTAAAACGGAAGTACCGAGCTATGCATTGTCCATTTTGTACCGCAAAAGATACTAAAGTTATTGACTCACGCCTTGTTGGCGGAGGCCATCAAGTTCGCAGGCGTCGTGAGTGTAACGACTGCCACGAGCGCTTTACTACATTTGAAGGCGCTGAACTGGTTATGCCTCGTGTTATTAAACAAGACGGCAGTCGCGAACCATTTAACGAAGATAAATTATTAAATGGCTTAAATCGCGCACTCGAAAAACGCCCAGTGAGCACAGAGCAAGTAGACGAAGTAGTGAATATAATAAAATCGCAACTACGCGCAACGGGTGAGCGAGAAATTTCAAGCCATTTGGTGGGTGAATGCATTATGGAAGCCCTCAAAAAGCTCGATAAAGTAGCGTACGTAAGATTTGCCTCTGTTTATCGCTCGTTTGAAGATATACGTGAATTTGGCGAAGAAATTGCCCGCTTAGGGGAGTAATACCAATTTTATTAAAAACATGATCATTCTATCGCATTAAATAGCGCACTCACTGCGTTAAAAATTATTCATATAGAACAACTATATGTCATAATTTTCGCCTTGTTATTGCGCTATTTTCTTAGCGCTATAATAGACCACTTATTTAACGCAATTGGTATAATAAATGCTTAACCAAGTTCCTTTTACAGAACATGATGAAATGTATATGGCACGCGCCATAGAGCTTGCCAAAAAAGGCCGGTTTACTACCACGCCTAACCCTAATGTTGGCTGTGTATTAGTTAAAAATAATCAAATAATTGGTGAGGGTTTTCATCAATTAGCAGGTCAAGGCCATGCTGAAGTAAATGCACTGGCAATAGCTGGTAGTAGTGCACAAGGTGCAACGGCTTATGTAACGCTTGAACCGTGTAGTCATTATGGGCGTACGCCACCGTGTGCTGAAGGCTTAAAAAAGGCGGGCGTTGTAAAAGTAATTGCCGCTATGGTTGATACAAACCCACAAGTTGCAGGCAAAGGCCTTAAAATACTGAGCGATGCCGGTATTGAAGTTGCTTATGGATTACTTGAATCACAAGCTCGCGCACTTAACGTTGGCTTTTTTAAGCGAATGGAACAAGGCTTACCTTATGTGACCTGTAAAATGGCAGCAAGCATAGATGGTAAAACAGCGCTTAAAAATGGGCAAAGTAAGTGGATCACAAGTCCCGCTGCTCGCCAAGACGTACAATTATACCGAGCGCAAAGCTGCGCTATTTTAACCGGTGCCGATACCGTGTTAGTAGACGATGCTAAACTTAATGTGCGACTAAGCGAGTTGCCTTGCACGCTACCTACCGATTTACCGCTTCGCCAGCCCGTGCGTGTTATAATTGACTCACAGAATCGTTTAACGCCCAACCTTGCTTTATTTAAAATCCAAAGTGATGTAATAATACTTACGACTAAGGTTGATAAATCGCTGCAATGGCCGCATTTTGTAAAGCATATTGAAGTAAGTGAAAGTAACGGCAAAGTTGATTTACAGGCTGTTTTAGAAAAGCTTGGGCAACTACAGTTTAATAATGTTTGGCTTGAGAGCGGAGCAACACTTGCTGGTAAAATGACAGAGCTTGATTTAGTTGACGAGTTTGTTTTTTATTTGGCGCCTAAATTAATGGGCCATGATGCAAAAAGTTTAGTTAATTTTCCTGAATTGACGAGTATGCAAAACACCGTTGATTTAACATTTAATGAATGTGCGCGCATTGGTGACGATTTACGTATCACCGCGTTAAAAACTCATTAAAATCACTTAATAAAAAGAGTAGCGCTATGTTTACTGGGATAATAGAAGCCACAGGCAAAATTGCTTTATTACAAAAAAAACAAGGCGACTTAGCCATTCGTATCCAAAGTGCTGACCTTGATATGGAAGACGTAAAGCTAGGCGACAGCATTGCAACCAATGGCGTTTGCTTAACCGTAGTTGATAAACATATTGACGGTTTTAGTGCTGATTTATCTAACGAGACGATTGGTTTAACCGGTTTTGCTCACTATGCTTTAGGGCAAACGGTGAATCTTGAAAAAGCCATGCAACCTGTTTCGCGTTTAGGCGGTCATTTAGTATCTGGCCATGTTGATGGCATAGCAACTATAACAAGCATTACAGCAAACGCTCGAGCAACAGAATATTGGCTTACAACTGACGAAAATTTAATGAAATACATCCCGTACAAAGGTTCGGTATGTATTGATGGTATAAGCCTGACAGTGAACGCTGTAGAAGGTAATAAATTCAAATTAACAATTGTCCCACATACGAGTGAGCAAACCACAATTGCTCACTTTAAAGTAGGCACTCAAGTTAATTTAGAAGTCGATCAAATTGCACGTTATTTAGAGCGCCTTATAAAAGGTGCAGAGCAACCAACAGGCTCTGATATTTCGATGAGCTTACTCGCTAAAGCGGGTTTTATTAAATAACGAAACTGATAACTTATACGAGCAAATTTATGAATTTACACAGCGCACAAGAAATCATCGACGATATTAAAGCCGGTAAAATGGTTATTTTAATGGATGATGAAGATAGAGAGAATGAAGGCGATTTAATTATTGCCGCAGAGCATATTAGTGCACAAGCGATTAATTTTATGGCGACTCATGGCCGTGGTTTAATTTGTTTAACTATGACGCAAGAGCGTTGTGAGCAACTTGATTTACCTTTAATGGTTAAAAATAATGGTGCTGCATTTTCGACTAACTTTACAATGTCGATAGAAGCATCAAAGGGTGTTACTACAGGTATTTCAGCAGCAGATAGAGCGCGTACAGTGCAAGCGGCTATAGCTAAAGGCGCAGTACCAAGTGATATCGTGCAGCCTGGTCATATTTTTCCAATTATGGCACAACCTGGCGGCGTATTAACTCGCGCAGGACATACTGAAGCTGGCTGTGATTTAGCGCGTTTAGCTGGGCTTGAAGCATCATCTGTTATTGTTGAAATACTTAATGCCGATGGCACCATGGCGCGTCGCCCTGATTTAGAAGTTTTTGCGAAAGAGCATGATATTAAAATTGGTACTATTGCTGATTTAATCGAATACCGTAACTTAAATGAAACAACAATTGAGCAAGTTGCAAAATGTAAGTTACCAACTATTCACGGTGAATTTGATTTAGTTACTTATAAAGACACAATTGACGGCCAATTACATTACGTATTGCTTAAAGGCGATATAAAAGAGCAAGAACCGACAAATGTACGTGTACATTTGCAAAGTACCTTTAACGATATCCTACTTTCAGATAGAAGTGCTGACCGTAGTTGGGGCCTTTCAGAAGCAATGGCTTATATCGCTAAAAATGAAGGTGCTTTAGTTATTTTAGGTAAGCAAGAAAGCACTGAAGAGTTAGAGGCAACTGTGAAAGCATTTGCAGCAGCTGATGCTGGCGAAAGCGTTACGCCACGTAAATTCAAAGGTACCTCTCGTACTGTTGGCGTAGGTTCGCAAATACTTGCAGATCTTGGAATTAAACAAATGCGATTAATGAGTCGCCCTAAAAAGTACCATGCACTTTCGGGCTTTCATTTAGAAGTTGTTGATTATGTTGAGCCACAATAAGCATCACGCTTAAACTAGGCTATTATTTTATTTTTATGGTATGATGCGCAGCAATTTTTGCGCAATCGCAACCGCTTGAACTTATTTTTAGGGTTATCAAATGAAAATTATTGAAGGTAGTAAGTACGCTCCTGGCAAAAAGTTTGCCATTGTCATTTCTCGTTTTAATGACTTTATCGGTAGCAGCCTCCTTGCAGGTGCTGTTGATGAGCTAAAACGCACTGGTGGCGTATCTGATGACGACATTACCGTTATTTATGTACCAGGCGCGGTGGAATTACCTTTAGCGGCTAAACGCGTTGCGGCAAAAAAAGAGTATGATGCAATCATCGCATTAGGCGTAGTGATCAGAGGTGGTACACCACACTTTGACCTAGTTGCTGGCGAATCAAACAAAGGTCTTGCGCAAGTATCACTTGAGTATGATATCCCGGTTGCATTTGGCGTATTAACCACAGAAAGCATTGAACAAGCAATTGAGCGTGCTGGCACCAAAATGGGCAATAAAGGCGGCGAAGCTGCTTTAGGCGCGCTTGAAATGGTTAATGTGTTAGATAAAATTTAAGTTTAAGGAATTTTTGTGAAACCAGCAGCAAGACGTAAAGCACGTATCTTAGCACTCCAAGCCGTTTATTCTTGGCAAATAAGTGGCAATTTAATTGCCGATATCGAACAACAAATGTTGATCGAAACAGACGTTACTAAAATTGATGTTGAATACTTTAAAGATTTAGCGACGGGTGTTGCTGTAAATTATAAGCAACTAGACGAAGCTGTATCACCACATTTAACACGTCCGTTTAATGACTTAGATATGGTTGAGCGCGCAATTTTACGTTTAAGCAGCTATGAGCTTAAGTTCCGTGAAGATGTACCTTATAAAGTTGCTATCAACGAAGGTATTGAGCTGGCCAAAATATTTGGCGCTGAAGACAGCCATAAATTTGTAAACGGTGTACTTGATAAAGCTGTTAAGCATTTACGCAAGTAAGTAAACCGTTAAAGAGGGGAGCCGGCATAGGCCGGCTTTTTTGTGTATGAAGGAATTTGAATTAATTAACCGCTACTTTAAAGGTCGCGGGATCACCCGTCGTGATGTAAACCTAGGTATAGGGGATGATTGCGCTTTAGTAACCGTTCCACAAAACTGCCAACTTGCCGTTACAACAGATACTCTTGTTGCTGGCGTACACTTTTTTGATGATATTTCCCCTCGTGCATTAGGTCACAGAGCGCTTGCTGTTAATTTAAGTGACTTAGCGGCAATGGGCGCTGAGCCAACATGGGTTTCAGTTGCGTTAACCTTGCCAAGTATTGACCCACAGTGGATTGAAGAGTTTACTGAAGGCATGCATGAAATTGCAGAATACTTTAATGTGCAAATTATAGGTGGCGATACCACGCAAGGCCCATTAACTATCACTATTTGTGCAAAAGGGACTGTACCAGAAGGTACTGCACTTCGCCGTAGTGGTGCGAAAGTGGGTGATTGGATTTATGTTACAGGTCCGCTAGGTGACGCTGGACTTGCAATTGAGTCTCGCAAACAAGGTATAAGTATTGAGCCAGAACATTTAAAGTACTTAAATAAGCGCTTTGACTTTCCAACACCGCGTGTTGCTGCAGGACAGGTATTGCGAGGCCTTGCATCATCGGCTATTGATGTATCGGATGGTTTAATTGCTGATTTAAGCCATATACTTGATATGTCGCAAGTAAATGCAGTTGTGAATATTGAAAGTATTCCGACTTCAGATGCAATGCAAGCAAGCCTTGATTTTAATCAGCAGCTGCCATTTATTCTCAGTTACGGTGATGATTACGAATTAATTTTTACTGTACCTGATAGCAATAAAAGTATGCTAGAAATAAAACTACGCCAGTATGGTGTAGATGCAACATGCATAGGCCAAATTAAAAGTGGCGATGGTCAAATTGAACTTTTACACAACGGTGAAAAGTTTGATTTTAAGCAGCAAGGTTTTGAGCATTTTGCAAAGGAGCTGGTTTGAACAAAAACCGAAAGTTTAATTTAAAGCGCCCACATCAGTTTTTTGGTTTGGGTTTTGGTACTGGGTTAGCCCCTAAAGCACCTGGTACATTTGGCACTTTTGCTGCACTGCCATTCATTTTTATGACTATGTATTATCCGCTATGGTTGCAAATTGTATTTGCCGTAGTGATCAGTATATTTGGTATATGGGCCTGCGGTAAAACGGCTGATGATTTAGGCGTGCACGACCATCCTGCTATTGTATGGGATGAAGTGGCAGGCTATTACATTACAATGATTGGTGCAGCACTTAGCTGGCAAACATTACTCGTTGGTTTTTTGTTATTTCGCTTTTTTGATATAGCAAAACCTGGCCCAATCCGTATGCTAGACAAACGAGTACATGGTGGTTTAGGTATTATGGCCGATGATATACTTGCGGGCGTTTTTTCGCTTATATGCTTACAGGCGCTAATAAAAGTGGGTTTACTACCCTTTTAATTTTTTATATTTGATTTGTTTAACTAGGTGGCAGCAATATGATGCGATTTTTACTGGTTTGTGTACTGATGTTGTGCGCGACACCAAGTTGGGCTTCAATTAGTGATTACGTAGTTAAGCAATGGAATATAAAAGATGGTCTACCTTCGCAATCACTTAAAAGCGTAGTACAAGACCAGCAAGGTTATATGTGGCTTGGTACTCAGTTTGGCTTAAGCCGTTTTGATGGCACAACATTTACAAACTACAACACGCAAAATAGCCCGTTCTTGCCTAGTAATGGTATTAATAAACTTTTAGTCGATTCTAGTGGCTTATTATGGGTAGGTACTAAAAGTGGCTTGGTAGTTATTAATCCTGCCACATTTGCAGCACAAGAGTTTAATATTAAAGGTCCAGTAAGAGATATCCTTGAGGACTCTAAAGGCAGCATATGGATTGCGGCTAATGGTTTATACTATGTAGATAGAGGGCAAGTTGATTTACGCACTCAAGTAAATGGCCCCCTACCTATTGTTAACGCTACCGTAATTACCCAAATTGTTGGCTCTGTTAGCCAAATGGCACTCTCTCCTGAAGGTATTTGGCTGGTTAATGATCGTCATTTATTACGCCTTACTAAAAACTCATCAGATTTCTCTAAACTACGTTTAGAGCTTACCGCTAAAATATCGTTACCAGAGCGCTTAGCGCAAACCATAGTGCACGATTTATCATTCTTAAACGGTAATTTGTATATAGCCTCTGAGCTAGGTGCATACTTTTTAGATTTAGATGACGAACTAAGACCTTTTCCTTTACCTAATGCAAATAACTCAGCCGTTTATAAGTTTATGAGTGATACCGATGGTGGCTTATGGGTTTCGACTTATGGACGTTTATTATTTAGAGATAAAACCGGTGAGTGGCAATGG
This sequence comes from Pseudoalteromonas sp. SA25, assembly GCF_011378705.1. Lineage (NCBI taxonomy): Bacteria > Pseudomonadati > Pseudomonadota > Gammaproteobacteria > Alteromonadales > Pseudoalteromonadaceae > Pseudoalteromonas > Pseudoalteromonas sp. SA25. Next base: position 11,464 of record NZ_WTKV01000009.1, on the reverse strand, counting down.
GTAGAGCCAAGCCAACTTGATCAAAGCATATGGTTTGCTGATATTTTTAGAGATGATAAAAATAACGTTTGGTTAGCAAGTTTTAGTGAAGGCTTATGGCTTGCCCATGAAGGGCGGGTAGAAAGGCATTCAGCAGTTTCAGATATGACCGAGTCTGTTATGGCTATTAGCCAAGCTCCAGATGGAAAACTGTGGGTTGCTAACAAAAGCGGCATTGGTTATTTCGATTTAGATAAAAGTTTTATTAATTTAGTTCCAAGTAGTAAATATGGATACGCGTCAGTACACGATCTACAATTTGATGGTGAGCGATTATATATAGCCACAGGGCGCGGCTTATTTGTTTTTGAAAACAAGACACTCTATACCGTCCCAGGTCGAGCGCTTCGCGATAATCCTGTGTTTGCAATAAGTCGCTCTAGTAAAGGCGGTTTTTGGATTGGTACCGGACGCGGTTTATATCGATTAAATTATGCTGGTTTAACGCCTTTTGCATATAACGCTTTTTTAGGTAGTAAGTTTATTACCTACGTATTGGATAAAACAAACTTTGGTGTGATTGGTACTAGTAAAGGCGCATATTACTTTACAGACCGTGGCATTGAAAAAATTGGTGACCAAACAACACTTGAAAGTGCATACGTAACTAGCGTGTTACATATAGATGGCGTGGGTATTTTAATCGGCTCTCTTAACGATGGGCTTTTTTACAGAAGTACGCAAGGGCAGTGGCGTCAACTCGATGCAGCTAATGGTTTACCGTATGGGTCTATATTTAGCCTAGAATATGATGAAAAGTTAAAACATGTTTGGGTAAGCACCATGAAAGGTGTTTACAGAATGCCTGTAGAGCAATTTAAAACAGAGATAAAAAGCTTAAAAGTTGAAGAAGTGATTTCATCTTTTGACCGTCAACTCGATGGTAAAGCGAATCAATGTTGTAGTGGGCTTGGGCATGATGCGGTAGCAGACACCGGCAATTCTATTTGGTACCCAAGCTTACAAGGTGTTGTTGAAATACCTAAAAATGTAGAGCTATTTGGTGTGCTTGCATTAAAGCCAACAATAGAAACAATAACAACACCACTTCGTCATTTAACCACCGCTGCGCTTGGTAAAAAACCATCATTAGAAACAGACGAGCGTGATATAACGCTAACTTACACAGCTATTGATTACTATGCACCAAACAGTATTGAATTTAGATATAAACTAAGTGGCTTAGATAGTGACTGGCGCTATGCTAATACGCGACGTGAGGCTATTTATACTAACTTGCCTCCAGGCTCGTTTTTGTTTCAATTAGAAGCGAAGCGCCAAGGTGAAGATTGGACTAAAGCGCAAGAAGTAGAATACGGCTTTGTAGTGCCTGAGCGCTTTGACGAAACTATTTACTTTAGGCTTTTAATTACCAGTGGTTTTATTTTGCTTTTCTACCTTATTTTTTGGGTGTTTAGAGCGCAAGAGCGTAGAAAACAAGAAGCATTAGAGGGCTTGATCACCGAGCGTACCTTAGAGCTTCGTCAAGCTAATGATAAATTAGGCCAAGTGAATTCACAGCTTAAATTAGTTAGTCACTCAGATGAGTTAACAGGGCTGCGTAGCCGTCGCTTTTTGTTTGATCAACTCCCTAAAGATATTGAACACTTTCAACGTAATTCACAATCGCTGCAGGCACAAGGCAAGTCACTGGTGCTGGTAATTATTAACTTTGATAACTTCAGCCGTATCAATGATGCCTATGGCCCAATTGCAGGTGATAGCTGCTTACAGCAAATGGCTGCATTATTAAATTCGCGTACGCAGGGTTCTGACTATGTGGCACGTTGGAGTGGTGATGAGTTTTTGCTATTATTACGTGATTTTAAATGCAATAAAATAGACAGCTATGCTTCAGATCTTTGTAAAGTAATAGCGGCTAATTCATTCCAATTACCAAATGGAAAAACAACTAATATCACGGCATCAATTGGTTGGTCATTTTATCCATTACCACTTTTGGGTGGGCAGGTAATTAGCTGGGAGACATCTATTAACCTAGCAGATATTTCACTACACCAAGTTAAAAAGCGCGGTGGTGATGGTGTTGCAAATATTACGTTTGATGATCAGCTTGATGCATTTGAGTTTGAACAAAATTCTAACGTTGATCAACAATTAGGTATTTTACAAAGCAATGGCCTAGCTGATATTAAAGTGTGGATGCGCTGATCAGCAATATTTGATATTAAAAAAGGAGCCTAGGCTCCTTTTTTAATATGCTCAACTTTAGATGTATAGGAAGTTAATTAATAAACGCTTTAATAGCGGTTAATATTCCTTGCTCGCCTAACCCCATTTCATCGTGCATTTCATCTTGGGTGCCGTGTTTAATAAACTCATCAGGAATACCTAAGTTAAGGATATTAATATCAGCTTTTTGCGTTGCTAAAAATTCGTTAACTGCAGAGCCGGCACCGCCAGCAATCGCATTATCTTCAAGCGTAACAATTACATCGTGGCTAGTTGCAAGCTCATTTAAAAGTGCGGTATCAAGTGGTTTAATAAAACGCATATTAACAAGCGTTGCATCTAATTCATCTGCAGCAAGCTGTGCATTTTCAAGTAATGTACCGAACGATAAAATGGCAATTTTACTACCTTTCTTAATTGTATCTGCCTTACCTATTTCAAGCAGTTGCATAGTACTTTCAATGTCTGCAGTACCTGCAGTACCTGCACTACCGCGAGGGTAACGAACAGCAACTGGGCAATTTGCTTTATAGCCGGTGTACAGCATTTGACGGCACTCGTTGGTATCGCTTGGTGCCATAATAACCATATTTGGAATGCAGCGCATAAAGCTTAAATCGTACGCACCTTGGTGAGTTTCACCATCGGCTCCCACAATACCAGCGCGGTCAATGGCAAATAATACAGGTAAGTTTTGCAGTGCAACATCATGTATTAATTGGTCATACGCACGTTGTAAAAAGCTTGAGTAAATAGCAACAACAGGTTTTAAACCTTCACAGGCAAAGCCAGCAGCTAAAGTAACCGCATGCTGCTCAGCAATGGCCACATCAAAGTATTGATCTGGAAACTCTTTAGAAAAACGTACCATGCCTGAACCTTCGCGCATTGCAGGCGTGATAGCCATTAACTTGCTGTCTTGTTCGGCCATATCACATAACCAATCGCCGAATACTTTTGAAAAAGTAGCAGCACTAGGTTTAGATTTAGGTAGGCTAGTTGTGCTCGGATCGAATTTTGGTACACCATGATAGCCAATAGGATCGGCTTCAGCCGGTTTATAGCCCTTACCTTTTTGCGTTTTTATATGTAAAAGCTGTGGGCCTTTTAAATTACGCATATTACGTAATGTATCTACAAGCATGTTTACATCGTGACCATCAATGGGACCAATGTAATTTAGGCCTAATTCTTCAAAGAAGGTACCCGGGATCATCATGCCTTTAATGTGCTCTTCCATTTTACTGGCAAGTTGCTTTACCGGAGGCACTCCTGAGAGTAACTTTTTACTACCTTCACGAATGTTAGTATAAAAGCTACCTGATAAAATTCGAGCAAAGTGATTTGTTAATGCGCCAACATTTTCAGAAATCGACATTTCGTTATCATTTAAAATAATAAGCATGTCTGATTTTACATCACCTAAATGATTCATCGCTTCAAATGCCATGCCTGCGGTTATAGCTCCGTCACCAATAATGGCTACAGACTTTCGACCTTTACCTTCTTTTTGTGCGGCAATAGACATACCTAAGGCAGCTGAAATAGAGGTGCTTGAATGGCCTACGCTAAACGTATCGTATTGGCTTTCATCGCGAAAAGGAAAAGGGTGCAAACCGTCTTTTTGGCGAATGGTGTGCATTTGCTCGCGACGACCAGTAAGAATTTTATGCGGATAAGCTTGATGACCCACATCCCAAACTAGGCGATCGTCTGGAGTGTTATAAACATAATGCAGCGCAACGGTTAGTTCAACCGTCCCTAAACCAGACGCTAGATGACCGCTACTTTGCGATACTGAGTTGAGTAAATAATCGCGCAGCTCATTGCTAAATGCAGGGAGTTTGTCTTGCGCTAAGTCACGCAATTGGGCTGGCTCGTCAACCAAATTAAGTAATGGATACTTGCTACTATCAAGTGTCATGGTTTTATATATATCCTTCGCTAACATTAATTAATTCAAAGCTTTTACGAATAATTAATGTTGAGTAATAATGTCAGTGCTAATTGCAATACGTATGAGCAAAAATTAGTGGTCACGCTCAATTAGATAATTTGCTAGCGACGCAAGAAGTGTTGTGTCAGCATCTATATTTGCTAACGCTTCATGGGCTTGTTGTATTAAATTCTGCGCCTTTTCTTTAGCGCCTAGCATACCTAATAACGCCGGATATGTCGCTTTATTCGCGGCAATATCGGAGCCTTGTGGCTTTCCTAAAATAACTGTATCGCCTTCAACATCTAAAATGTCGTCGTGTACTTGAAATGCTAGCCCTATAGCATACCCAAAAACACTTAAATTTTCTAAGGTTTGTTGATCAGCCTTTTCACTGCACAGTGCACCAAGTGTAATTGCGCAATTAATTAGAGCCCCGGTTTTTAGCTTATGTATTCGCTCAAGCTCTTGTACGGTAATTACTTTATCTGTTGCTGCTATATCAAGGCCTTGTCCGCCAACCATACCCTGAAGGCCTGATGCGTGGGCAAGTGTAGCAATCATTTTTACTTGTGTTTGCGATGAGCATTCAAATTTGTGATTCGCAATAAGCTCAAAAGCAAGAGTTTGAAGAGCATCACCGGCTAAAATTGCATTTGCCTCGCCAAACTCTATATGACAAGTAGGGCGTCCGCGGCGTAAGTCGTCATCGTCCATTGCTGGTAAGTCATCATGGACTAACGAATAGCTATGAATACACTCAATTGCAGCAGCAAGTACGTTTAAGTCTTGATGGTTTGCGCCGAGCATTTTACCTGTGGCATAAACTAAAAATGGGCGTAATCTTTTACCGCCATTAAATAATCCATACTGGGTGGCGTTCTTTACCGTTTCTTCTGTATCGAGAGGCTGGTTAAAATGCTGTTGTAAGGTCGCTACTACATCTTTTTGAGCACGTTCAATATGATTTTTTATGCTCACAGCTATTCCATATCATTATCAAAGTTTGTAAGTACTGACTTTTCGCCATTCCCCATCAAAATTGATACTTTTTGTTCTGCTTGCTGTAATTTCCCTGATGAAGCACTTGCTAATGCAATTCCACGCTCAAATTGCTTTAACGATTGCTCAAGCGATAAGTCACCTTGTTCCATGTCACTAACGATTGTAGATAATTCTTCTAGTGCTTGTTCGAAACTTAAGTTTTCAGGTTTTTTAGTCGCCATCTTTATTTCAGCTTACATAATAAATTTAGGGGTCAATTTTAGGGGGAATGCTAAACTAGGTCAAAGGATGATATTGGTTTTTTACCTTTATAACGTTAAATTATATTTCAAGTGCATTAATAAAGCCTTAATAGCGGTCTGTTGGTTTAATAAATCAATTGATAATTAGGTAGCCTTTATAACTTGATCTAAGATAGTGCTAAAGGCTGCTTTTTATGTTTATTTATAAAAATGGCTTAAGCAATTCAATATGTTGCCGATAAGCAGTTAATAATAAAAGTTTATGATAAGGCCATTAAGCATGAAACTTCTGGAGGAAATGTGGATTTAGCAACCATAATCGGGATCCTAGGCGCAATTGGCTTAATTGTCATGTCTATGTTTATGAGTAGTAGCGGTGAAATGGCTATGTTTTACAATACCCCGTCGGTGGTTATTGTATTTGGTGGTTCACTCTTTATTGTTTTATCAAACTTCACTATGTCGCAATTTTTGGGGATAGGTAAAGTTGTTGCCAAAGCGTTTATGTTTAAAATCGAAACGCCAGAAATACTTATCGAAAAAGCAGTAGAACTTGCTGATTCAGCTCGTAAAGGCGGTTTTTTAGCACTCGAAGAAGCTGAAATTCCAAACCCCTTTATGCGCAAAGGCGTCGATATGCTCGTTGATGGCCATGATGCAGATGTAGTTCGCGCTACACTTCAAAAAGATATTTCTCTAACTACGACTCGCCATGAATTGGGCGCGGGTTTATTTAAGTCGTTAGCTGATATAGGGCCTGCAATGGGTATGATTGGTACTCTAATTGGTTTGGTTGCAATGTTGTCTAACATGGATGACCCAAAGGCAATCGGTCCGGCAATGGCAGTAGCACTATTAACAACTTTATATGGCGCGTTTTTAGCCAATGTTGTGGCAATTCCTATTCAGGTAAAACTTGAACTGCGTAAAGACGAGGAAGCGATGAATCAGCGTTTAATTTTGGATGCTATTTTAGGTATACAAGATGGTCAAAATCCAAAAGTAATCGAAGGTATTTTGAAAAATTACTTAGCTGAATCTAAACGCAAAGTAGATACCGAGGAGTAACTATGTCTGATCAAGAGTGCAAATGTCCACCACCAGGTCTACCTGCATGGATGGGAACGTTTGCCGATTTAATGTCACTGTTAATGTGCTTTTTTGTACTCTTGCTCGCGTTTTCAGAAATGGATGTACTTAAGTTTAAACAAATTGCGGGCTCTATGAAGTTTGCTTTTGGTGTGCAGAATAAAATTGAAGTAAAAGACATCCCTAAAGGGACCTCTGTTATTGCCATGGAGTTTACCCCAGGTAAACCAGAGCCAACCCCAATAGAAACCATTCAGCAGCAAACAGTCGAAATGACTCAACAAATGTTAGAGTTTCAGGCTGGCGATGAAAGCTCAGCAGGCGGTAGGCAAGAACAGCGCGGGGATAAACGCGGTGGCGAATCTCGTAGTACCTCACAAGAAGAATCTTCTGAGCAAGCAACTTCAGCAGCCGATCAGGAGCAAACTAACGAGCTTGTTAAAAAGATAGCGCAGCAGCTTGAAAAGCAAATAATCGATGGCGCAATTGAGCTTGAGTCTTTAGGGCAGCAAATAATTATTCGCATTAGAGAGAATGGTTCATTTCCTTCAGGTAGTGCATTTTTACAACCTAAGTTTAAACCTATAATTCAAGATATCGGTGTGCTGTTAAAAGATGTACCCGGTGAAATAACAGTATCTGGCCATACTGATGATTTTCAGGTGTCGAATGAGTTATATATTAATAATTGGGACCTATCATCAAAGCGTGCTGTAGCCGTTGCAAGTGAACTGCAAAAAGTCCAAGGATTTGATAAAACCCGAATGATGGTGGTTGGTCGAGCTGAAACACGACCACTTGTACCGAATGACACCGATGAAGATCGCCGCAGGAATCGCCGAGTAGAAATATCTATATTACAAGGTAAAGCAAAAGAGTCAGCTCCTATAGATGTAAGATAACTTTTATTGGCAAACACACTTATTTATCATAAAGTATGCTTTCTTTAACAAATGTAACGGAATAGTTTATGAAAAAGGTCGATAAGTTTAGTCATATGCCAGGAAATGGCGGTGGTAATGACGATGATGAAAAAAAACTTGATTAACTCTAATGCCTGAATGGTTTTTAAAGACTATATTGATATTAGATACTAGTTGGGTGTTTATTTTAAGCCCTGCTATTTTCATCTTTTATTTTAGAAAAGATTATTTGGCCCTGCGTTTCGCTTTAATTACAGCCGCTTTTTTTTTATATGGAACCATTATTCATCCTTACTTGAAAGAGTTTGATAATGGGATTTATGTTTATCGATACCTTGTTTGGGCCTTTAATGATATTGCTTGGATGGCACTCATCGCATATCTGGGGTTAAAAGATAAGGTTTATTTATGGCAATGCGTATTAGGTCAATTGGTTGTTATTATGGCACCAATTTTACAGCTATTTAGATTAGTCGACCGCCATTTATGGGATCTTTCTTATAGTACATACATTTATAAAACCTTATTGCCATTTATTAATATAGGCACCGTTATTGTTTGTTATCTTCCGCTTATTTATATTTTAACAAAAGACAAAAAAAGCCCAGCTAGCCAATAGTTACAAAAAGTTCCCTCCTTTAAAATAGCTGTGCTAGACTACTGTTTATATAAACAGTGATGAGCAGGCTATGAAACTCTACATTGCAGAAAAACCTTCACTTGGACGCGCTATTGCTGATGCGTTACCAAAACCACATAAAAAATATGATGGTTATATAGAAGTCGCTAATGGCGATTGTGTATCGTGGTGTATTGGACATTTGCTAGAACAAGCAGAACCCGATGATTACGATGAGCGCTTTAAAAAGTGGCAGTTTGAACACTTACCTATAATACCTGAACAGTGGAAGTTAAAAGCCAAAACCAAAACACGTAAACAGCTCACTGTTTTAAAAAAATTAATTAAACAAGCCTCGCAACTTATTCACGCTGGCGATCCAGACCGTGAAGGCCAGCTACTAGTCGATCAAGTAATTGAAGAAGCTAAAATAAGTCAGGCTAAAAAGCAGAGTACGCAACGTTTACTCATTAGTGATTTAAACTTATCGGCGGTAAAAAAATCACTGGGTACTATGCGTTCTAATCGAGATTTTATTCCGTTAAGTGTATCTGCTTTAGCGCGCTCTCGTGCTGATTGGCTATTTGGTATGAATTTAACACGTGCATACACACTAGCTGGGCAAAAAGCAGGGTTTGGTAATGTGCTTTCGGTAGGGCGAGTACAAACCCCTATTTTAGGTCTTGTTGTTAATAGAGATAACGAAATAGCACACTTTGTATCTAAGCCTTTTTACGATGTACTGGCGCATTTACTTACTCCAGATAACCAGCCATTCATAGCTAAGTGGGTTCCTAGTAAAGCATGTGAGCCACATCAAGATGAAGAAGGGCGAATACTTAACAAAGCACTCGCACAAAATGTTGCTTCACGCATTACAAAGCAAAGTGCTGAGCTTACTTCACTTGACCAAAAACAAAAAAAACAAAGTGCTCCATTACCTTATAACTTATCTGCACTACAAATCGATGCGGCTAAAGCATTTTGTATGCCAGCTCAAGAAGTGTTGGATATTTGCCAAATACTTTACGAACGTCATAAATTAATTACTTACCCACGCTCGGATAATCGTTATTTACCTAAAGATCACCATCAAGATGCATCAGCTATTTTTAAAGCTATAAGTGCTAATGGTGGGCAAAGCAGTGGATTAGTAAACGGGGCTGATGTAAAAAAGCGTAGTAAATGTTTTAACGATTCAAAAGTGGCTGCCCATCATGCCATTGTGCCTACGGCTAAGCAGTTAAAGTCAGCGAATTTGAACGGTGACGAAGCGAAGGTATATCAATTAATAAGCCGCCATTACCTAATTCAGTTTTATCCCGACTATATATATAACGAAACTAAAGCAGAGATAACAATCGCTGGCGGATTATTTAAAGCAAATGCAAAACAAGATGTAAGCCTGGGCTTTAAGGTATTAATGGGTAAGTCTGAATTAAAAGATGAAGCTACGTTACCTCCTTTAACTAAAGGTATGCCTCTTTTTTGTGAGCAAGGCGAAGTGGTCGAAAAGCATACATCACCTCCTGCTTATTTTACCGATGCTACATTATTGGCTGCGATGACCGGCATTAGTCGTTATGTTAAAGATCCACAAATTAAAAAAGTATTAAAAGACACTGATGGTTTAGGTACGGAGGCAACACGTGCGGGAATAATCGAGTTGCTATTCAAGCGGCGCTTTTTAAAACGTGAAGGTAAGTCAATTAGAGCGACCGAAACGGGACTTGCCCTTATTAGCGTATTACCACAAGGTTTAGCGAGTCCTGATTTAACCGCAAAGTGGGAATCGAGCTTAGGTGATATCGCGCAGCAAGTAATGAGTTATCAGCAATTTTTACAGCCTTTACTTGCTGACCTAAATGGGTTTGTACAATTAGCAGCAAACTGCGATAGCAATGCATTTGCAAGGTTACCAAAAAGTTCACCTAAAAAACGCTTTGCTAAACGAGGTGGAAAAGCGACCTTTAAAAAGTCGAGTTATAAAAAAGCTCTGTTGCTAGTTAGCTACAGAGCCATTTTATTAAACGATATTACTTAACCTGAACTCTGCTTGAGATATATTTATTATCCAGAATTCATATATGGTCTCCTCCAGTATTGCAAGGTGTCATTCAACGATAGCAGGGACAGGTTTGCTGTCATATATACGGTCTTTTAGTGAAGATTATTACTTCTGACCTTGATGTAATCCGCGCATATTGTCCTGATCAGGTTATCGGTATTTACTACCACTGAACTCTATAGGTTTTCAATATGCAGGTTTGACCTGTTATGTCATCGTTTTAGCCACTTACGCAATTCTTTGAAGAGTATTTATACGGGTGAGTAACTCTCACCTGAAGCGCTAATAGCCCAAGCCATTCTCGCCATCTTGTTGGCATAAGCTACACATGCTCGATTATGCCCTCGAGTTTGAACCAGTCGGTTTATCCATTGACTTAATTTATCATTCTTCGTTTTTGCTCTTGAGACAACAGCTTTTGCTCCTTGGATCAACAGGCACCTTAAGTAGCTATTTCCTCGCTTACTTATCCCAAGTAAAGTATCTTTTCCGCCACTACTGTGTTGACGCGGAACGATACCTAAAGACGCTGAAACATCGCGGCCTCTTTTATAGTTACTGCCATTTCCAACTTCATTGAAATAGGCGCTTGATACCATAGGACCAAATCCAGGTATTGTTTGGATCCGTTGGCAAATATCATTATTTTTTGCTGTTTCAACTATTAATGTACTGTAAGTTTCAATGCAGCTGTCTAAGTTACTCAATTGTGTTTCTAACTGCTTTAGTACCGCTTTAAATGCGCCTGATAATCCGGTATTTTCATCTTCTAAAATTAGGGGGATACTTTTGCGTATTGTGTTTACACCCTGATTTAAAATAATTCCGTATTCAGCAGTTAAGCCTCGGATTTGATTGCATAGTGCCGTTCTTTGTCTGACCGCTAATTCTCTCGCTTTGTGCTGTGCTTGGTTATCTTGTTGCTCAACTGATTTTATACAGACACTCTTAATATGATGTTGTTTTGAAGCAACGCTAATTGCTAAAGCATCGTTATAATCATTTTTATTGCCAACTAAGAAGGCTTTTACATGCTGAGGTGGAATAAGCTTAATCTGATGACCACATTTTCTGATTTCTCGAGCCCAAAAATGAGAAGTTGCACAGGCCTCTAAAGCAACTAAACACGTAGTGTGTTGTTGGAAAAAAGATAACACTTGCGCACGCTTTAACATTTTCTTTTTAACTAAGCGCCCTTGTTCATTGCAGCACACCACATGGAAAAATCTTTTTGCTATGTCTAAACCAATTGTTGTAATCTTCATTTTGGTCTTCTCCCTTTGATTATTGTAACCACTTTAATCATGGCACATAGATGCCGTATAGGGAGGAGACCATTACATCAGGTTA
>NZ_WTKV01000008.1:0-185044 GCF_011378705.1 Pseudoalteromonas sp. SA25 | reverse complement strand
GGCTCTAGAATGAGGCTTTCTGCCATCGCATAAAAGTATTTTAATTGACGTGGTATGGCTCCAGGTGTTGAATAAGGTAATCCAACAAGCAACCTCATTATTTGAGCTAAACTACCATTGAAACTCAGTTGGTACGGTAAATAATCACCTTTTAATGTGTGGCACATTTTTACCATCTGATATCGCACCATATTATAAGTAAGCAACACTCCCCACAGCTCTTGCTTTACAAGCGCTGGTAAGCGACTTCTTAATGTTAATCGATTGCCCAGCATATATTGCTTTTGTTCCCGATAACCAAGCTCTATCTCCCAGCGGTGACTGTACAAATCGCCTATATCGGCTGACGGATATCGCATCGGATCTGTCATCGATGTCATCACACTGTATGATTTACCCTTTATTTTTCGAGTCACTAACCTCGCTATTAAGGTGTCAGGCAGCGTTGGCCACATCTTTCTTGCTCTTGGGTTGCTGCTAAGTTGGACTAATTTATCATTACGCCCTAATGTTTGAATAACCTCATATTGCACATTTTTTTTCAGGGGGATTAGCCAGTGGCGTTCACTGCCAGTCGTTTGCCATTTATGTAAAAGCCCTAAAGAATAGAAACCTTTGTCGAATAAAGTGAGACTGTTATCGGGGGTGGTTTCTATAAGCTTTTCAGCCAGCACCATTTCATTGACCTTGTAATCATCAAAAGCACTCCCCGTGATTATGTGGCTGCTTAGCTCCATTTGACACACCATTCTGACCTGTGGGTATTGTGTATTGGTCGGTTTTGTAAAGGCTTCATTGTTTTGGGGTGAGTCATCCGTACGCCAAACAACACCATCGACACCAAGCAAGGTAAGCCCATTCCAATGAGGATGATTAGCGCCATTATTCCAATGCCTTTGGGTGCATTCAAATAAGGCTTTCATGGCGGCTTCACCTAGGTTTTTACGACACTGAGTTAAAGCACTTGGCGCAACAAATGGCTTACCCTCGCGGTCAACAATGTCGAGCATATTAACGACATCGGCCATCGATTCTAGGGTTAGTTTTCTTTTTCGTAGTGTAACGGTTTCGGTCAGTGCATAGGCTTCTTCGATAAGAGATAAAGGGAGTAAATCTACGAGTGTTTCAACGTCATTAGGTTTGATGTTGTTAATAATATCGAGAGCATTAGAAAGTTGCATAAAAAAATCCGAATTCTACAAAAGAATTCGGATTCTTACATACCTAGAAGATCGTTCAAGTGCTATTAACTAATTCTTAAATGATCGGCATTAATGCAAGCGCATACCCTTTTTTGTAGTATTTAATTTGTAAAATTAGTACTTATTTTTATGCGTCCACAAATGCAGTAATTCGCTCGCAATGGTTGCTGCGGCAATGGCGGTAAGCTCGCTTTGGTCATACGAAGGTGATACTTCTACCACATCCATACCTACCATGTTTATGCCTTTTAGCGCACGCAGTACTTTAAGTACTTTATCTGACGTTAAACCACCACACACAGGAGTGCCTGTACCAGGCGCAAACGCAGGGTCTAAACAATCTATATCAAACGTTAAGTAAACAGGTAGGTCACCTACTCGCTCAAGTATTTGCGCTGCAATATCATTTGCATGTAAATCGTTAGCTTGCATTGCATCAATCACAGCAAACTCATGTTTACTTTGATCAAAGTCGGTACGAATACCTATTTGTATACTGTGCTCAACATCAATTAGCCCTTCCATTGGCGCATGGTAAAACATAGTGCCGTGATCAAATCGCGAGCCGTTACTATAGGTATCTGTGTGCGCATCAAAGTGCACTAACGCCATTTTGCCATGTATTTTTGCATGAGCACGTAACAACGGAAGCGTCACAAAGTGATCCCCTCCTAAACCTAATAACGTTTTACCTTGACGAAGTATTTGCTCAGCAGCCATTTCTAGCTGCGCAGTAAAATATTCAGGGTCGCCAACAGGGTAAGTAAAGTCCCCTGCGTCTGCCACTTTTAAGCGCTCAAACAACGGGAACGTCCACGGGTACTTAGTGTCTTCCCATGCTAAATGAACCGACGCACGACGAATCGCATCAGGGCCTAAACGTGCACCAGGGCGACCCGATGTCGCTAAATCAAACGGTAAGCCTAAAACGACTACGTCTGCATCAATTGCATTAATATTTTGCACCATAGGACGACGTAAAAACGTCATCCCATTTGAGTACAATGAGTGATCTGCGTGACCAAACAAAGTCGACATTGCTTATAACTCTTCTAAATAAGTGTAGCCATCAAGGCCGCTTTGCAACTCGTCTAAAACGCTTTGCTGTTCGTGTTTTTCAATTTTAGTGCTTACTAACTGCTCGTATGATTGCTGAAAACTTTCAACATCTAAATGTACATAGCGCATCATATCGGCAACAGTGTCACCTTGGTTTATCTCGGTAATACTTGCAACGCCTTGCTCATCCATATTAACAATTGCGCTGTGCGTATCGCCAAACAAGTTATGCATGTCACCTAAAATTTCTTGATAAGCACCCACCAAGAAAAAGCCCATTAAATAAGGTTTATCAGCGCTAAATTCTGGTACAGGTAATGTGCTTTCAATGCCTTGTCCATCTACGTAATGCTCAAGTGCACCGTCTGAATCACAGGTTATATCAAGTAATACAGCACGTTTTTTTGGTGCTTCAGTTAAGCCACTTAATGGCAATACCGGAAACACTTGATCAATGCCCCATGCATCTGGAAGCGATTGAAATAACGAAAAGTTTACAAAAAACTTATCGGCTAAACGTACGTTTAACTCGTCAATAATAGGACGATGAAAACGGTTTTTGTTATCCATGTGCTTGTTAAGTTCATAACAAATACGAATATTAATTTGTTCAGCCCACGCACGCTGCGCTAAGTCTAATAAACCGAGTGCAAATTGGTTATGCGCTTCAGCTAAATCACCTTGGCTGTCGTGATAAATTTCAATTAATGCACGGTCATCCGTTAAATCAGTTAATTGTACAAACGATGCCCACATGTTTTTTAATAAAAGTGGTGCATCTGCCGCTGGCGCTACTAACTCTTCTGGCGTATAGCTTTCAGTACCAATAACATTAGAAATAAGCACAGCATGATGCGCTGTAAGCGCACGACCCGACTCAGAAATAATAGTCGGCATTGGTTGCTCATATTGCTTACATGTATCACCAATGGTGTACACAATGTTATTTGCATATTCAGCTAAGCTGTAATTCATAGAGTTATGCGACTGGCTACGTGTGCCGTCGTAATCAACAGCCAAACCGCCACCTACATCAAGGCAATCAATTTCTGCGCCTAATTTACGTAGCTCACAGTAAAAACGCGCCGCTTCGCTTACACCTAAACGTACGTCACGAATGTTCGCCATTTGTGAGCCTAAGTGAAAATGTACTAGCTGAAGTAAATCAAGCTGGTTTGCGTCTTTTAAACGATTAACTACGTGTAAAACTTGCGATGCAGATAAACCAAATTTTGATTTTTCGCCGCCACTCGCTTGCCATTTACCTTTACCTTGCGACGCTAAACGTACACGAATACCAATGCGTGGTTTTACGTTAAGCTCTTTTGCTTGGCTAAGCACCATGTCTAGCTCAGAAAGCTTTTCAAGTACGATATACACTTTATGACCTAGCTTTTCGCCAATAAGTGCTAAACGTACGTATTCTTTATCTTTGTAGCCATTACATACAATAACGGCGCTGGTTTTTTCAGCTAGTGCTAGTACTGTAAGTAGTTCAGGCTTGCTGCCTGCTTCTAAACCAAGTTGCTTTTTTTCTACTTGTGCTTGGCTTGCTACTATTTCTTCAACCACTTCACGTTGTTGGTTTACTTTTATTGGGTAAACTAATAAGTAGTCTTTAGGGTAACCATAGTTTTCAATCGCTGTATTAAATGCGCCGCATAAGCTGTGTACACGATGGTGTAAAATTTGCGGGAAACGAACTAAAGCAGGTAAGCTTAAACCTTTATCTTGTAGTTGCTTTGCGATATCTGTTAATGCAATGGTTTGCTCTGGTGCATGAGCCTTGGGTGCAACATACACATCACCTTGATCATTAATACCAAAAAAACCTTGGCTCCAATGACGAACATTGTAGCTCGTACGAGCTTGTTCTAGTGATGTTGTTTCTTTCATTTATCTTTCTCTTTTATTTAATTAATGCCGACTCGGCTAGTGCCGCGCATTAAAAGAAAAATAGACATTCAAGTCCAACAAGTATTTTTACTCGTAACGAGTGATTTTTAATGTTGATAAAACGACCAATCACGTATTGCTCTCTAGCGTATATAAAATAGGACTTTGATGATTGTTAAAGATAAGAAAAGTTGTAAAAAATGGCTGTTTTTAAATGACTCATTATAAATTTTATTAGCAAAAATGAGTTAGCTCATTCACTAAAATTAATCTTGAGTTACTTTTTTATAGAATTTACTTTTGATGGATTAGAGCAAGGCATTCTCAACACCTCAATTACTTACAGTTTAGCCAACGTGTTGTGACCAAGTAATACCCATATATTTTTAAATTGAATATAATTTGCACTTCTAGAACGCTCAGCATAACATCCACCAGCTTCAATAGTTGCTTGGCGCATATGTAGCGTTAGGTACTACCTGTCGTATTGAAGTTGTTATATTTTATTGGCACTTTGAAAATAATCGAGGTAGGACTTTAAATAGCACTAGGGTGTGTTTATCTTTGGAGGTAGAAATTGCAGCTGTGCATTTAGTTTTTAGCCAAGGCAGGGCCTATATGTGTTTCCCCCTATAAATAGGCGCTTTTTATTTATTGAGTATGAGCCAGCTATGCACTTTTTGGGGCGAACATAATTATAGCCATACCTAGCAGTGCAACTAAACCACCAATAATATCCCACATAGTAAGCTTTACGCCATCAACAACCCATAACCATAACAGCGCAACGCAAATATATACGCCGCCATAAGCTGCATACACGCGCCCTGCTGCAGTAGGATGTAAAGATAGCAACCATGCAAATAGTGCCAAACTTAAAGCCGCTGGAATTAAAAGTAAAATGCTTTTATCTTGCTTAAGCCAAAGGTAAGGCAAATAACAACCCACTATTTCTGCTAAGGCTGTAATAGTAAAAAGTGCGATTGTTTTTAGTTCAAACATAATGCTCCACGCTAAGATAACAAGCATAACAATCTATATAAATTGTTATGCTTAGTATTCGTTATGAATCTGCGTTGTTATTCGCTAAGCGCCATGGTGGCAAGTTTCATTGTGCTTTCAAACGACTTAGTGCCCGCTATAAATAAGCCATTGTGACAGAACACAGCGTCATCAATACCGGTTTCATCTACAAACGCTTGATCAGATAAACCTGACCATGCTTTAGGAAGCGGTTTTCTATCTTCAAACGAGCCAGGCTCAACGGGTACTGTTTGTAATATCCATTGCCCAGAATGCGATGGGTAAACCATGTATAGCGCATCGCTTGATAAGATATGCACTGTTTTTTTCCACGGTGTGTATTTTTCAAGCACTATAACTCTGGCATCTTCTGCATTTTCAATTGCTTTAGCAACGATCGCCTTTGCATTTACACTACCGTGAGCTGAGGCGATAAAACGAATGAGCATGCGAGCTGCAAATTCAACAGCTTCATCAAAACAGGTATCAAAGTTACTCTCTTCTTCCCACGTAGGGTTAAACATTGAGATTGTTTGGCTCAAGCTTATTCCCTTTGATACACCTTCAACATGACCACAATCAATGGCATCAATGGTTGAAACTAAGCCTGAATCCACCCTATCAGCCACGGCTTGGTTATCATCACACAGCGCTAAGCCGTATTTTTTCCACACTAAACCAAATGATGAAAAAGGAATGCCATTTTCTCGCTCGCCTGCACCACCGCGTTGATGATGATCAAAGCGATTAGTTTCAGGATCGTATTCGCCACCTACATCAATTACAAAGTCGGCACTCTCTATAAGCGCTTTATCGCGAGTACGAACCAGTTTAAACGTTGGCAAAACATGTTTAAGTACCGCAATACTAAAAACGTCATCTGCATGGAAATTACCATTGTGGGTTACTACTGTTATTTCGCTCATTTGTTTATTGCTACTTTTAGAAAAGATAAAAATTCTCGCTTTGTAAGTTAGTCACTAATTATCGAGGCAGATTTTATACGAAGACAGGTGTTAAAAACAGTGAAGTATTTTTTGCATCACTATAAAAGCTACTTTTATAGTTAATAGCTTGAGTATGACTTTTATTACAAGGTAATAATGAGGCCAGATATTTACGACACATTAAGCTTTAACATGTCGTAGCGTTAATAAGCTTATTGGCTAAGCCCTAACTCCATAAATACACTTTGTGGATTATCTACATATGAGCCAAAACTGCTACAGCGTTTAAAGCCTAAATTTTCATATAAATTGATTGATTTTATTTGTTTTGGACCTGTTTCTAAACGTATTAACGGGATTTGCTTTTCGCCAGCTTGATGTAATAAAATCTGCATAATGCGTCTTGATAGCCCTTTACCACGATGACTTGGTTTTACATATAAACGTCTTATTTCGCCATAAGGCTGAGTATCAAATTTCTCTACAATCGCACCACAGGCAATAATACCTTCATCAGTTTTTAAACCAATAGCATACACATTAGGTAAAGTTAATTCGTTTAACTCCAGAGACTGCGCTGTAGCAACAGGGTATAAAGAATTTATAAGTCGGTCTATATCGTCAAATACATTTACTACATCGGGATCATTAGGGTTCAAATCGACTAACTGCATAAAGCTTCCATTCATTGTTATAAGTTTATTAAGCTTTAAATAATATATTCAAGCGGGCATAGCTTAGCATTGTTTAACCAAAAAATCTTTAGTCCTTATTTAGCATATAGTTTGAAGAATTTTAGCAGCTAGAAAAAGTAAAATGACTTTGCATATGGGGAGTTTTTGTTAGGTTATTACCAATTAGTAAATATTGGCCTTTAGGTAATTAAGCTCTAAGAGCATTTCGTACCAATTTGCTCAATTAAATGATCTATTTTGAGATAAGAAAATCGTGTCGATAGCAAGGCAGAATTTTTTAACACAGTTACCACCAGATTTAATCCCTCTAATTGATTAAGTATTATTGCGGATTGCTATTAGCACTATGCCATTTTAAATAACGTTCTTTATCCATCGGCTTTGCAACTAAGTAGCCTTGCATAGTGTCAATATTCATTTTTTTAAGTAAGTCATACTGCTCTGTTGTTTCTACGCCTTCTGCAACGACCACTAAGTTTAAGCTTTTTCCTAAACTGATAATTGTTTGCGCGATATTAAAGCCAATCTCATTATCTAAAATTTTATCAATAAAGCTTTTATCTATTTTTAATTCTTTAACAGGAAACGCACTTAAGTAAGCTAAGCAAGAGTATCCAGTTCCAAAATCGTCAATCGAAAATAAAAAGCCAGCCGCAATGAGCTCTTTCATTTGCCTAATTGTATAATCTATATCACTAGAGAGCATTGACTCGGTTATTTCTAACTTAATTTGTGATGCTCGAATATCAAATTCATTGATAGTGTTGAACAGCTCACCTTTTAAATTTGATGAATTGAACTGACTTTGACTAATATTAATTGAAACACTAAACGAGTCGTCAATGATAGCGCTTGCTTTAAGCTCGTTAATTAAAATACATATATCATGCAAAACAATATTTTGTAGTTTTTGAATAAGTCCGTATTGCTCTGCAATAGGTATAAATTCGTTTGCTGTTATCAGCCCTCTTTGAGGATGGTTCCACCTAATAAGTGCTTCAGCACCAACAACATCACCCTGCGTATTAACTTGTGGCTGAAAGTAAGCACAAAACTCATTAGACGCAATTGCTCTCACTATGTCGGTTTCTAGCTCTGTTTGCTTTTCAAGTAGTGTTTGCAAGGCTGGGTCGTAAAAGCTGCTGCTATTACCCCCTTTATTTTTAGAACAATACATAGCAGTATCTGCAAATTTTAATATATTGTCAGCCTGTGCGTTTACACT
This sequence comes from Pseudoalteromonas sp. SA25, assembly GCF_011378705.1. NCBI lineage: Bacteria > Pseudomonadati > Pseudomonadota > Gammaproteobacteria > Alteromonadales > Pseudoalteromonadaceae > Pseudoalteromonas > Pseudoalteromonas sp. SA25. Next base: position 176,997 of record NZ_WTKV01000008.1, on the reverse strand, counting down.
ATCAATTAGGCAAATGCCGATGCTACAGCTTACTTGAAATGCAAGGTTGCCCACTTCAAACTTATCATGAAAAGCTCTTTGAATTTCTTTAGCAACGGCTTTACATTCTAGAATTGCCTGCTTTGTATTTTGCCCTATGTGTTTAAGCAAAATAATAAATTCATCACCACCCGCTCTGGCCAGTGTATCTGAGCCTTTTATTATTGCGCTTAACCTTTTTGATAATTCCACAAGTACTTCATCACCCGCACTGTGCCCAAGTGAATCATTAATACGCTTAAAGTTATCTAGGTCTAAAAATAATAATGCCCCTATATTCTTGTTACGCTTAACACTCTCTACACATCGGCTTAATTTGTCGCTAAGCATCCTTCTATTTGGAAGATTAGTTAATGGATCGTAAAAGGCGAGCTTATGAACTTCTTGCTCAGCCTTTTTCTTTATTGAAATATCTCTGGCCATCCACACTACATGTCTTTTTGTAGGGCTACTGGGATTGTAATGATCTAAAGCGGCAGCTCGTCCCTCAAAAACTATGCCCCCTTTGGGAACATTTAATTCATATTCAAATATTTGCATCTCGTTAGTCGAGAGTGTTGTTTCGATGACATCCATTATCATCTGCGCATCTTTTTGAGGAAGTAGGTCTTTAACATTTTCGCCAATAAGATCCGTGGTCGAATCAAGCAGTAACTCATTAGAGGTACCATAAACATCGGTATATGTGCCATCCTCACTTAAAATGAGGATTAGGTCGGGCATTACTTTGGTGAAGGCTTTAAATTTTTCATTACTGTGCTGTAAATTAAAGACAAGCTGTTTTGCCTTCTCAAATTCGTTACTTTTCTCAAGAGCAATACTTGAAAAGTGTACAAAAAAATCTATTAGTTCTAAATCTTGCTCTGATGGGGCTTTAGGGGTGCTGTGATAAATAGCAAAGGTGCCTAACAAATCAGCTTGAGTTGAAAGAATAGGTGTTGACCAACATGACTTAAGATCAAACTTTAGCGCTAAATCTTTAAAGTCCTCCCAAAGCGGTGAGGTTTCAATATTTTCTACAATCGTGCGCGATTTCGAAAATGCTGCAGTACCACATGAACCTACTTTTGGCCCTATGTGAACTCCATTAAGCAAACTACAGTACTCTGGGTGAATATTAGGGGCTGCGCAATGAAAAAGCTGCTGGCCTTTAACTGATAAAATGGAACACCGAGCAGATTCATCATTAATAATCTGCTCTATCGATAAACAAATTTCAGTAAGCACCTCATTTAAAGGTACCCCTAATGCAATTTTAGATAGAATGCCTTGCTGGTGAGATAATAACTTTTTTAACCTATCCGTACCCATTTTCACTTGCTCGCATTATTTATACATATTGATACAACAAAAAGCCTCAAACAGATGCTTTTTTTCTACGTAGTAAAGTTCAGTATAGTCATGATTAGTAAGTTCATTCTTTTATTAATAAAAAACTAACCGGGTCTACATTGATTAATCATAATTGCATATTACTAAACACCTGTAGTTACTATATAACCAAAACCGCAACATTAAAGCTAACACTTTGTTACTTAAAATTACTGTTCAAAATTACTCAGCTATTTATACTGTCACTAATGGTGAATATTTTTTGAGGTTACAGTGCAGATCACACAAGGTATGGAATATTTTTTTTCGGGATTTAAATTAATTAGCCAAAAAGGGTTAAAGCGCTTTGTACTTATCCCGCTTTTAATTAATGTTCTGCTATTTGGTAGTTCATTGTTTTTCTTATTTGGATGGCTAAGTGATAGCTTTAGCTACATCAGTAACATGCTACCAGAATGGTTAAGCTGGCTTGAATGGCTAATGTGGCCAATTGCTGTATTAGTCGTATTATTTAGCTACAGTATGCTATTTACTATAATCACTAATTTTATTGCAGCCCCATTCAATGCTTTATTAAGCGAAAAAGTTGAGCTTTATTTAACGGGTCAAAAAATTAACGATGATGGTTTTTCCGAATTAGTTAAAGATGTACCTAGAATGCTTGCCCGTGAGTGGACGAAGTTGTGCTATTACCTTCCTCGCGCTATTGGTTTTTTCATACTACTTTGGGTTTTACCTGTCATTGGCCAAATACTATGGGTTTTGTTTACCTGTTGGATGTACGCGGTGCAGTATGAAGACTATGCGTTTGATAACCATAAAATTGGCTTTAAGCAGATGAAAGACGATTTAAAATCTAAGCAAGGTTTATCATACGGATTTGGTTTTGCTGTTATGTTATTAACGGCTATACCCTTTGTAAACTTAATAGTTATGCCTGTAGCTGTGTGTGGTGCAACACGTTTGTGGGTCGATAATTATCGACCAAAATACCGTAGTTAATTAAGAGGTAGCTGACTTTTCAATATTCAAAGGTCACCGCACCCGAGATAAAAAAGCACCTAAGGTGCTTTTTTAATCTATTTTTAAAGCAATAAATTCAAGCGATGCACGCCTTGGTAATGCGACACTTTGTTTATCTACTTCTTCAAATTTTTTAATCAAAATACTAAAGCGCTGATTGTTAAAATTAACGGCTGTAACTTCACCAATTTTTATACTGTAGTTTTGCTGCTGATCAAACAGCTTTAGTGTTCGCCCTTTTATACGCTCTACGAATAAGTAAGGTGTTTGGTCTGGCATCTTTAAACGGATAACATTGATTTTACTTAACTCATGTACCGCCACCCAATTTTGACTCTGCATTAACGTATTATAACTACTAATGCCTTCAGGCTGATAAACAACATCTTGGCTTATAACGCATGTCTTACAGCCCTTTACTGATTCAACTCGCCAGTCAATAGCTGTATTTTTGTAATATAAATTGTCATTTTTTAGTAACCATTCACGTGCATTGTTAGTATCGCTACACGCTATTAGTAAGCTTAAAAAACTACTACAAACAATAAACTTAATACTTAACCCTAGTTTCATATTAATGCTCTTTAATTGCTTTTAACTCAGCAATAATTGCACTACTTGGCTGCGCTTCTTTTATATAACTGGGCAGCGTTTCAATATTAGTAGGTGAGCTTTGTAAATTATACACCTTACTATTATTAGTATTTGGCACGCCAAATCGATTACCTGCACTTTGCATATAAAACTGCAAATTAAGCATGCTCCACTCATTTACATCACTAAGTATTGATATTGTATTATCTTGGTTAGTGTCAAAGCTGGTTAAGCTTTCGGTGTTAATTGCATTACAATTAAAATCAACAGGTAGTGAGCTATTTCTATTTAACCCCTGTACTTCAAGTATTGTGCTCTCATTTAAATCTGCTGAACTACCACTTGAATAATCAATAATAAAATCATCTGTAGAGCCTAAATGACTATTAGTATTTGGTGTAATATCGCAGCTAGCATTGCCGGGATAAAAACGCTCATAGTAACGATCGCCTTCGTTATTACCTATTGTTGATAAACCCGCTAATTGATATAAATAATTCATAGAGCTTAAATGATTAGGCTTAAAGTTAACCTCTTCATCGCCACCATGGTATAAGCCTAAGTTATGGCCTAGCTCATGAAAGATAGTTGATGCTTGATAATTATAAGTTACATTGGTTGCTATTTGCGTATCGAGCGTTAAGCCCCAGCCGCCCATAGTTACCATTAAATCATTACCGCTGATCTCAGCAATACCCGACCCACTAATACTGCCATCTTCATTTCCACTACTTGCCATTAATAAGTAATGAAAGATGGGTCTGCGGGTTATATCGGTATATTCCATTTTATAAGCAAACAAATTAGGGCTACTTAAATCGTACTCAAACGGAGTATAACTATTAAAAGGGACAACATTTCCGCCACCTAAATCAAAGTTTTGCGGCGCAATATCGCTATTTTGATCAAATAAGTCACCTACATCAAAATGAACGGTATAGCCTTTACTTGCAAATACACTAACAATTTTTTCAAGTGCAGTTCGATGAGGCGTTATTCCAACATCACTACTATCCATATAATCTATTTCAATAAATATATCTTTTTGTGAAGTACGCGCTCCCCATTCATATAAAGGCAGCCCACCAAATGTTGCCCCCTCTACCTCTGCGCAATCTGGAATACCGTCTTCATCATCATCTATTGAGCAAGTTATATCATTAGGCCCTGCCGGAGTATTGAATACTGAGTAGTTCCAGTCTGTATTTTGGTTAGTATCGGTTGCGCCGAGCGTACGCTTTAAGCTGGCGCCCTGCTCTGGCGGTATTTGTGCAGCATTTTCGCCTGCCACTGCGAGGCTGTTACAGGCTCTTGGGTTGAATTTCCAAACTTAACAAAGTCGATAGTTTGTGTACCCGCACTATTAAGTAATTCTGCAAAACCATTTATGTACCAATAAGGCCTAATTTGATCATTCGCGCTACCAACAAGCACAAGCTTAGTGTTATTTAATGACGCACTTGCTAAAAAGTCATCGCCAAAGCGGCTTTGTAAAATAATATAGGCGCCATTTAAAAGCTCTTTATTAGGCAGCGTAAATACTTGCTCATCACTCAACGTACTATCAGACATATTAATACTGCGAGCTTTAAGAGAGTAGTCTTGTAAATTTACTGTCGCACCGGTGCCGTTATAAAGTTCAATCCAAGGTAAGTCATTACTAAATTGCACAGATGAAAGCTCTGTTATTTTTATATCTTGGCTAGAAGTTGTAAACGAGGTGGCAGTTTGCGCCAAAATAGTTGCGCTATCAAAATTAGCTAAATCAGCTGTAACACGAACAATATATTGAGTGTCTTCATCAAAGCTTGCGCTTAAATTTACAGTATGAAAATAAGTACTTGTGTCGCTGGTAGTACCCGACAAACTTTCAATAGTTAAGGCCAAGCAAGTAGTAAAATTATCTGCTGACACTTGTACGCTTCCAGTACAAGTACCACTGCTAGAGTTAACGGCTAAAGTACTCACGAGCATAATATCTGAAAATGTAATGCTAACAGGGCTATCTACAAATACTGGTTCATTACTATTTTGGGGCGTTACATTACTAATTGTAGCGGGCGTTGAATCAACAACGGTAACATTCAATACAAATTCAGTTGTGTCTTTTGTATCAGTCGCCGTTAACGTATAGCTTTGTGGAGTGATACTGTTTGCAGGAGGTGTGTAACTAAAACGTAAGGCTTGGGCGTCAATAACACTGATTTGCGCACCATTTAAATCATCACCAAAGTCAATCTGTACGCTATCGTTATCTGCGTCGCTAACCACTAAGCTAAATTCTGTGGCTTGGTTATATTGCACATTTATATTTACATCATCGGCAGTAGGTGGGTTATTTGGGGCTAATATTACAACTATTTTCTGGGCGTTATTTGTAGCGTTATCGTCATCGGTAACAGTTACTACAAACGTTACATTGGTATTTTGCGCAACAGTGGGCGCATTAAAGCTAATACTTGTTTCTGTTTGGGTAAGTTCAACTACAGGGCCACTTGTTTGCTGCCAGGTTATGCTATTAATACTACCATCGCTGTCTTGTGCATCTGCAACTAGGGTTACAATGTCATCTTTTTCAGCTTCTTCTGGGCCTGTAACAATGACTGTTGGCGCGCTATTTACTTGATTAATTAAAACCGTTTTACTCGCTTGAGCGCTTTTACCGGCATTGTCTGTTACGGTTACGCTAAAGCCTAGCGTTGTATTTTCAGATACATTGGGGGCAGTAAAACTAAGTACACCATCTGACTGGCTAAAATCAACATTATCTCCCGCAGACTGAATCCAACTAATAGTGCTTATAGTTCCATCTGTATCTTGAGCGTTAGCAACTAAGCTTACTTGTGTGTTAGCAAGTGCACTACTTGGGCCTGTAATATTAACTGTAGGTGCATTATTTTGAGAAGTGATAGTGCCTGAAAATACTTGTTGTGCAGTAGCACCTGAATTATCAGTAACAGTAACTGAAAAACTAAAGGTCGTGTCAGTGGTTACACTCGGTGCAGTGGCTGTAAGCGTATTGCCATTAACAATAAATGTAAATTCAGGACCACTAAGTTGTTGCCATTGATAATTGGCTATTTGCCCGTCACTATCACTTGCAAGCGCAGTAATAGTAAACGATTGGTTAGAGACAATAACGTTACTACTAACAGAGAGCGTAACACTGGGCGCAGCGTTACCAGAGGGCGTAGTTGAATCACTACCTTCTCCGCCGCCGCCACAACCTGTGATTAAAAGTGATAAAAAAAGTAAACTTTGCCATTTATTAATATTGTTTTTTACCACTTTTAGCCTCTACATATTAACTATACAAATTTTGTGGCACCTTAGTAACGTTTAAATGAACGGTTATTTCCTCACGATCATGATAGAGATGTTTAGCTTGTAACTCGTAATTAATGCTATGTTTCTCAAGCTCTTTTCTTATCATCGAAAGACATTCATAAACACTATCAAAGCGTTTTTTCATAGGTAGTTTTAAGTTAAATATAAACTCTTTTGCGTATGCATTTACTGCCCAGTCAATCATTAGCGTAGTCACTTTGGTTGGTTTTTCCACCATATCGCACACTAACCAAGTAATATTTCTTTTTTCTGGGCGATATTTAAAACCATCTGCTCTAAAATGTTTAACTTGACCCGTTTGCATTAAATCGTCATTCATTGGGCCGTTATCAATCGCACTTACAAACATACCACGGCGTACAAGCTGATAAGTCCAACCACCCGGGCATGCACCTAAATCAACACTGCGCATACCTGCTGCCACGCGTGATTCACGTTGTTGCTCAGGAATAAATACATTAAACGCTTCGTCGAGTTTTAACGTTGAACGACTCGGTGCATCGCTTGGCATACGAAGGCGTAAAATACCCATGAAAAATGGAGAATTATTAAAGCTATACGAGTAACCAACATAAGCCGTATTGTTTGTTAAAAACATGACATGCATTACTGGGCGGTTTGCTTTTGGCTCACGCAGTACTGTATTTTGTTTTTCGAGGGCTTTTTTAAGCGGCGTTGATATTTTTTTACAGAACGTTAAAAGCTCTTTGCCTTCATTTGTATCTGGCGTTTCTACGCGCAGCTCTGAGCACAATGTAAAATCTTTAGCAGCTTCAACTACTGCACTTACACGGTCCTCTACTGGCATGTTTTCAAGTAATGTACCGGCAAACCATTGGCGTGCGAACACCATATTTTTAAAATCGACTTTTTTGATTATTTCGTCGCTGTGATGCGCTTCAAAACATTCGTAAACAACATAACCTGTATTTGGCTTTGCTTTTACATACCCTGCAAAACCCTGCTCTGCAGCATGAAACGTTATTTCAGCAGCGGCATCGCTTTCAAAACCACTACGACAATAAATCACAACACTAGACATATTAACCCTTAAACTCTTTAAAACTTAAATCGTGCGACTTGCACTAAAATAACAATCCAACCAATAATAAAGCACAATCCACCAAGCGGTGTTATCGGCCCTAGCCACTTCATATCTGTTAGAGCGAGTAAATATAAACTGCCACTAAAAAGTAGTGTGCCCGTTATAAAAAAGCCACCAGCCCAACTCAGGTTTATGCCCCATTTAATTAAAATAGCCACCGCAATAAGTGCAAGGCCATGCACCATTTGATACTCAGCAGCTGTTTTAAAAACCCCTAATGAATACTCCGATAAACGGCTTTTTAAACCATGGGCAGCAAATGCACCTAACATAACCGAGAGCATACAAAAAATACTGCCGGCCATTAAAAATAATTTAATCATCTAATCCCCTAATCGAGTCTTAACACATCTCTACTTGTTGCTTAATAAATTCAACGGCACTTAACGCTGCTGTTTCTCTATTTTGCAGTTCAGTTACGCCACTTTTTTTACGTGGTTTTAATGAATGATCGCCATCAGTCAGCCATGTGAGTAAAGGCTGTTTTGGCATTTCCATAGTAAGCAGTTCTTCACGTGTACCAAATGTATCTCGCTCGCCCTGTAATACTAAAAAAGGACAAACAATATCAGCAAAATGATCGGTGCGTAACTTTTCTGGTTTACCCGGCGGATGAAATGGATAACCAAATGCAATAACACCCGAAAGTCTTTGCTCTGTGCTGCACGCAAGCATTGATGCCATGCGTCCGCCCATCGATTTACCGCCTATAAATAACGGTAAATCTGGCTGCGCCTGACCAAGCACTTGCTCATAATAAGTAAGTAGCTTTGGCGCTCGCTCTGGAGGCCTACGTTTATTAGTTTGTTTAGCAATTTGCATATATTCAAAATCAAATAAGCCAACATCAACACCTTGCTCGCTTATTAATTTTGCCATATGTTGCATAAAGTCAGAATCGCTACCGGCACCTGCACCATGCGCAAATATAAACTGTGCAATTGCAGGTTGTGCGGTGCTTTTAAACCATTCAATCATTATTAATACTCATGTTCTTGTTCATGCTCTACTAAGCTCAGCATCCACTCTTTAAACGAAACTATTTTACCAAGCTCTGTTTGCGATTCGCGAAGCACTAAGTAATATGCATTTTTACTTTCTAGACTGTGATTAAACGGAATAACCAAACGCCCTGCATCTATGTCGGGTTTAGCTAATACACTATTACCAATTGCCACACCTTGCCCATGTACTGCAGCTTGAAGCACCATTGATGAGTGACTAAATATAGGTCCTTGATTTACCTGAATGTTACGCACGCCTGCAGTTTTCATCCACGTTTTCCAGTTTTTACGTGTGGTGTCATGCAATAAGGTGTGATGCGCTAAATCACTAGGTTGATCAAGCGGCTTTAATCCGCTTAATAACATAGGACTACAAAGTGGTACTAAATACTCGGTATGAAGTTTGTACGCTTGTACGCCATTCCAATGACCTCTTCCATAGTAAATAGCAATATCTACGTCATCAGTCAGTGAGTTTTCATCTTGATCTTGTGCTTTTATTCGCACGTCTATCTCTGGGTGTAACTCATTAAACAAACTCAAACGAGGCACTAACCACTGAATAGCAAAACTTGGTGTTAGACTAACTGTTAATGAGCCCTTAGCACCACGGGCTAATAGCTTTTCAGTTGCATCAATAAGCTGAGTAAAAATCTCTTTTATATCTAAAAAGTAGCCTTGGCCTTCTTCAGTTAATAGTAATGAGCGGTTTTTACGTAAAAACAACTTTAAACCTAAATGCTCTTCAAGTGTTTTTATTTGATGACTTACTGCCGCCTGCGTTACATAGAGCTCTTCTGCAGCCTTAGTAAAACTTAAATGACGCGCAGCCGCTTCAAAGGCTTTTAATGCGTTTAATGGAGGTACCCGTCTTGACATAATAACCAAGCTTAGAATTAGTTTTTCTTATGCGTGAGATTATATACATCATATAAGTTTGTGTATATTAAAGGCATAAAAAAAGCGACCTGAGTCGCTTTTTAATAAACATCATGCTTAATTATAAATCGCTTGCACTTGTATCAAGTGGGGCAAAGCTTTTAATTAAATCATCAACCGCTTTCATTTGCGTTAAGTATCCTTCTAACTTACTAAGCGCTAGCGCACATGGGCCATCGCATTTAGCTTCGTTAGGGTTTGGATGCGCCTCAATAAATAAACCTGCAATACCTAGCGCCATACCGCTACGTGCAAGCTCTGCTGCTTGTGCACGACGACCATCAGCAGAGTCAGCTCGTCCACCAGGGCGTTGTAGCGCATGTGTTGCATCAAAAATAACAGGCGCCATTGCTTTCATGTCATCCATACCCAGCATATCAACCACTAGGTTGTTGTAACCAAAGCTAGAACCACGCTCACAAAGTGCGATGTTATTATTACCCGCTTCATTAAATTTAGTAATGATGTGGCGCATTTCATGTGGCGCTAAAAACTGTGGTTTTTTCACGTTAATAATTGCACCTGTTTTAGCCATCGCCACAACTAAATCTGTTTGACGTGCTAAAAAGGCTGGTAACTGAATTACATCAACAACTTCAGCAACAGGTGCTGCTTGATGCGGTTCGTGTACATCGGTAATAAGCGGTATGTTGAAGGTCTTTTTAATCTCTTCAAATATTTTTAAACCTTCTTCCATACCAGGACCACGGTACGAATTGATTGAAGAACGGTTAGCCTTATCAAATGACGCTTTAAATACATAAGGAATATTGAGTTTCGTCGTAACTTCTACGTAATGCTCTGCAACACGCATAGCTAAATCGCGAGATTCTAATACGTTAATACCACCAAACAATACAAACGGTTTGTTGTTTGCTAGTTCAATTTCATTAATTTTAATAATTTGGTCTTTCATTTAAATTCCTTATGGTGCAACTGCTTGCATCATTAATCCACAAATATAAGCCATATAAGTACCCACACCATAGCCCAGTACAGCTAACAGGACACCAACAGGCGCAAGCGAAGGGTGAAATGCTGATGCTACAACAGGTGCAGACGCTGCACCGCCCACATTAGCCTGCGAGCCCACAGCCATATAAAATAACGGTGCTTTAATTAGTTTAGCTACTACTAACATTATGCTTGCATGCACTAACATCCAAATGGCACCAACTAAAAATAACCCTGGGTTATTAAAAATAGCGGTTACATTCATATGCAAACCAATTGATGCGACTAAAATATATAAAAAGCTAGAGGCTACCTTTGAAGCGCCAAACGCTTCTATTTGTCTAACTTTAGTAAACGATAAGCCTATGCCAATCGTTGTTGATATAACAATTAGCCAAAAGAATTTACTGTTTAAGCTGTACTCTTTTGCCCATTCATAAGTCGTGCCAAAGTACGGACCTAAAAAGTCAGCACAAAAATGCGCTAAACCGGTTATACCAAATGCAATTGCAAGCAGCGTTATGTAATCGTTAAGAGTAGGAATACGTGCGTGTTCGGCGTGATAGGCTTCAACACGTTTTTTTAAGTCTTCAATTGCGCTTGTATCAGCCCCCGTAGCAGCATCAATTTTTTTATGGTTTGCTGCCATTAACAATAAAACAGCCATCCAAATATTCGCGACTATTACATCGACTGTAATCATCACAGAAAATATATCACCACCAACTTCAAACATCTCTTTCATTGATGCTTGGTTAGCACCACCGCCAATCCAGCTACCCGCAACGGTTGTCATACCGCGCCATACTGCATCGGGCCCATGACCACCAACAATACTTGGATCAAATGCACTCACGACTAAAATAGCTAATGGCCCACCAATAACAATGCCCAATGTACCCACTAAAAACATAATGAGCGCTTTAGGGCCTAAGTTAATAATAGCTTTTAAATCAATACTAATGGTAAGCAGTATTAAACAAGCAGGCAGTAAGTAGCGCGAAGCCACATAATAAACATTGGATTTATTACCATCTACAATACCAAAGGTATTTAATAACGAAGGTAAAAAGTAACACAGTAGTAAAGCAGGTACGTATTTATAAAATCGTTTTAAAGCTGGACGCTCACTATTTGAGGTTTTAAAAATAAACCCCAAAATAATAGCAAGCAAACCAAGCACAACGGCATCATTTGTAATTAATGCGCTTTGAGTTTCAACCATAATTATTCCTATTCTTAATGGTGCGTTTTATTATTATCTTCTAGTTCTTCTATTTGGTGTTGAATAATCTCTATTGCAGGATCGTCCGGACACTCATCGACAAAAAACTGTAAATCATCACGTGCCATTTTAGGGCAACCGAGCTGATTTAATAAGTAACCTCTGTCGCGTCTCTCATACGGGTCGTCGCCTATTAGCTCCATTAGCATCTCTACACAGGTCAAAGCATGACCAAATTTGTTTTCGCTAATGAAAGACCATTTTTGCTGAGCTAAAAATAGCTTATATACTTCGTCATCAAAAATTAACTCTAAAGGCTCTTGTTCTTGCCCATCATCTTCATCTGCGTTTTCAGGGATGATATACCAGCTTTGTTGCCCGCTGCTTGGCTCAATTATGTAGCCCTCTTCATCACTTATCGCCACATGAACACCAACATCACCCAGCGTAAGACTAAGATTTGCATCAAAGTTAGCTTGTTGTAAAAAGTGACAAAGTATAATTGCAAGCGTTGTTGGTGAGCCACTACGCATAGAAAGCGTATAGCTTAATGTATTTAATTTGTATTCTGGCACTTTTAAGCCTGAGGCACTAAATAGCCAATCGCTGTAAAACATATCTAATAATTTTTCGAAGCGATCGTGCTCATCACTCACTTTTAAACACAGCGCTGAAATTTGCTGTTCAAAGTCAGTTAAAGTTTCATAACATGGTGTTAAATCTATCTGAGGGTCCCATTTTGACTCTGCTTTAATACAGCGGTAAATCGCTGGAGGTGTAAATTCATCGTAAGCATCATCAAGATAAGATTCATCGTGTTCGTCAAACCCGAGGGTAGTCATTAATACTGCAACATTTTAGAAAACGAAGGCGTAGTTTACCTAACTTTAAAGCTATATACCAATATAGAGATGTTTTTGAATATTTTCTGAGAGGGAGTCGTATTTGAGCTTTATAAAACAACTATAAAGCTCAAATAGTCAGGTATTACTTAAAGCAAAAAAGCTGATTTAGACGTCGCTAAATAACCTATCGCTAAAATAACAGCAGTGTTAACTAAAACGTAAGCAACTTTAGCCGTCATTTTAGTTTGTCTGGCGCTTTTAGCCCCAATACCAATATATATAACCACTAAAACTATTTTTTCTAATAGCCAATATTGTTCAAACGGGTTAATTTTAGCCATAAATATAAGCGTAAGTGCAGACACTAATAGCAAAGTATCTATACTATGACTACCAATCATTACCGCTTTATTTTTTGCTAATTTACCACTGCCCATTCGCGAAAATGCGCGAACATAAAATAAAATCACACTCAACATCGCAATTGCCATGTGTGAATGCTTTACTGCTAAATAATCCATATGCCCCTGTACTTCTGTTTTATAAAAATTTAATCAGGAAAACGGTTAAGAACCGCTTCTAACTCATCAAGCTTCTCGTTAAATACTTCAACCAATTTTGGTTCAAAGTGTGTGCCTTTTTGAGCGTTAATTTCATCAACTACGTTTTGCAGTGTCCAAGGTTCTTTATAGCATCGTTTATGGCGAAGTGCATCGTATACATCAGCAAGTGCAACTATACGACCAAATACATTAATTGCGTTTCCGCTTAAACCTTGTGGGTAACCAGAGCCATCCCATTTTTCATGATGCTCTTTTGCAATAATTGCGCCTGCACTAACAATCTCATGCGGCGAGTCTTTTAAAATAGTATAGCCTTTATCAGTATGGGTTTTCATCACTTCCCATTCTTGGGCGTCTAACTTTGCTGGTTTATTTAATACCGCATCAGGAATGCCCACTTTGCCTACATCATGAAGAGGCGACGCCAACCTTACTAAATCAGCATCATGCTTAGATAAGCCATACCCTTGTGCCAATATATGACAAATATGTGCTACACGCTTAACATGATTACCCGTTTCTGTTGAGCGTTGCTCTACCGCTTCACTTAACCTGTAAACAAGCTCTTGTTGCGTTGCTTCTATTTCAGACTGAAGTTGTACATTTTCAAACGCAAGTTGCACGTTTTGAGAGAAAATCTTAATTAAATGGCGCTGAGTATCCGTTAAATCCTTTGGAATACCTGATATAAATAGCATCGAATTATGATTGTACTCACTGCTACAATACGCAAATAAGTAGTTATCTTTATAAATAATGCTTTTTTCATTAAGCGCCTGATGACATGCACTTAACTGTTCAGCTTGTAATACCTCATCGAGCTCTTTACCTTCACTTTTTTCAAAGTCACCGGTACCCGAGCAAACAATTAATTTTTTATTATTTTGTGCTTCAGGATTTTGCGCAACTAAAGTAGTTGCATACATAGCTTGATCAGCAATACCAAGTAAAGAAGTTAACTGCTGCATAACGCCTTCAATAAAGTGTTCTATTGAATGCGCAGAAAAAATATCACGGGACGCTATAATTATTTTCTCAAGCCCTTCGCGTGACTGCTCAATCGAAATAATATCCCGATACGAGCGCAGGCTCGACATAATAACAGTAAATAATTTTTGAGCCGTTAGCTCTGTTTTAGATTTGTAATCGTTAATATCATAATTAATAATTACTTGTCGTTCAGGTGCTTGACCAGGTTGACCCGTTCTTAAAATAATTCGAATATGATTATTTTTAGCTTCTTCACGAATAAACTTAGCAACTTGCAAACCGGCATCATCGGTCTCCATTACTACATCAAGTAGTACAATGGCTGCATCTGGATGCTCTTTCACAAGCTCTTTTGCTTCAGCACCTGAGTAAGCACTAATAAATTCTAAGCGTTTATTTTGAAACTCAAAATCACTCAACGCTAGTTTTGTAACAGCATGAACTTCAGGTTCATCATCAACGATTAATACTTTCCAGGTACCGAGTTCAATCTCATTGATTGCTTCTTCTGGCTCATCTGAAAATAAAAAATCACCCATCATAGTCGAAATTCCTTCATGGCATTATTTAACGCACTAGCAGGCAATTATTATTCTTTAGGGCCACTGTGCAAACGTTACACGGTCATTATCACCAAAGTCTTTCACTGTTTTAATATTCACAAATGCCATTTTTTTGAAAAAATGACGAACAGCTTCACCTTGCTCAAAACCGTGTTCTATTAAAAGATAGCCACTAGATAACAAATAGTCACGTGATTGTGTAATTATTTGTTTAATATCAGACATTCCACAATCATCAGCCACTAATGCCGACAAAGGCTCAAAGCGCACATCGCCCTGATTTAAATGTATATCACTGCTTTCAATATAAGGTGGGTTAGTGACAATTAGGTTGAATTTCTCACCATGTAACTCGCTAAACCAGTTGCTTTGCTTAATGTGAACGTTATTAATCGCCAATCGCTGCTGGTTACGTGTAGCCAGTGCAACTGCATCGCTTACTCTATCTACTGCAATAATTTGCCAATTAGGCATTTCACTACCCAATGCCAACGCAATTGCACCAGTACCCGTGCCTAAATCAAGCACTTTAGCTGTAGCAGGTACAGCCACTTCAAGTGCTTGTTCTACTAACGTTTCAGTATCTGGTCGAGGTATTAAAGTTGTTGCGTTAACTTCAAGCGATAAGCTCCAAAATTCACGTTGCCCCGTAATATGTGCAACAGGTTCACCGTTTAAACGTCTTTGGCAAAATGTATTAAATTGCTGTTGTTGTTCGGCATTAAGCGCATGCTCTGGCCAAGTAAAAAGGTAACTGTGAGGTTTTTGAAGAATATGTAGAAGTAAAACTTGTGCGTCTAATTTAGCACTTTCGCTGCTAGGTGCTAATAAATTAGCGCCTGCAGCAATAGCTTGTTCAAGAGTTTGGCTCACGATTACTCGTCGCCCATAGCCGCTAATAAGTCAGCTTGATGTTCTTGCATTAATGGGTCAATAACGCAGCTTAAATCACCCGCTACCACTTCATTCAAACGATAAAGTGTTAAGTTAATACGGTGATCAGTAATACGACCTTGTGGGTAGTTATAAGTACGGATACGTTCAGAACGATCGCCACTACCTACTAAGTCACGACGTTCAGATGCTTCTGCCGCATGGCGCTTTTCATCTTCAGCCTGTTGCAAACGTGCTGCAAGTACCGACATCGCTTTAGCACGGTTTTTATGCTGTGAACGCTGATCCTGACACTCAACAACAACACCGGTAGGTATATGTGTAAGTCGAATAGCAGAATCTGTTTTATTAACGTGCTGACCACCTGCGCCTGATGCACGAAATGTATCAACTTTTAAATCTGCGGTATTAATTTGTATCGCTTCGGCCTCTGGTACTTCCGCCATTACCGCAACAGTACATGCAGAGGTATGAACTCGCCCTTGTGACTCAGTTTCTGGCACACGTTGTACGCGGTGTACACCTGATTCAAACTTTAATTGACCGTAAACGCCTTCGCCACTAATATTTGCAATAACTTCTTTGTAGCCACCGTGCTCACCCTCATTGGTGCTCACAACTTCTACTTTCCATTTTTTAGTTTCTGCATAGCGGCTGTACATACGGAATAAGTCGCCAGCAAAAATAGCCGCTTCATCACCGCCTGTTCCAGCGCGTACTTCAACAAACACGTTATTGTTATCTCGCGGATCTTTTGGCAACATTAATACTTGAATTTGATCTTCAATTACCAAAATTTGTGCTTTAGCTTCTTTATATTCTTCTTGCGCCATTTCACGCATTTCAGGGTCAGAATCTTTAAGCATTTCTTCTGCACTGGCTAAATCATCTTGCGTTTCTTTGTAAGTTAAAAACGTTTTTACAATCTCTTCAAGCTCAGAGTATTCTTTTGAAAGCCCACGAAAACGATTTTGATCACTAATGACCGACGGGTCGCTTAGTAGCGCTTGTACTTCTTCGTAACGCTCTACTAAGGTTTCTAATTTATTATAAACAGACTCTTTCATTTAACGGTTATTCCTGATCAATACCTAACATTTTTTTCAACTGGTTTAGCTGCGCCACTTCACCTTTTTTCGCTGCGTCTTGTATTGCACGGGTAGGCGCGTGCATTAAGCGATTGGTTAATTTATTGGCGAGCTCTAATATAATTTTTTCTGCATCTTTACCTGTATTTAGCTGACTAACAGCACGCTCTACAAGTTCTGACTTAATTGTTTGTACATCATTTCGATAATGGCGGATTAAATCTACCGAATCGAGTGAGCGCATCCACATTGCAAATTCTTTGGTGCGTTCAGTAATGATTATTTGCGCTTGCTGTGCAGCTTGCTCACGCGCTGCCATATTCTCGCTTACAATGGTTTGTAAGTCATCAACGGAATATAAATAGGCAGCATCTAGCTCACCTACTTGGCTTTCTATGTCGCGCGGAACCGCAATATCTATAAATAGCATAGGCTTGTGACGGCGCTGCTTAAGCGCTTGCTCAACCACCCCTTTACCAATAATAGGTAAAGTACTGGCGGTAGAACTAATGACTATATCGGCTTCATGTAAACGTTCTGGTAACTGTGCAAGTGCGATAACATCTGCCGACACTTCATCAGCAAGGCTGCGAGCACGTTCAATTGTTCTATTAGCTACCGTAATTTTTTTAGGCTCATTTTGATATAAATGTTTAGCAACCAGTTCAATGGTTTCACCAGCACCAATCAATAACACATTGGTTTGATCAAGCTTGCCATAAATATGTTTTGCTAAATTAACAGCCGCAAATGCAACCGACACGGCACTTGCGCCTATATTTGTTTCAGTGCGAACTTGCTTCGCTACCGAAAAGGTTTTTTGAAACAACCTATCAAAAGTAACCCCTATTGCATCGTGGGTTTTAGCACTAAAAAACGATTGCTTTATTTGCCCTAAAATTTGCGGCTCGCCTAACACAAGAGAATCCAACCCACACGCTACGCGCATTAAGTGGTTAATGGCGTCATTACCTTCATGGCAGTATATATTGCTGCTCAGTTCATGTTCATCCAAACCATGGAAACTGGCAAGCCAAGTTAACAGTGTTTGGGAATTTTGCTGAGCGAGGCTACAATAGATCTCGGTTCGATTACAGGTAGACACAATAACCGCTTCATTAAAGTCGGCATGGCCACTTAATTGTTGCAACGCCTCTGAAATTTGCTCAGGCGAAAAAGCCACTTTTTCACGTAATTCTACGGATGCGGTTTTGTGATTTATACCTAGTGCTATTATGGTCATATTTGCCAAATATTGCTGAGCCCTACTTCAAAGGCGGTAATTTTACCAAAAATCAGCGGAATATGGAAAGTAAGGAACAACATTTGATTCGACAATATTTGATTTTATTCATGTTTTTTTTATTATTAGGTGGCTGTGCCCATCAAATTGATACAAAAACAACACTTTATGATGATTGGAAGCCACGTTTAGCTGCTCAAAAAACTTGGCAGGTCGAGGGTAAACTCGCGTTTATAAGCCCAGAAGAGCGTCAATCTGCAAACTTAAATTGGCAGCAAACAACAAATTCCAATAATTTAATACTGACTACTTTTATTGGTACGCGTATTTTGTCGCTTAAACAAACAGCAAATGGTGCTGAATTAGAGTTTGACGGCGATGAGTACTTTGATACTAATGCTGCAGAGCTTTTAAAGCGTTTAACGGGTTTTACACTCCCTGTTGATAACGCCGATAACTGGCTTAAGGGCACCATTGACGATCAAAGTTTAGTCGTTGATGAACTAGGCCGCGCAAAGCAAGTATTATGGTTTGATAATACAGGCAAAAAATGGCAAATAGATTACGGCACTTACGTACAAAACGCAGGTTACTGGTTACCAACTAAACTGACGTTAAAGCATCAACAAATAAAAATAAAAATTCAACTCTACGATTGGCAGTTTAAATAAGTATGAATAACAAAACCTCTTTTTCACTTATTGCTCCGGCAAAACTCAATTTATTTTTACATATTAATGCTCGCCGAGAAGATGGCTATCATGAACTAGAAACCTTATTTACTTTTTTAAATTTTGGTGATGAGTTGCATTTTGAGCTAACAACAGACGGTGGTATTTCTGTCGGTGGTGATACTAAAGACATACCCCTAAATGATAATCTCATCTATAAAGCGGCTTTATTATTACAAACACACTGTAAAACCTCTTTGGGTGTAAAAATAAATTTAATTAAACGCTTACCGATGGGCGGAGGTGTTGGAGGTGGTTCATCCGATGCCGCAAGTACTTTATTAGCCCTAAATAAATTATGGAAATTAGAACTAAATTTAGAAATTCTAGCCCAATTAGGACTTAAATTAGGGGCTGATGTTCCGGTGTTCATACAAGGGCAAAGCGCCATAGCGCATGGTATTGGTGAGAAATTACACCAGGTAAAACTTGAACAAAAATGGTACTGCGTTGTACACCCAAATCAACATGTAAGTACCGCAAAAATATTTACACATCCAGATTTAAAACGCGACACACCAAAAATAATAGGCGATTGGAAACACCATACTTTAGCCAACGATTGTGAGCCTTTAGTTAAAAAGCTTTGCCCCGAGGTTGAAAAAACCCTCCAGTGGTTGCTAAAATACGCACCGTCGAAGATGACCGGAACAGGTTCATGTTGTTTTGTCGAATTTGCTAGTCAAGTTCAAGCACAAGATGTACTTGAAAATCTCCCCCATACTTGGCAGGGTTTTGTGGCTTCAAGCGCAAATGTCTCACCTGCTCATACGGAGTTAACCGCCATATTCGATCAATGAAGTAACGTACAAGTAATCATAAGTTAACTCGCAGTGGTATTTATCATTGCCCGTTAGTCCAAATATTCAGTGCCTGAGGAACCCTACCGTGCCTGACATGAAGCTCTTCGCTGGTAACGCAACACCTGAGTTAGCTCAAAAAGTTGCAAAACGTTTATATATTGAATTAGGCGATGCTGTTGTTGGCCGTTTTAGCGACGGTGAGATCAGTGTTCAAATAAATGAAAATGTTCGTGGCTCGGACGTTTTTATCTTGCAATCAACCTGTGCCCCTACAAACGATAACCTAATGGAACTTATCGTTATGGTTGATGCTCTACGTCGTGCATCTGCAGGTCGTATTACTGCCGTCATTCCTTATTTTGGTTATGCGCGCCAAGACCGTCGTGTACGTTCTGCCCGTGTTCCAATTACCGCTAAAGTTGTTGCCGATTTCTTATCAAGCGTTGGTGTTGACCGTGTTCTTACGGTTGATTTACACGCTGAACAAATCCAAGGCTTCTTTGATGTACCAGTAGACAACGTATTTGGCAGCCCTGTATTACTTGAAGATATGAAAGAACGCGACTTTGAAGACGTCGTTGTTGTATCTCCAGATATTGGTGGTGTTGTACGCGCACGTGCAATTGCAAAACTACTAAACGATACCGATTTAGCAATCATTGATAAACGTCGCCCTCAAGCAAACGTTTCTCAAGTAATGCACATTATTGGTGACGTTGAAGGTCGTGATTGTATTATCGTAGATGATATGATTGATACCGGTGGTACGTTATGTAAAGCCGCAGAAGCACTTAAAGAACATGGCGCTAAACGCGTATTTGCATACGCAACGCACCCTATTCTTTCAGGTAAAGCAGCAGAAAACTTACGTGACTCGATGATTGACGAAGTAATTGTAACTGACTCAATTCCGCTATCTGACGAGCTTAAAGCCCTTGATAAAATTAAGGTACTTACGCTTGCTGACATGTTAGCAGAGACTATTCGTCGTATTAGTAACGAAGAATCTATCTCAGCGATGTTTGAACACTAAAATTAAACATTCCTGAGTATAAAGGCGCCTTTTGGCGCTTTTTTTGTAAGCGATGTTTATTTTGTCTGGGCGTGGTGGTATGATAGCGCGCCTTTTGGCTAGGGACCTTGGTCGCAAAGGCCCTACACATTTTAATAACTGGAGACATCATGTCTAACAAAACTTATACATATAACGCTGAACTTCGCGTAGAAACTGGTACTGGTGCGAGCCGCCGCCTACGTCGCGAAGACAAAGTTCCTGCAATCCTTTACGGAGCTGACAAAGAAGCTTTATCTCTTACTTTTGCTCATAAAGATATGATCAAAGCACAAGAAGACGAAGGTTTTTACACGCATATCCTTACGCTTAACGTAGATGGCGAAGCTGTTGAAGTAATCTTAAAAGATATCCAACGTCACCCATTCAAGCCTAAGCTTACTCACCTTGATTTCCAACGTGTAGATGCTACTCATAAATTTCAAACTAAAGTTCCTCTTCACTTCATCGGTGAAGATATTGTAACTAAAGCTGGCGCAACTGTTGTTCACCAGTTAACTGAAGTTGAAATTACGTGTCTTCCAAAAGCACTTCCAGAATTCATTGAAGTAGATGTTTCTAAGTTTGTTGTTGGCGATTCTGTTCATATTTCTGACCTTACTTTCCCTAAAGGCGTTAGCTCTGTAGATTTAGGTAAAGGCGAAGGCCATGATCAGTCTATCCTGACTATCAAAGCAAACAAAGCAGCTCCAGTTGAAGACGACGCTGCAGCAGCAGAATAATTTTTAAGGTCTCGCAACCTTGAATTCTATTCAAATGCTTGTGGGCCTGGCTAATCCAGGCCCCGAATACGCAAACACACGCCACAATGCAGGTGCTTGGTTCATCGAGCAAATCGCTGCACGCTACAACTGCACCCTAAAATACGATCCTAAATATCACGGCCTTACAGGCAAAGTGATCATTCAAGGCCAAGAATTCAAATTATTGATCCCCACTACTTACATGAATTTAAGTGGTAAAGCGGTCGGTAGTTTAGCTAATTTTTTCAAAATCCCTGTCGAGGACATTTTAGTTGCCCATGACGAATTGGATTTAGACCCAGGCGTTGCCAAGTTAAAAAAAGGCGGCGGGCATGGCGGTCATAATGGTTTAAAAGACATTATTGCAAAAATGGCAAATCAAAAAGACTTTATGCGCTTGCGCATTGGTGTAGGTCATCCGGGGCATCGTGAAATGGTTACTGGTTGGGTGCTTGGAAAAGCGGCCAAAGCAGACCAAGAAAAAATGGATGCTGCCGTTGATGAAGCAGTTCGTTGCATGGAAATACTTGCAAAAGATGGTGTGTTAAAAGCACAAAACAGACTACATTCGTTTAAACCCTAGTAACTTGGGTCCAAGTACACCGTTTAAACGAATTCTAAACAAGGTATCTTACTATGGGTTTTAAATGTGGCATCGTTGGCTTGCCTAACGTTGGTAAATCAACGCTTTTCAATGCACTAACTAAAGCGGGTATTGAAGCCGCTAACTTTCCTTTTTGTACCATTGAGCCTAATACAGGTGTGGTACCTGTGCCAGATCCTCGTCTAGACGAACTTGCTAAAATAGTTAATCCTCAACGAGTTCTTACTACCAGTATGGAATTTGTAGACATTGCTGGCTTAGTAAAAGGCGCATCTAAAGGTGAAGGCCTTGGTAACCAGTTTTTAGCTAACATTCGTGAAACCGATGCAATTGGCCACGTAGTTCGCTGTTTTGAAGATGAAAACATCATCCACGTAGCAGGCACTATTGACCCTGCTGACGATATTGACGTAATCAACACTGAGTTAGTACTTGCTGATATGGATAGCGCCGAAAAAGCCCTTTTCCGTAATTCAAAAAAAGCAAAAGGTGGCGATAAAGACGCTAAAGAGCAAAATGCTGTACTTGAAAAAGTAAAAGTGCATCTTGACGAAGGCTTAACTTTACGTGGTCTAGCACTAACTAAAGAAGAAAAAGCAGCAATCAGCTCTATTAACTTCTTAACGATTAAACCAACAATGTATATTGCAAACGTTGCTGAAGATGGTTTTGAAAATAACCCATACCTTGACCGCGTACGCGCTATTGCCGCAGCTGAAGATGCGATTGTTGTTCCTGTATGTGCCGCTATCGAGTCTGAGCTTTCAGAACTAGATGACGAAGACAAGCTAGAGTTTATGGCTGATCTTGGTCTAGAAGAGCCAGGTCTTAACCTTGTTATTCGTGGTGGTTATGAATTACTACAATTACAAACTTATTTCACAGCTGGCGTAAAAGAAGTACGCGCATGGACAATCCCTGTAGGTGCAACAGCACCACAAGCAGCGGGTAAAATCCATACCGACTTCGAGCGTGGCTTTATCCGTGCGCAAACTATTGCTTTTGACGACTTTGTTGCCTTTAAAGGTGAGAGTGGCGCAAAAGAAGCAGGTAAGATGCGTCAAGAAGGTAAAGAGTACATTGTTAAAGATGGCGATGTAATGAACTTCTTGTTCAACGTATAAGTACAAATTAAACCAATTTCACTTGGTAATAATTTTTAAAGGCTCGTTTTTACGAGCCTTTTTTGTATTTAAGCATTATAAAAATAATAATTAGCCTCAACTAGTCTATCTTTGTAATATCGCTTAATTAAAGAAGTACAGGGTTAATTAAGATTCCGCGCCTTAAAGGCAGCTAAAAAAACAGCATTTTTATTAAATTTTAGCCTGTTAGCTTAATTTTCCTGCAAACAAACACAGTTAAGTGTTTTTTTGCAAAAAAGGTGTTGACGAATTTGGGTCATATCAGCATAATACGCCCCGCACTCAGCGATGAAGTGCTAACAAAAAAAGATGGCTAAGTAGCTCAGCTGGTTAGAGCACATCACTCATAATGATGGGGTCACAGGTTCAAATCCCGTCTTAGCCACCATTATTTTTTTGTTGCTCAATGAAGAGTTTAAAATAACTACCTTGTGTGCGGGAGTGGCGGAATTGGTAGACGCGCTGGATTTAGGTTCCAGTATCTTAGGATGTGAGAGTTCAAGTCTCTCCTTCCGCACCATAATTCTTGATAAGAATTAAAACTATCAATTGTTATTGTTGGGATATCGCCAAGCGGTAAGGCACCAGGTTTTGATCCTGGCATTCCCAGGTTCAAATCCTGGTATCCCAGCCAACAATGGCTAAGTAGCTCAGCTGGTTAGAGCACATCACTCATAATGATGGGGTCACAGGTTCAAATCCCGTCTTAGCCACCATTTCTTCTTTTAGAAATGGCTCTGCAAGAGTTAAATTGCAGCTCAATGAAGAGTTTAAAATAACTACCTGTACTTTATTGTACAAACGATGCGGGAGTGGCGGAATTGGTAGACGCGCTGGATTTAGGTTCCAGTAACTTCGGTTGTGAGAGTTCAAGTCTCTCTTTCCGCACCATTTCTTGATANGTTGGGATATCGCCAAGCGGTAAGGCACCAGGTTTTGATCCTGGCATTCCCAGGTTCAAATCCTGGTATCCCAGCCAATTTGACTCCTCTGTCTAAAACTTCTCAATACTCATTAAATTCAACTTACTTTTTCTGCACTTAAATAAACATTTATAAATTCATCTATATTTATTGGTTTGCTATATAAATACCCTTGTAAATAATCACAGTTAAGACTCAACAACGCCTGTTCTACCTCTTTAGTTTCTATTCCTTCAGCAACTACATCGCAATTTAATCGACTCGCTAAAAACAATGTAGATTCTACAATGGCGTAATCAGGCGAGTTAGTAAGCATATCTTTGACAAACGACTGATCAATTTTTATTTGATTGATTGGCAGCTCTCTTAATAATGACAGTGACGAAAAGCCAGTACCAAAGTCATCAACACTAAATTTAAACCCGCGCATACTCAACTGTTGCATCATTTTTCTAGCAGCCGGTATATTTGTCATCATTGCACCTTCTGTAATTTCAAAAATTAACGAGTCGCTTAATGTAGGGTCGGTTGCGAGTAAACTAATTATAAAATCGTAAAACTCGCTGCTTTCAATATCTTTAGTCGATAAGTTGACATGTATAGTACCGGTGAAACCAAATAGCTTGAGCTTTCTAATATGATTAACAGCTTCTTGTACAACCCATTTCGATAAAGGAAAAATAAGCCCTGTACGCTCAGCTACGGTTATAAACTTTTCTGGACTAATAAAGCTACCATCATCTTGCGGCCATCGGATAAGCGCTTCTAGGCCATGTAATTGCAGATCTTTAGAGTCCATTATGGGTTGTAAATAAAGCTCAAACTCATCTTTATGTAATGCCACTTTAATTTTGGCTGATAAATCAAAAAAGTCCTCAGCTCGTTTACCTATTGCAGATGAGTAATTTACCAAAGGTTGAAATGTTTTTTTAGCTTCATGCAGTGCCAAGTCAGCTTTTTTTAATAGCTGATCGGGCAATCGGCTATCATCAGGAAAACGGCTTACGCCTATACTTAATTGTATTTTAACCATTTGCTCATTCGTACAAAACGGACTTTTGACGGCTGAGTTTATAATGTTTACACAATAATTCATGCTTTCATCTGTATCGGTATGCAATAAAAAAGCAAACTCATCGCCACCTATTCGATATAACTTAGCAATGCCGCATAATTCTTTATTTAGTTTATTGGCAAATGCAGCCAAGAGTTGGTCACCACACTGATGCCCAAACGCATCATTAATTTGTTTAAAGTTATTTAAGTCGATATAAAATAGTGAAAATGGGGAAGGATATTCAACTTGTTTACTTAAAGATTTAAAAAATTTATCGCGGTTAGGTAGAGTTGTTAAGTTATCGTGCTCAGTTTGATATTTTTGATACTGCGTTGCTTGCTCTATTTTAAGAATACTTTTTAAGCTCAGTTTAATAACTAAAAAAACAAACCCACCACCGCCAAGTAACAACATAGCCACCATATTCATAACGACGGGTGCAATGTCGTGGTTTGAAAAATAATAGAGTATCCACCAATACCCTATAATAAAAAAAATAATAGCGCATAGCAGTACACTCCATGCTCTTTGCGATGTTTTTTTGCAAACTTTAACGGTTGTTTTTAAGCTAGCAACAAGTAGTAGCGCACCTAAAATAATTATTACTGTAAAAAAATTATCCACACACAGGCTCTTTAAAGTTATTAAATTGCGATTTAGTGATGTAACACCAGTTAAATTAAAACCGTGTTCAATATAGCCGAGTCACTATTTGCTGACTTAAAAACAGACATAAAAAAAGGCTCATAAATGAGCCTTTCTAATATCTACTTTAAATTTAGCCTAAATCACCACTAATTGCGTATTTTAAAACCCAGTTTTTTATCGGCCCCGTATTATTAGCCATTTTTAAAAACTGGCTGCGTGCCCATTTAAGTGGCGTAATTTGATTAGAAAACCCAAAGTAACACGCGTCCATCATGCTCATCATTAATAAATTAGCCCTGCGGCGAGCTCGCTCGTATTCTTTAAGTTTTAGTGGGCAACCTATATCTCCTGCTTCGTTTAAAACCTCAGCAAGTGCCACTACGTCCTGAAAACCTAAATTAACGCCCTGCCCTGCAAGGGGATTAATTGTATGCGCAGCGTCGCCCACTAAAACCAAGCGCCCTTGCGAATAATTATTAGCATGTTGGCGAGTAAGCGGAAATACTGCATGGGTTTGTACTTCAAAGTCTCCAGCAAGTTCTGGGAATTTATTCAGTACGTGCGTTTTTAACTGAGTTGGGTTTAACCCTTTAAATGCTTGCAATGTATTTGCATCGTCGTACCAAATTAAATTAGCGTACGGTGCCTGCATTGGTAAAAATGCTAACGGCCCACTTGGTGTAAACTGTTGCCATGTTTTAATTTGTTGCGGTGCATCGAGTTTAATTAACACCCCCATGCAATGCTGTTGGTACTGCCAACCCGTAATACCAATATTCGCCTTATCGCGCAGCTGCGATTGCCCACCATCGGCGGCAATTACTAAATCAGCCGTATAAGTTTGATCACCATACACAAGCGTAATTAAATCATCCGTTTGCTCTATTTTAGTTACCGGCAATGATTGCTCAATAACCTCAATCTTATAATGCCCAAATTGCTGCCACAAGCTTGCTTGAATTAAACTATTTTCAATCAAGTGGCCTAAATGTGTCGTGTTTATGTCGGCGCAATCAAATAATAAATTGTCACCACCGCGCTCAAAAGCCTCTAATTGTTGATATGGTGCAATGCGGTTTTGCCTTAATAGAGGCATTGCCCCTAATTCATCAAGTAAATTTTCTGAAAAACGATTAATAGCAGACACCCTAATATCCACCTTATCGCTACTAAGAATGTGCGATGGGTCTATTAGGTGTTTTTCAATTATGCGCACACCAAAGCCTTGCTGAGCCAGCTTTATCGCCATAGCTGCGCCAACCATGCCCCCGCCAACCACTATCACATTATTTTTGGTCATGTTTTTCATCATTTTATTATTACTTGAGTCTGTTTTGATTGTATCAAAATTAATTTGTTTTATACCAGAGGATATCCCTAACAGCACATTAAACTCGCCCCGTATTGATTTGAGATCACAAACATGAAAACTATACTTGGATCTGGGCGGGTATCCAGCTAAAATACGCCTCCTTTAAGTGAGCATGCTTGCTCCTTAATCCTGTTTCTAGCACATTTTTGTGCCACTATCGAATTGAACACGAGGCAATATTTCAATGAGCAAAAAGCTGCATATTAAAACCTGGGGTTGTCAGATGAACGAATACGACTCTCAGAAAATGGCTGAACTTTTAGATGCCACCAACGGCTACCAGCTAACTGATGATGCAACAGATGCCGACGTAATCTTACTTAACACCTGTTCAATTCGTGAAAAAGCACAAGAAAAAGTATTTCACCAGTTAGGTCGTTGGAAGTTGTTAAAAGACGATAAGCCAGACTTAATAATTGGTGTAGGTGGTTGTGTTGCCTCACAAGAAGGTGACTCTATTCGCCAACGCGCTCCATTTGTAGATGTTATTTTTGGCCCGCAAACATTGCATCGTTTACCAGAAATGATTAAACAAGTGCAAGGCAACAAAGGCTCATCGGTTGTTGATATTTCATTCCCAGAGATTGAAAAGTTTGACCGCCTGCCAGAGCCAAAAGCGGATGGCCCATCTGCGTTTGTATCAATTATGGAAGGCTGTTCTAAATACTGTACTTTTTGTGTTGTACCGTATACTCGCGGCGAAGAAGTTAGCCGCCCAGTAGATGACGTACTACTTGAAATCGCACAGCTTGCTGAGCAAAACGTACGTGAAGTAAACCTACTAGGCCAAAACGTAAACGCATACCGCGGCGACACGCACGATGGCGAAATATGTTACTTCTCAGATTTAATTCGTCTTATTGCTGCTATTGATGGTATTGACCGTATTCGTTACACCACATCGCACCCGGTAGAATTTACGCCTGATATAATCGACGTTTACGCTGATGTACCAGAGCTTGTAGATCACTTACACCTACCAGTACAAAGTGGTTCAGACCGTATATTAAACCTAATGAAACGTGGCCATACGGCAATTGAATACAAATCGACAATTCGTAAGTTACGCAAAATTCGTCCTAACTTAAGCATGTCGTCAGATTTCATTATTGGTTTCCCAGGCGAAAGTAAAGAAGACTTTGAAGCGACCATGAAGCTTATTAGCGACATTGGTTTTGATATGAGCTTTAGCTTTATTTACAGTGCCCGCCCAGGTACGCCAGCGGCAGATTTGCCAGATGACGTAACAGAGCAAGAGAAAAAAGAACGCTTATACTTACTACAAAACCGTATTACACAAATGGCGCAGCAAATTAGCCGTCAAATGTTCGATACAGAGCAACGTATACTTGTTGAAGGTCCTTCTAAAAAGAACCCAATGGAATTACGTGGCCGTACCGAAAATAATCGTGTAGTAAATTTTGTTGGCCCGCACACAGTGATCGGACAGTTTGTTGACGTACGTATTACCGAAGCACTACCTAACTCTTTACGTGGTGACTTAATTCGTACAGAATCAGAAATGAACTTACGACGTGAAATCGCTCCTTCAGCTATTTTAACTAAAGCTGCAGCTGCAGAGCCAAAACCAGACACTGTTAACGAAATTGGCGTAGCTACTTTCGTTCCTTAGTCACACTATTAGCGCCAGTTAACGCTGGCGCAGTACTATAGGAAGCAATTTTGAGTAATCAGTTAAAAACATTAGAGATTTATTTAGAACCTGCCGATAACAAACGCCTTTCTTCTTTATGTGGCCCGTTTGACGAAAACATCAAACAAATTGAACGCCACCTGGCTGTTGAAATAATTCACCGTGACAACTTTTTTAAAGTAACCGGTAAACTACACAACTGCGCCGGCGCTGTAGAAATCTTAAAAAACCTTTATGTTGATACTCAGCCAGTTCGTGGTGTTTTAGGCGAAATAGAACCCGAAGCCGTTCATTTAGCTATTACCGAATCAAAAGCCCTAGAGCAAGACGCATCAAGCAGCGCTTACGGCAAAGAAATGGTGATTAAAACGCGCCGTGGTGTTATTAAACCACGTAACGATAACCAAGGTGTTTATGTGGCTAATATTTTAAACCACGACATTACCTTTGGTATTGGCCCTGCTGGTACTGGTAAAACCTACCTTGCAGTTGCTGCCGCCGTTGACGCCCTTGAGCGCCAAGAAATACGCCGCATATTATTAACGCGCCCTGCTGTAGAAGCCGGCGAAAAGCTTGGTTTTTTACCAGGTGATTTAAGTCAAAAAATAGACCCATATCTGCGCCCTCTTTACGACGCTCTTTTTGAAATGCTAGGTTTTGAAAAAGTAGAAAAACTCATCGAAAAAAATATCATTGAAGTCGCTCCGCTTGCTTACATGCGCGGACGCACTTTAAACGATGCCTTTATTATTTTAGATGAAAGCCAAAATACCACCGCTGAGCAAATGAAAATGTTTTTAACCCGTATAGGGTTTAACTCAAAAGCGGTTATTACAGGCGATATAACACAGGTCGATTTACCTCGTGGAACACGCTCAGGCCTTCGCCATGCAATGGAAGTACTTGATGGCGTAAACGAAATTAGCTTTAACTACTTTAAAGCCCAAGACGTAGTACGCCACCCTGTTGTAGCACGCATAGTTGAAGCCTACGAGCGAAACGACGAAAGCGAGCGACTAAAGCGCATTGAAAAGCAAAATGCAAAAGACGCACTTGCTGCTCTTCAACAGCCTACTACTAAAGAGTAATACTTTGACAACCGAACTTGATTTACAAATAGCCTGTGAGTTTGACAACCTCCCAAGCGAAGAGCAATTTGCACTGTGGGCCGACAAAGCCCTTAGCCAATACCGTGACGAGTCAGAACTCAGTATCGTTATTAGCGACGAAGCGCAATCGCAACAACTTAATAACGACTATCGCGGTAAAAATAAACCGACCAACGTACTGTCGTTCGAATTTGAAGCACCACCAGGAATAGATATTCCTTTGGTTGGTGATTTAATTATTTGCCCAGCCATTGTATTAGCTGAAGCAATTGAGCAAGAGAAGTCATTTCATGACCACTTTGCTCACATGGTTATTCACGGATGCTTGCATTTGCTTGGATTTGACCATATAAAGAGTGACGATGCTTTAGAGATGGAAAGCATCGAAAAGCAATTACTTGCAGAGCTAAACATAGCAGACCCATACCGGGACGATATTTAAATTAACGGAGCAATTAGACGCAATGAGCGACGGTAACTCGCAATCTAGCCAGGGTTCTTCTGGCAAAACGTGGTTGGGCAGAATAGCCCAAATGTTGCAAGGGGAACCCCAGAATAGAGAAGAGCTGGTCGAAGTTATTGCCGATGCGCAAGAACGAGACGTAATCGATCCTGAAACAAAAGAGATGATAGAAGGTGTGCTTGGCGTGTCTGAGCTTAAAGTGCGAGACATAATGGTTCCGCGCTCACAAATGATCACTCTTGAGATCGACAGCCCGCTTGAAGAGCTAATTCCAATGATGGTTGACTCAACTCACTCACGTTTTCCAGTGGTGATTGAAGACAAAGACCATGTAGAAGGTTTTTTACTCGCTAAAGATTTATTGCCACTGATCTTAAATAAAGACGAGCATTTACCATCAATACGCGATTATTTACGCCCAGCAATGGTAGTACCTGAGAGCAAACGTGTTGATACATTGCTAAACGAATTCCGTCAGCAACGCTACCATATGGCTGTTGTTATTGACGAATACGGCGGCGTATCGGGCTTGGTAACGATTGAAGATATTCTTGAAATAATTGTTGGCGAAATCGAAGATGAGCACGACGAAGAAGAAGAACATCAAGATATTCGTCGACTTGCTAAACATGTTCACGTAGTGCAAGCACTCACACCTGTAGATGACTTTAACGAGCATTTTAAAACAGGCTACAGCACAGACGAAGCCGATACTATTGGCGGAACTGTACTGCACGCATTTGGCCATATGCCAAGCCGTGGTGAAACGATTGACATAGAAGGTTACCAATTTAAAGTAACCAACGCCGACAATCGTCGTATTTTGCAACTGCAAGTCACCGTTCCTAAGGCTGATGATAACGACAGTGAAGAAACTGCTAACTAGACTTACCCTATTAGCAAAAGATAAAAAAGCATGGCTCGCACTCGTTGCGGGCCTTGTTTTAACTTTTGGCTACGCCCCCTTTGAAATTTGGCCCATCGTATTTATTAGCCTTGGTGCCATAATTTTTTGCGTTAATCCCAATAATACCGGTAAAGCACACGCAAAAACCGCTGCTAAATATGGCTTTATATTTGGCCTAGGCTGGTTTGGTGCGGGTATAAGCTGGGTACATGTTTCTATTGCCACCTTTGGCGGTATGCCGCTTATAGCATCGCTCTCGTTAATGGCATTTTTGTGTGCCTACTTAGCATTATTTCCCGCACTTGCCTTTTGGGCAACTACACGCTTTGCCGCTGGTCCTAAAAGCTTTGGCGCATTGCTTATTGCCTGCTTTGCAATTAGCGAGTATTTACGTAGTACCGTACTTACCGGTTTCCCGTGGTTAAGTTTTGGCTACACACAAACCGACGGACCTTTAAGGTTGCTTGCCCCTTATATTGGCGAGTTTGGCTTAACACTCACCTGTGTCGCTATTGGCTTTGCACTATATAGACTTACCCAAAAAGATTTTAAAACCCCGGCGGTTACTGCGACAGCTGTTGCGCTTATTTTTACAGGCGCAAGCACCACCGGCAGTATTCATTACACAGATAAAAACATGTCAGTATTGCTCGTACAAGGGAACATACAGCAGCACCTGCGCTTTGAGCCAAGTGAGTTTTGGACCACAATGAGCAAATACCAAGACCTGACACGCCCACATTGGGATGCCGACTTAATAGTATGGCCAGAAGCCGCAGTGCCTGAAATAGAAATGCTTGCTGATTCCTACCTAGCCAATTTAGACAGTGCAGCCTCGTTTAATAAAACCGCCCTTGTAACCGGTATTGTTGACTATCAGCGAGACACCAAAAATATATTCAACACGCTTATTGTGGTCGGTAATAAAGAACGCGGCGACGAGCACGGGCATTATCATTACCTTGATAAAAACCGCTATCAAAAACACCAGCTATTACCCATTGGCGAATTTGTACCGTTTCAAGACTTTTTGCGCCCTATTGCCCCATTATTCGATTTACCTATGTCATCGTTTACCCGTGGCGACAAAGTGCAAAACAACTTACGCGCCAATGGCTATAACTTACTCCCCGCTATTTGCTACGAAATTGTTTTTGCAGATTTAGTACGCGGTAATTACAAAAGCGATTCCGACCTACTCTTTACTGTAAGTAACGATGCCTGGTTTGGCGACTCTATTGGACCTTTGCAACATATGCAAATAGCCCGTATGCGGTCGCTCGAGCTACAACGCCCTCTAGTGCGTGTTACAAACAATGGTGTAAGCGCCGTATACGACCCTATAAGCCACACACAACAAACCATGCCTCAGTTTGAAGCTACAACATTGAAAGCTAACATTAAGCTCATAAAAGGCGACAGCGTGTACAGCCAATACGGCAATGTGTTTGTATGGGGATTTGTGTTGTTGATGGGAGTTGTTGGCGTTCGATATGTATCTTCCAAGTGATTTTCTCCAGTATCACAAAATAACGATAAACGTTTTATTTAGTAATAATGGTGCCAAATTTGATTGAACAAAACAGCTTAATAGAGTTTTCTAAACTAAACTTAAATTTTGCAGAGTGCGCCTATGATTGTGATGCAAGTGAATTTGTTGAAGAGGAAGTAGTCATAGATCCAGTAACATATAAATCGAATCATATTTATAGATTCAAAAGCTTTTATTTAGATCATATGAACTTTTCAGAGTACTCTCTATATCCATATCAAGTTTTATTTATTAAAAACAAAGCTTATTTAATGTATGAAATAAGTGAAATTATCTTTATTTGGGTGTGCTATTCAGAACCCAACTATAGAAATAGAGGTCTTATGTCATTATTAATAAAACACTTAAAAAGCATATACCCAAATAAACAAATTCAAATTGATACTTTTAATAGAAGCTTGCAAAAAATTAGTAAAGCAAGTGGTATAAAGCTATTCAGGGACTGATTAAGCGTTGGAATAACCGAAAGCTTTATTTACAATTTCAATAAACGTATTAAACCATAATACCAACTAAGCGCTGCCACCGTGCCATGAGTTTCTTCTTCAAAGTAACGTTGATTTATATATAAACTGTTACTCGGGTGCGCTTTTAGTTTTTTAGCAAGCTCTAAGCCCCATTTATAATTAGCCTCTCCAATTTCACCAAAAGCTGCATTATTAGCAAAAGTAAAATATACATTGCCTTTAAGCTGCTTATTTATAAGCTGTTGCTCGTCAAAATAACGATTGAGATAATTATTATCCCAAAGGTAGGTTGCATCAATAATTAAGTAATCAGTAAATAAAGAGTGATTTGTAAGTAAAACATAACTTGCGAACAAGCCGCCGAAAGATTCCCCAATTAATACCCGCTTATTTGATGTACGGTAATTTTTATTAATGAAGGGAATAAGTTCTTTTTCAAAAAAAACAGTGTAGTTTGCGGCATTGCCAATGTTTTCAAATTTTTCGAGTAGCTTGCCGTTAAAAGTCCAATCGACATTGGTAGGGGTAAAGTCGCGCTCTCTTATCGCATTTTTACTGTTAGGAACAGCGACAATAATTGCTTGTTGAATTTGTTTTTCTAGCCGCTCAGTACTGAGTGCTTCAACGAGCCCCGCTAAGGCTTTTAAATGGGTTGGACCGCCATCAAGCAAGTAAATAACAGGATATACTCGTTCGAGGTTTTGCTTGTAGCTTGGTGGTAAATAAACACTATAACTGCGCTGCTCACCTAAAATAATAGACTTAAGCTGATGTTTTTTTGCTAACACAATATTTTCTGATGCATACGAAGCTGTAATAAAATACAGATAACTAAACGCCATTAATAAAGCTTTCATAACCATCCTTGTAATTAATAAGAGCAAACTTAACTTTTTACAGTCTCTTCTACCGTTTCAACATTTACAACTTGATTCAAGTTGCCTTTAATAACCACAGTGGCTGATATTTTATCTTGAATGGCTTGTCTGTTTGGATCCCAATATATCTGTAAAAAGCCCAATAAGCCCGTTGCAAAGCCTGCGCCGTAGCCGCCGTAGCGACCAAAACAATCTAATAAACCTAATGGCTCACCGCTTAAGGCAACCACACGAATATTACATACCTTTTTACCCGGTGTTTGGCCGCGCCAAAGTAACGAGAACAACGTAAAGTAAACAGCAGCCCAACCAAACCCTAAGCCTAAGTCTTGAATAATGCCTTTGCTCCACTGCAAAATACTATTTGTGGTTGTTTGTGCAGGTTTTTCTTCTATTAACTGTGCAGGCTTTATTTCGTTATTTTCACTGAGCACTAGTAGCTGTAAAAGTACGGTAGCAAGTTGTGGGTTTTGTAGGTCGTCCATTTCTGCTAATTTAGGTACTTGCCCGATTAAATTATCAAGCGCGTTTTGTTGGCAAGGTTGCTCACAGCTTTCATCAGCTGTTTGTGCTAAATAAGTATTTACCCGTTGTTTTTCTGTGGCGGTAAGCTGTATTTCATCTTGTATTTTTACGCCCTGAACAGCTAAACCTTGATCAGTGTTATCGTCTTCTAGGTAATCAATGCCAATTGAAAGCACTGTAAGTGCGCTTACAAATAAAATACTTGCTGCCGTTATTTTTAAGATTCTTCGCCACACATTCGACATTTTTGGAAGGTATTGCTGTGCCGTACCTTTATAAAAGGCCATTGCAGCAATAAATGCTATTAAAGCCGCGCTGAGTTTGGCTGCTAAAAATATCAGTGCTACATCAATAATAATCGCTAGTGCACGCCGAATTGGCGTAGCTAAAGGCAAGCCCAGTAAAGCACTGTCTATTTTAAAGGCGTAGGGGGTAATAACTTCTCGGGTTTCAGAATTTGATAATTCTAATTGTTCTATCTCTTTGGCTTTCATTTATTTTCTTGTTATTAAAATAGGTAACCCGGTTAACTTACGCGTTTTTTATTTTTTGCTCAAGATAAAGCTAATAGAATCAGTGCACAAAAAAGGGCTGCATAAAATGCAGCCCTTCATGTTTTTACTCAATGTTTATTACTGACTAGCAATTATACCGTTGGATAATCGGTATAGCCTTGCTCTGCACCACCAAACAAAGTGTCGGGGTTGTGGCTGTTAAGAGGCTTGCCTTGCTTTAAGCGTGCTGGTAAGTCTGGGTTTGATACAAATGGGCGACCAAAACCAATCATGTCGGCCCAGCCTTCGCTAAGTGCTTTGTCTGCGCGCTCTTTTGTGTACTTGCCTGCGTAAATTAATACACCGCTGTAGGCTTTACGAATAGCGTGTTTAAACTCAACACTCATTAAAGGTGCGTCATCCCAATCAGCTTCGGCTATATGCATGTAACCCACGCTGGCTTTATTTAATGCCTCCGAAACCGCTAAATAAGTTTCCTCAGGGTTTTCGTCTACTGTGCCATTAAGAATTGTTAACGGGGCTAGTCTTACGCCTACTTTGCTGCTACCAATTTCGTCGCTAACAGCATTTACCACTTCAATTAAAAAACGTATTCGGTTTTGCACGCTGCCACCATATTCATCGGTGCGAGCATTTGATTCTGAATCTAAAAATTGGTTAATAAGGTAACCATTTGCAGCATGAAGCTCTATGCCATCAAATCCTGCATTAACTGCATTTTTAGCAGCTTGGCGAAATTCGCCTATGACATGCGTAATATCTTGTTTGCTCATTTCGCGTGGGAGTTGGGTGTCTACAAACCCCGGTGCGCCGTTTGTATCTACAAATACTTTTACGTCTTTTGCAGCAATGGCCGAGGCTGAAATAGGCTGCACGCCACCGGTGTTGTCACTATGAGTTACACGGCCAACATGCCAAAGCTGAGCAAACATAACGCCACCAGCACTATGTACTGCGTTGGTTACTTTACTCCAACCTACAACTTGCTCATTTGAATAAATACCCGGAGTCCAAGCGTAGCCTTTGCCAAGTTCACTAATTTGTGTGCCTTCGCTTACAATTAGCCCGGCACTTGCGCGCTGTGCGTAATATGTTGCCATTAAGTCGTTAGCTATATCGCCAGGCTGTGTTGAACGCGAGCGAGTCATTGGGGGCATAACAATACGGTTTTTTAATGTTTTACCTGCAAGTTCTATTGGTTCAAAAAGTAATGTCATAATGCCTCCTAAGTTTGATTGCACTCATAATAACGTAACAAAGCACATGCAAAAACAACAAAAACTGCAAAATAGTTTTGTTGTATCTGCAATAAAGCTACAAAGTAAAACACATTAACTTTAGGTGAACTAAATGTATTTTATTGACTCTTAACAGCACTATTAAGTTGAGGGTTTGATGTGAATAAAGGGAATGCGTGGCCGTGGGTTATCTCGTTATGTATACATGGCGTGTTGCTGTACTTATTACTTTCACATAAATTACTTTCGCAAAAAATAAAAGTTGAAGTACCTCCAACAAAAAAAGACACCGTAATAAACGCTTATGTAATGGTTAACTTATCAACGCAACCTAAGTTAAGCACCGTTAACACCACCACTAACGCACCGATTGTTGAGCCTGCAAAGTTAGAGGTAAAAAAAGCACCTGAATCTGTAAGCACCAATAAAATACCTACAACTCAAACACAAGCTACTAAAGCACCCAAACAACGTGACGAAAAACCAAAAACAACAACAGTAACAAAGTCCACTATTACAAATAAATCTCACCCCTCTGCCCACACCATTAATACCAACACGCAAACGTTTAAAAAACTTAACCCGTATGCGCCTATTTATGGCGCACCTATAAATAACTTAACGCATAAAAAAATGGTCACGTTTGGCGAAGCAGATAACTCAGACAGTACTGATGATGCAATAGCTGCCACGCCCACAATTAAATCACCGGTTAAATCACCGGTTAAATCACAAAAATCGGAAGTTATTAGCCAAAATACAATAGGCACACGACGATTAGAAAAATTTAACGGTAAATGCTATTTAATTGATACTTCAACCGTATTTGGTAGTAATGGCATGCCTCAAGGTAGCGCGCAGACCTGCCCTGGTGAGCAAACTGATGATGAAATATTATTTAATAAAATAATGGATAAGTGGGCTCGTAAAAATAATTAGTTTTAAATTAGTGAACAAATACGTTATTAAAGCGTATTGGTTGTAAGTACCCCACTTACTTAATGCGAATTAGGAAACACGTATGACAACAAAGCAACTATCATCACTTTTTGTATTTAATTTATTAGCTGTAAGTGCACAAGCGAATGCAAACCAGCGCTGGTACGTTGTTAACGACTCAGTAATGGGCGGTGTATCTAATAGCCAAGTAACACAAACTCAAGAAAGTTTGCTTTTTACAGGCAATGTTTCGCTTGATAATAACGGCGGTTTTGCATCAATACGTACAGAGCTAAATACACAAAGCCAAAATACTAAAGCTATAGCACTGCGCGTTAAAGGGGATGGACAAACCTATCAGCTTAGGCTCAGAACTACCAATTATCTTGATGGCGCAGCGTACACCCACTCATTTAAAACAGTAAAAAATGAATGGGTAGATATAAACTTTGCTCCGAGTGATTTTACTTTAACGTATCGCGGCCGCGTGCTTGAGCAACAACCGATTATTGATTTTGATGATATAAAACAGCTAGACTTTATGATTGCAGGCAAGCAAGAAGGTAGGTTTAAACTTGAAGTGGGTAAAAGTGAGTTTAAAAGCTAGCCCACCAGTATGTTGGTGGCGCTAAATAGTATAGTCGTCGCCCCGTCTCTTCATTTCACTAATAACCAGCTCAACCATTTGTTGTTTTATTGCTGCTTGCTCTGACTTTAACTCCCCTAATTGCAGCTCTAACATATCTATTTGTTCTTGCTGTTGCGTATTTTTATATTTTTTAGAGCCTAAGTGCTCTGCATCTAGAGTTAAACTCGCATCACTTTTATTTAGCTCACTTGCAGAAGTATTTATAGTTAAACTACGTTGTACGGGGCTTTGTTTAAGTTTATTAATTTGTTC
Organism: Pseudoalteromonas sp. SA25; assembly: GCF_011378705.1. NCBI lineage: Bacteria > Pseudomonadati > Pseudomonadota > Gammaproteobacteria > Alteromonadales > Pseudoalteromonadaceae > Pseudoalteromonas > Pseudoalteromonas sp. SA25. The sequence continues at coordinate 139,002 of NZ_WTKV01000008.1, read as the reverse complement.
TTGCAGCGCAATAACTCGCCCAGTGAAGTGCTTGTATACTTTTTCTAGGTTTTTATATTGATTGCCAAACGTTGCGTTATCTTCACTATATTCTGGCGCTTTGGTATCTAGAAACTTTGATAACACATATTTTGGCTCTTCCTCATTTTCTTCCTCGCTCTTTTCTTCACTCGCTTTTTCAACAGGTAGTTTATCTGATTGCGCTAAAGTTTGAGCATTTGAGCTGTGTACTTGGTATGCAATGGGAGTCGGTGAAATCTTCATTATTTTATCCCTAAAATAGCTTTGTCTCTTTTATAGGTATCGACCTCGTATTAAAATTCTTGAGTAAATTTTATTGTTAGCTAAAAGCAAAAAGCCCCACTTTATTAAAGTAGGGCTTATACCAATTTATTAAACTAACTCGTTGCTTACTTAGTGCTTTGCTTATCTTGTGAGAGCGCAATAAGTGCAAGCGCCGCATTTAGGCGAGTATTTAAATTATTATAAATAGTCATTCCAAACACACCGATAATACAAACTATTAAACCCATTTGTAGGTTAACGCTCATCTCTAGTAAAAAAACAGCTGCAACTAGTAAGCATAGCGCTAATGCATAAATAATAGATTGAAAGGTAAAGTTAATATCACCCTTGGCTATTTTAAGTAATTCGTCTTTATTCATAATTTACTTCCTTGTTATTTGATCACTAAGACTCAATTGCCAGTAACTCTACTTCAAATATAAGTACTGAGGCAGGAGGAATACTCCCTACACGTTTTTCGCCGTACGCTAATTGGTGCGGTACATATAGCGTGTATTTATCGCCGGGGCTCATAAGTTGTAAGCCCTCAGTCCAACCTTTAATAACTTGGTGCAAACCAAAGCTAATAGGTGTTTTACGCTCTACTGAACTGTCAAACACAGTGCCGTCGATTAGTGTGCCGTGGTAATGCACGTTAACCATACTTTTTGGGGTTGGTGTGTTTTCGTTTTCGCTTTTATGGATTACTTTATACTGCAAGCCAGAAGTCGTTTCTACTACACCTTCTACCTTTGCGTTAGCGGCTAAATAATCTGCACCTATTTGTGCATTTATGCCTGCTTGTTGTTTTGCTTTTTTACTATTTTGAAATATTAAAAAACAAAAAATGGCGATAACTACCGCCAAAATTATATTAATCATCATTAACCTTTTTCGTTATCTAGCTCTTCGTCTTTTTCGTCATCATCGCCGTTTACTATGTCGGCAATCTCTTTGAGGCGAGCAAGTGCAATACCGTTTACTGAGTTTTCTGGATACTGGTCATCAATAATATCGCCAGCTTCTATATCCATTAACAAGTTAAGCGCTTGGTCTACGGTTTCAACTGCGTAAATATTGAATTTACCCGCTTCAACCGCATTAAGTATTTCGTCATCAAGCACTAAGTTAACTTGGTTTGATTTAGGAATGATAACGCCTTGCGAACCTGTTAAACCACGCATTTTACACAGTTTAAAAAAGCCTTCTATTTTTTCGTTTACGCCACCAATGGCTTGTACATCACCATGTTGGTTTATAGAGCCTGTAAGCGCAATTGATTGGCTAATAGGTAGGCTTGTAATAGACGAAATAAGCGCACACAACTCTGCTAAAGACGCGCTATCGCCATCTATGTAACCATAGCTTTGCTCAATGGCAATATTAGCGCTAAGCGTTAAGCTAAAGTGCTGCGCATATTTATTACCTAAATAACCGGTAAGCAACATAACACCTTTTGAGTGAATTGCTTTACCAAGCTCAGCTTCGCGTTCAACATCTATTACGCCATCGGCGCCAGCATAAACCGTTGCCGTAATACGCGCAGGGGTACCAAATGAGGTATCGCCAATGTGTAATACGGTTAAGCCATTTACTTTACCAATGGCTTGGCCGTCGGTTGCAATAAGTGTGTGACCTTCTTTTATATCACTGAGCATATTTTCGCTAATTTGGCCGGTACGGTATTGCTTGCCTTCAATGGCTTCGTCAATATGGTGCGCGTCAATAACGGCTAATTTGTCTTGTTTTGCGTAGTAACTGGCTTCTGCAATAAGTTCAAGTACATCAGCAAAACGCGCTGATAATTTATTTTGATGCTCAGCTTGGCGGTAACTAAATTTAAGTAAACGCACCATAGCAGCCTGCGTTGCAGTGCACTTTAATGTTTGCTCGCAATACTCGGTTACTTTAGTAATAAACTGGTATTGCAATTTATCGCTACTTGGCAAGTAGTAATCAAAATCGGCTAATACTCTAAATAGCTCTGCAAATTCTTCGTCGTATTCACCTATGGTGTAGTACAACTCGCGCGAACCTAATAAAATAATTTTAACATCGAGCGGTATAAGCTGCGGGCGAAGTGTAAAGCTAGTCCCTACTGTGCTGTCTTGGTACGGTAAGTCGTTTTTAATTTGATGTGTTTTTAACGCGAGTTTTAAACCATCCCACACTTGTGGGTTTGCCATGATTTTTTCAGCGTCCATAATTAAATAACCGCCATTAGCACGATGCAATGCACCAGCCTGAATTGAGCGATAACAGGTAATTAAAGAGCCTTGCGATGTTGAGTACTCAATTTTGCCAAATATATTGCCAAACGTTGGATTAGGCTCGTACACAACCGGTGCTGCGTCGTCCTCTTTAAACTCAACTAAAATGTTAGGTGCAAAAAAGTCGGTAAGCATGCCTTTGCGATCAAAGTCTTCTTTGCTTTCTTCACTTTCGTCTTCGTCATCTAGCCATTCAAGTACCGCGTCTATAATTTCAACGCGTATATCTTTTAAATAACGCAGTACGCCAATATGAGTTGCGTATTTATGTTCTAAGTCTTTTAAAAGTGGTTTAGTGGCTTGCTCTGCAGTCGATTTTTTAAGATTGCGTTGTTTTTCTTTTGATTCGCGTTTCCAACGTGGCAGCTCTATTAACGCTTCTATTAATGCATCTTCTAGCTTTTCAATTTTTTCAAAAAACTCTTCACGTAACGTTTCTTCAAGTTCGCCAAATTCGCTGTCGCTTAATTGTTTACCATCTACAAGTGGTGCAAACCCTACTGAATTTTTTTCTTCAACTAATGCAACGCTTTGCTCAAACGCCGCAATTTCTACTGCGGTAATAGCACTGTCGTAGGCATCGTTAAATTCACGATCGATTGATTTTTTCTTACGCTGATACGCTGGGTTATCAAATGCCGCAGGAAAGGTGTCGAGCACTTCATCTAAAAATGAATCTATATCGTCACTAAGTTGCTTGCTTTGGCCTGGTTGCATAAACAGCGCAATAGGTTCTCTGTGGTCATCGTAATTGTTTACGTATAACCATTCGTTTGGCGTTGAGCGGTCTTTTGCGTGTTGTTTAAGTTTATCTTTAACAAGCGTAAAGCGCCCGTGAGCGGCCTCGCCCATTACATAAACGTTGTAACCCGGCAGTTCCATCCCTAATGAAAAATCTAAAGCACTTTGGGCGCGTTGTTGGCCTATAAACGTAAGTTGCTCTGGGTATGGATTGTTCATACACGTGTTTACGTGATTAGTAGAAATACTCGGTGCGAGCTTTGAAACAGATAGTGGCAGCAATTTTTTCGTCATTCTAACTTCTTTTTTTACCAGCATATTCGCTGGCCTTTGGGCGTATTAAGTGGCCCGCAGCCACTTAATACTTATATTTAAGGGTGCAGTGCCTTACGACTAAAATAGATTCCATCACATTCAATACACGGTGTAATTTGTGTAGCGTGATAAACATCGTAACTATGGGTGCAATTCTTACATACTAATGTGCCCATGGCTATCCATTCGCCTGCGTGATACACACCATTGTGCTTAAAATCTTGGCTAAGAGATTGCCACTCAAGTTGAGTTTTATCTTCTATGTGCGAAAGTTCAAACCAAAGAGACTCTTTAAGCTCTTGCCATGCAAGCGAATTATAGTGTGATTCGTTCTCTACTATATGTTCAATATCATTCTTTAAATAACTTTTGTAGAGCTCATATCTTTCTTGACTTAAATCTTTAAGCGCCTGCTCAGATTCAACAAACCCAGAAACCACATCTTTTAAACCATGCTCTTTCACATCTTTTATCCAATGGGTAAAACTGCTAAGCCATGTTTTGTAATCAGTCATTTTTTACTCCTTCAAAATTGCTGTTAAATCAGTCTGTAACTTATGTCTTTAGCTAACCACACTATAAAAATGCAGGTTAACCTGCACTGAAAGTTACAATTTAATAAAAGCATGTTTTTGACGCTGTGAATAGTGTTTTATTTGGGGTATCCTAACGGCAATTTTTTATTAGTTTGCAAGAAGTCTGGAACCATAGATGCAAGAGCAATATAACCCGCAAGATATAGAGTCAAAAGTACAAAGCTACTGGGAAGAAAACCAGGTATTTAAAGTCACTGAAGATGAGAGCAAAGAAAAGTATTACTGCCTTTCTATGTTCCCTTATCCGAGTGGTCGACTGCATATGGGTCATGTGCGTAACTACACCATTGGTGATGTTGTTTCTCGTTTCCAGCGCCTGCAAGGCAAAAACGTAATGCAACCTATGGGTTGGGATGCGTTTGGTTTACCTGCAGAAAACGCTGCTATTAAAAACAAAACAGCACCAGCTAAGTGGACATACGAAAATATTGATTACATGCGTACCCAACTTAAGCAATTAGGTTTTGGTTATGACTGGGATCGCGAAATTGCGACATGTCATCCAGAATACTACAAGTGGGAGCAGTGGTTTTTCACTAAGCTTTACGAAAAAGGCCTAGTGTATAAAAAAATGTCGACAGTTAACTGGGATCCAGTCGATCAAACTGTACTCGCTAACGAGCAAGTTATTGACGGTCGCGGTTGGCGTTCAGGTGCTGTGGTTGAGCAAAAAGAAATTCCACAGTGGTTTATTAAAATTACCGACTACGCACAAGAGCTACTTGACGATTTAGACAAGTTAGAAGATTGGCCAGAGCAAGTTAAAACAATGCAGCGCAACTGGATTGGCCGCTCTGAAGGGTGTGATATTGAATTTAAACGCACCGATAACGACGAAACATTTAGCGTATACACAACACGTCCAGATACCTTTATGGGTGTTACGTATGTTGCTGTTGCTGGTGGTCACCCTATTGCGCAAGAAGCCGCTAAAAATAGCGATGCTATTGCAATGTTTGTTGAAGAATGCAAAAACACCAAAGTTGCCGAAGCAGACATGGCAACAATGGAGAAAAAAGGCATAGCAACAGGCTTTTACGCAACTCACCCATTAACGGGCGAGCAAGTACCAATTTGGGTTGCTAACTTTGTATTAATGCATTATGGCTCAGGCGCTGTAATGGCAGTACCTGCACACGATCAACGCGACTTTGAGTTTGCAACAGCGTACGGCCTAGATATAAAACAAGTCATTGCGCCTGCTGAAGGTTCAGATCTTGAAGTAAACCTAAAAGAATCAGCATTTACCGATAAAGGCGTACTTGTAAATTCGGGTGAATTTAACGGCCTTGATTTTGAAGCTGGTTTTAAAGCGATTGCCGATAAATTAGAAGCACTCGGTGTTGGTGAGCGTAAAGTAAACTTCCGCCTGCGTGACTGGGGTGTGAGCCGTCAGCGCTATTGGGGTTCTCCAATTCCAATGCTTAGCGATGAAGATGGTAAAGAACTTGCTGCAACAGAAGATATGCTACCAGTTCGCTTACCAGAAGATGTGGTAATGAACGGTGTAACTTCACCACTTAAAGCAGACCCAGAGTGGGCTAAAACAACAGTAAATGGCGCACCTGCGTTTCACGAAACGGATACGTTTGACACCTTTATGGAGTCGTCTTGGTACTACGCACGCTACTGTAGCCCACGCTACGACGAAGGCATGCTAGATCCTGCGGCTGCTAACTACTGGTTACCAGTAAACCAATACATTGGTGGTATTGAGCATGCAATTTTACATTTATTGTACTCGCGCTTTTTCCATAAATTATTACGTGACTTTGGTTTAGTTAATTCAGACGAGCCGTTTGACCGCTTACTTTGTCAAGGTATGGTACTTGCTGAAACATTTTATCGTAAAGATGAAAAAGGCGGCGATATTTGGATTTCGCCAACTGATGTAAATACCGAAACCGACGAAAAAGGCCGCGTTACTAAAGCATGGCACAAAGAAGACGGCGAGCCGGTATTCTCATCAGGCATGAGCAAAATGTCTAAGTCTAAAAACAATGGTATAGACCCACAACATGTAATTGCCCAGTATGGTGCAGATACAGTGCGTTTATTCATGATGTTTACTGCACCACCAGAGCAAACGCTTGAATGGTCAGACTCAGGCGTTGAAGGCGCACATCGTTTCTTAAAACGTGTATGGAAATACGCGGTAGACGTTAAAACAGTAGGTTACCAAGCACTTGATAAATCAGCGCTAACTAACCCGCAAAAAGTACTACGTCGCGACTTACACAAAGCAATTGCTAAAGTGACTGATGATGTTGAACGCCGTCAAACCTTTAACACCGCTATTGCAGCCATTATGGAGCTTTCTAATAAGTTATTAAAAGCACCACTGAGTGACAAACAAGATGTAGCGATTGCTAACGAAGCACTTGAAGCATTAGTTATTATGCTTGCACCTATTACTCCGCATTTATCGCATGAGCTTTGGAAAGAGCTTGGTAAAAAAGGTGAGATTTTAGATGCTGCATGGCCAAAAGTTGACGAGTCTGCACTTGTTGAAGATGAAAAACTAATCATCGTACAAGTAAACGGCAAGCTTCGCGCTAAGTTAACAGTGGCAGCTGATGCAACTCAAGAGCAAGTAGAAGCCCTTGCATTTGCAGAATCTAACGTCACTAAATTTACTGATGGCTCAACCATTCGTAAAATCATTTACGTACCAGGCAAGCTACTTAACGTGGTAGCTAACTAATATGGCTGCATTTAACGCCATTAAAAATGGACTAGCCTTAGTGCTAGTCTGTTTTTTGTTATCAAGCTGTGGCTTTCATTTAAAAAAAGCCTCTAGCCTGCCTGATAACTTAAAACAGCTAACACTTGTAGGCGATGACGAAAAATCGACTTTATTCACTGAGCTTAAAAAAGAGCTTAAAGCGAGTAACGTAGAGTTAGTATCGTCAGCTAAAGATAAAGCCCAATTGTATTTACGCAAAGAAAGCATTGAACGCCAAACACTTTCGCTGTTTCAAAACGGCCAAGTTGCTGAATATGAGCTCGCTTATGGCGTATCGTATGTAGTTAAACGCCCAGGTGAAAAAGCGATAGAAAAACGTTTTGAGCTTTACCGTAATTACCAAGACGATCCGGATCATGCATTAGCAAAAGCAAAAGAGCTTGAGCTACTTATTAGCGAAATTCGTGAGCAAGCCAGTCGTCGTATTGTTAGAGAGCTGTCGCAACTATAATGCGCTGCTACGCTAATCAACTACCGAGTGAATTAAATAAAGGGCTAAAGCCCTTTTATTTAGTATTTGGAGAAGAGCCTTTTCAAGAAGCGCAGTGCGTACAACAAATTCGCGACAGTGCTAAGCAACAAGGTTTTGATGAAGTAATTAAGTTTACTTTAATGCAAGGATTCGATTGGCAAGAAATTATAGCCCAGTACCAAAGTATGTCGCTGTTTAGCGCCCGCACTATTATTGAGCTTGATTTAAACCAACAAAAGCCAGGCGTTATTGGCAGCAACACCTTTAAAAAAGTGGTTGAGCTGGTTAATCCCGATACTATTTTAATTGTTAAAGGCGCTAAAGCCAGCCAAGAAGTACAACGTGGAGCATGGTTTAAAGCTCTTGATAAGCAAGGTGTATTTGTACCTTGCTACCCGCTTACGGGCTCTCATGTAAAACGATGGCTTGATGAGCAATGCCAACGTTTATCACTTAATATGCAAAGCGACGCCAAAGTAAGCTTAATAAATGCCACCGAAGGCAACTTGTTAGCCTGTTTTCAGGAACTTGAGAAGCTCTCGCTACTGCACGGCAATGCATTAATTACTCAGCAATTAGTAATGCAAGGCCTATTAAACCAAGCCAAGTTTGATATTTTTGATTTAAGCGATGCGCTATTAAATGGTCACGCTAAACAAGCTATAAAAGTATTAAACAAACTTGCCAGCGATAACACCGAAGTGGTGAGTATTTTGTGGGCTATAACCAAAGAGCTTAATACACTTATAAGCGTGCAACTTGGTTTATTAAATGGCGAACCTATCGCTAATTTATTTAAACAAAAAGCAATTTGGAAAAACCAACAAGGTCCAGTTCAAAATGCTATTAACCGTTTAAACATGCATACACTAGAACAAATAAACAGTGATGTTGCGTTGTTTGATGCCAGTTACAAGCAAGGTAATTTAATTGCACCTTACCAAGCGCTTGCTCATATTTGTATTAAATTTTGCCAGCCGCTCAACATTCCTATGCCGTGCCACGCGGTTAATTAATAAATAGCTAATGGGTGTTAAATGATCGCAATTTTTGGTGGCACTTTCGACCCAGTCCATTTAGGCCATCTAAATATGGCGCAGCAATGCGTAAATGCGTTTAATTTAAATACGCTTTATTTTATGCCCTGTGCATTACCTGCACATAAAGCAGCTCCGGGTATTAGTGCAGAGCACCGAATTAATATGCTCAACGCAGCTATTGCACCTTATCCTCATTTTGAACTCGATTTAAGAGAACTTAATCGAACCGGTCCATCGTATTCGTTGCTGAGCTTACAAGAACTTCGTAAAGAGCACCCCACTACACCTATTTTATTTTTAATTGGTATGGACTCATTTAACAACCTAGATAAATGGTTTGAGTGGAAGGCAATAACGCAGCTTTGCCATATTGTGGTGTACCAGCGCCCTGCTCAACATTGCACTGTAACAGGTGAGCTCAAAAGCTATATGCAACGCGCAAATGCCGGCGAAGTAGCGGCACTTAAACACTCACTTGCAGGTAAACTTTATTTTTTACCGGGCGAAATGCTCGATGCGGCCTCAAGCACCATTCGCGAACAACTGAAAAAAAGTAATAAAAAGAATGAACTATTGCCCGATGCAGTGAGTCATTACATAGAAGTGCATCAGCTCTATCAAATTGATGCTTAAAAACTCCTAGCGTGTTAAAATGCGCGCCATTAAATTTTTAAATTGAGACAAAACCTTGGATTCAAAACAACTACTCGCCTTTGCTATGGACAAAATTGACGATATGAAAGCGCGTGACATCGTTCATATTGACGTTACTGGAACATCAGATATCACAGATTACATGGTAATTTGTTCTGGTACTTCTAAACGCCACGTACAGTCAATTGCCGATCACTTAGCAAAAGAAGCGCGTCATGCAGATTCAGAGCCACTAGGTTATGAAGGTGAAGGCGACGGCGAATGGGCACTGGTTGATTTAGGTGATGTGGTTGTACACGTGATGCAAAACGAAGCACGTAGCTATTACGATCTAGAAAAACTGTGGGGCTAAACGCTCACTCATTTTAGACAATGCTTGGAAGTAATACGTGAAAATACAAATGATTGCTGTTGGTACTAAAATGCCAGCATGGGTAGAAACGGGGTTTGCAGAATATCAGCGACGTTTCCCTAAAGATATGGCCCTAGAGTTAATTGAAATTCAAGCCGGAAAACGTGGTAAAAATGCAGATATAAAACGTATTTTACACATTGAAGGTGAAAAAACATTAGCGGCTATTCCAAAAGGCAATCGTATTGTAACGTTAGAGGTAACAGGGAAAGCGCTGGATACTCACCAACTTGCTAAAAATATGGAAAAATGGCAACTCGATGGCCGCGATGTAAGTTTACTTATTGGCGGACCTGAAGGACTTGCTCCAGAGTGCATTGCAGCTTCTGAGCAAAAATGGTCGTTATCTAATTTAACATTGCCGCACCCTTTGGTGCGTATAATTGTTGCAGAGAGCCTTTACCGAGGCTGGAGCTTAAATAACAACCATCCTTATCATCGCGAGTAACCCCTTGCCATGCTAAAACATAGACCCACTATTCGTGACCACTCCGCAGAAGCAAACTTATTTGCTAGGCGAGCATTCGTGGGTTTTGTTTTTGTATTAGGATTAGTCGCTGTATTACTTTCTAATCTTTATACTATTCAGGTAGAAGATCACCAAGACTACCAAACCCGCTCCAACGATAACCGCATTAAAGTTATTCCTATTGCACCCAACCGTGGTTTAATTTACGACCGTAACGGTGTGCTACTTGCTGAAAACAAACCTGTTTACAACCTTGAAGTCATCCCCGAAGAGGTAGATGACCTTGACGAATCGCTTGAGCAAATAAGTAAAATAATTGCGATTACAGAGCAAGATAAACAAGACTTTTTAAAAGATATAAAACACACCCGTCGTTTTAAATCACAAGTATTAAAAGCCCGCTTAGACGAAACAGAAGTGGCGAAATTTTCGGTTAATCAGCATAAATTCCCTGGTTTTAGTATTGAGGCACGTCTGGCTCGCTACTACCCATTTGGCGACACGCTAACGCATGCGCTTGGATATGTTGCCAAGCTTAATAGAAAAGAGCTAAACCAATTAGAACAAGAAGATCGTGCAACCAATTACCGTGCTACATATGATATTGGCAAGCTCGGATTAGAAAAATACTATGAAGAGACATTGCACGGTAAAGTGGGCTCACAACGGGTAGAAGTTAATAACCGTGGCCGTGTAATTCGCACTCTAAGCATGACCCAGCCACAACCTGGTAGCGATTTAGTACTTACCTTAGACATTGGCTTGCAACAAATTGCACAGCATGGGCTTAAAGATATGCGTGGCGCTGTTGTAGTTATGGATGCAAAAGATGGTGGCGTGCTGGCGCTTTATTCAAACCCAAGTTACGACCCAAATTTATTTGTACACGGCATTAGCAGCAAAAATTATAAAGCGTTACTTAACCAAGACCGTCCGTTAATAAACCGTACTACGCAAGGTCGTTATGCCCCTGCCTCTACGGTAAAACCCTTAATGGCTGTATTAGCGCTTGAAGAAAATATAGTAAATGAATCAACATCAATGTGGGATCCTGGTTTTTTTCAAATTCCAAATGTTGAACACAAATGGCGAGATTGGAAACGTTGGGGCCATGGTCATGTGGATGTATACAAGGCGATTGAAGAGTCGTGCGATACCTATTTTTACGATGCGGCTTATCGGTTAGGCATTACTAAAATCAGTGATTTTATGGCCCGTTTTGGCTACGGCGATTTGTCAGGTATTGATATTCATGAAGAAACTACTGCTATTCTACCTTCAAAAGAATGGAAAGAAGGACGCTTTAAAGAGTCTTGGTGGCGTGGTGATACTATTTCAGTAGGTATTGGTCAAGGTTACTGGACTGCTACACCAATTCAAATTGCAAATGCGACTAACATATTAGTTAATCGTGGTATTAATCATCCACCTCATTTGGTGCAAGTAATAAAAAAAGATAGCGACATAACGCAAATTAACAACGAAGAAAAACCTCCTGTTATTTTAAAAGATCCACGCCATTGGCAAGTATCGTTAGATGCAATGCATAATACAGTTCAAAAAATATCAGGCACAGCGCACAAAGCATTTAAAGGCACTAACTACGACTCGGCTGGTAAAACGGGTACTGCACAGGTAGTTAGTATTGCCCAAGGTGAACGCTACGATGCAGAATCGCTTAAAGAGCGCCAGCGTGACAACACAATTTACGTAGGGTTTGCACCTTACAACGATCCTAAAATTGTGGTTTCTGTTGTATTAGAAAACAACCACGGTGGTATTCAAATTGCTCGCCAACTTATGGATTACTACTTTGCAGCCAATCCAGTTAATCTTGCAAGGAACGATACACCATGACCGCTTTGCACGATAAACGCTCTATTTGGATGCGTATGCATCTAGACCTACCACTGCTTATTGCATTACTCATAATGATGGCTGGTAGCATAATGGTTGTTTACAGCGCAAGCGGCCAAGACTCTTCAATGATGATTAGGCACATGACTCGTATGGGCGGAGCGGTTGTTGCTATGGTTGTTTTGGCCCAGTTTTCGCCTGCCACATTAAAGCGTTTAGTGATCCCACTTTATTGCGTTGGTTTATTAATGCTAGTGGGTGTACTTTTATTTGGCGTAAGCTCAAAAGGCGCACAGCGATGGCTCGATTTAGGGGTGACACGGTTTCAACCTGCAGAATTAATGAAGCTGGCAGTCCCTATGATGGTAGCTTGGTATATAGGGCGTAACCACTTACCTCCTCGGCCAATGCACTTAATTATTGGCTTTATGATTGTAATGCTCCCTACATTATTAATTAAAGAACAACCCGATTTAGGTACCGCTATACTTATTGCAAGTTCAGGTATATTTGTTTTGTTTTTGTCTGGATTAAGTTGGCGTTTAATCGGCTTTTTAAGCTCTATTGTAGCGCTTGCCGCATGGCCATTTTGGCACTACGGTATGCACGATTATCAAAAGCAGCGTGTACTCACCTTTTTAGACCCTGAGAGCGATCCGCTCGGTTCGGGTTATCATATTATTCAATCTAAAATTGCTATTGGCTCAGGCGGTATAGAAGGTAAAGGCTGGCTGCTTGGTACGCAATCGCAATTAGAATTTTTGCCAGAGCGCCACACCGACTTTATATTTTCGGTTTTAAGCGAAGAATTTGGTTTATTTGGCGTATGTGTTTTACTTAGTCTCTATTTATTTATTATTGGCCGTGGTTTATACATTGCTGTTAATGCACAAGATGCATTTGGTAAATTGCTCGCAGGCGCACTCACCCTTACCTTTTTTGTGTACGTATTTGTAAACATAGGCATGGTGTCGGGTTTATTACCTGTTGTAGGCGTACCTTTACCACTGATTAGTTATGGTGGTACATCGATGGTGACGTTAATGGCAGGATTTGGCATTATTATGTCAATCGCAACAGATAAAAGGATGCTTTTAAAATAATGCGACACACTAACCAGCTTATATTTACCACGTTATTAATTTTGCTTTTAAGTGCATGTAGTAGCGGCTCAAGTAGCCGTTATAGCATGCGCCATGATGCAGCACCATTAAGAGCCCCAACTACACTTGAGATGCAAGACGCTATAGTTACCGAAGTTACTAAAAGTGCCAGCGCTAGTCGCCCATATACAGTGCTTGGTAAAAGTTATTCACCCATGCTTGATGAAACAGGCTTTAGTGAAGAAGGCATTGCCTCTTGGTATGGTCGTAAATTTCATGGTTATCACACTTCAAATGGTGAAACGTATGATATGTTTGCCATGACCGCAGCGCATAAAACGCTGCCGCTACCTAGCTTTGTTAAAGTAACCAATACAGCAAATGGTAAGTCGGTAATCGTACGCGTGAACGACCGGGGCCCGTTTCATGACGATAGAGTAATTGACCTTTCGTACGCAGCCGCTTATAAGCTTGGCTATTACACCCATGGTACAGCAAAGGTTAAGCTAGAAGCCGTTACGCTTGCGGGCGCAACTGCGCGTCAAACCTATATTCAGGTAGCTGCAGGTAGTACACTTGCTAATATTGAAGCACTTGCCAGCACATTGCGAGAGCAATACAAATTACCAACAAATATTGTGCAAAAAGACGATATTTACAGACTGCATTTAGGGCCAATAAAAGACACCCCTCATGCAGACGAAGTATTAAAAAAATTAAAACAAAATCAATTTCAAAACGCGTTCTTGCTTTACACTCAGTAAGACTAATACCCAAACTACCCCAGGATGCTCGCATCTTGGGGTGGTTTGGGTATAAAATGGCGTAACGCGAATCTTTAACTTTAACCATTAATGAGTATGATGAAATCTATTAAACATAAAATCCTCAAAGGTGTATGCGGCCTAGTTTGTACAGCCGCCGTATTTTCAGCCAGCGCCCAAATTATTCCGGCACCACCTCAAGTTAATGCAAAAGGTTATTTTTTGGTCGACTTTACAACAGGTAAAGTTATTGCGGAAGGTGAAGCCGATACACAGCTAGCACCTGCAAGTTTAACTAAAATGATGACCAGTTATGTAATTGGTACTGAAATTAAAGCAGGTAATATTGCCACTACCGATATGGTAACGGTAAGCGAAAAAGCATGGGCTAAAAACTTCCCAGAATCTTCAAAGATGTTTATTGAAGTAGGTAAGCAAATTAGTGTTGATCAGCTTAACCACGGTATTATTATCCAATCAGGTAATGATGCATGTGTTGCAATGGCTGAGCATATTGCTGGAAGCGAAAGCGCATTTGCTGATTTAATGAATGCCCATGCTGCTAAATTAGGTATGAGCAACAGCCACTTTATCAACAGCCACGGCCTTGATACTGACGAGCACTTCACAACGCCTCGCGATATGGCGACACTTGGTGCTGCACTTATTCGTGATGTGCCAGATGAATATGCACTTTATAAGCAAAAATCGTTTACTTATAACGGCATTAAGCAATATAACCGTAACTCATTATTGTGGGACGAAAGCTTAGATGTTGACGGTATTAAAACTGGTCATACATCAGAAGCTGGCTACAGCCTAGTTACCTCAGCAACTAAAAACGATATGCGTTTAATTGCTGTTGTTATGGGTACTACCAGCGAACGAGCTCGTAAAGTAGAAAGTAAAAAACTACTTAACTATGGTTTTCGTTTTTATGAAACAATTACTCCGTACAAAGCAGGCGATAGCTTTGCAGAACAACGTATTTGGATGGGTAACAAAGAAAATGTATCTTTAGGTATTTTAGAAGATACACCGATTACTATCCCACGTGGTCAGCATAAAAACCTTAAAGCCAACTTTGAGCTAGATAACACACTTGAAGCACCACTTGCTAAAGGTACTAAAGTAGGTACGTTATTCTTACAACTAGAGGGCGAAGATATTGCTCAATACCCACTAGTAACACTTGAAGAAGTGGAAGAAGGCAGCTTCTTTAGCAAAATTTATGATTACTTACGTTTACAGATCATGCAGTAATTTATAGCTCCCCTATTAACTAGGGTAACTAATTTAAACGTCTCCACTGTGAGGCGTTTTTTTTTGCTTGAAAAATGTTAGAATGCGCCCCATATAAGCAAGACTGCTAATTGCCTATCTGTATTAAGCTTCGAGCTTGCATAGAGTCCACACTTTTGTATGAGGAGTCACCGTCGTGGTTCAACCTGTTAAAGATACTAAATTTGATGAGTACCTAGAGTACCCTTGCCCATTTACATTCAGAATAATGGGTTTAGCTAATGTAAACTTAACTGATCAAATTTTAGCTAAGTTACAACCAATAGCACCTGGCGATTACGCCCCTAAAGTAAAACCAAGCAGCAAAGGTAATTACGAGTCAGTAAGCCTTGTAGCAACGGTTACCAGTGGCAAACACATTGAAGAAATT
The DNA here is from genome assembly GCF_011378705.1 of Pseudoalteromonas sp. SA25. Classification (NCBI taxonomy): domain Bacteria; kingdom Pseudomonadati; phylum Pseudomonadota; class Gammaproteobacteria; order Alteromonadales; family Pseudoalteromonadaceae; genus Pseudoalteromonas; species Pseudoalteromonas sp. SA25. The sequence continues at coordinate 123,606 of NZ_WTKV01000008.1, read as the reverse complement.
TACAACGTGATCAGCAATATTGATGACGTACGCCACATGCTTTAAGCCATAGTTGAGATTTGTTGTGAACGAAAACACTTTGATCGTACGCCAACTGGGTCGTCAGCGTTATATGCCAATTTGGCAAAAAATGCAGGACTTTACCGACACCCGTGATGAAAATACGCCAGATGAAATTTGGCTTGTAGAGCACGAGAGTGTATTCACCCAAGGTCAGGCTGGTAAGGACGAACACTTACTAGCTCCTGGCGACATTGAGGTGATTAAAGTTGACCGTGGTGGACAAGTAACTTATCACGGCCCTGGCCAGCAAATGATGTATGTATTATTTAATCTACGTCGTTTAAAGATTGGTGTACGTGAATTGGTTACATGGCTTGAAGAGTGCATTATTGAATCACTCGCCGAGTATGGTATTGAAGCTTATGCTAAAGCTGATGCACCCGGTGTTTACGTTAACGACAGCAAAATTGCATCCCTTGGATTACGAGTTCGTCGTGGTTGCTCGTTTCATGGCTTAGCATTAAATGTTAACATGGACCTAAGTCCATTTTTACGCATTAACCCATGTGGTTATGCGGGCATGAATATGGTGCAAACTAAAGAATTAGATGGTCCTCAAAACCTAGAAAGTGCAGGTGAAGGATTGGTGAAACACATGATCAAGAAGCTTAATGCAACACAGGTTAAGCATACTGAAGGGTTTGAAAACGAATGAATAAACCAGTCAAAATGGAACCAGGTGTAAAACTACGCGACGCAGAAAAAATGGCGTTGATCCCAGTAAAAGTTTTACCTACAGAAAAAACTGAAATGTTGCGTAAGCCAGAATGGTTAAAAATTCGCTTACCTAAATCAACCGATCGCATTGACGGCATTAAAAAAGCGCTACGTAAGCATGGCTTACACTCGGTATGTGAAGAGGCTTCGTGCCCTAACCTATCTGAATGCTTTAACCACGGTACAGCTACCTTTATGATTTTAGGTGCTATTTGTACTCGTCGTTGCCCATTTTGTGATGTTGCCCATGGTCGCCCATTAAAACCTGATGCCACTGAACCTGAAAAGCTAGCACTTACTATAAAAGATATGAAGCTAAGCTACGTTGTAATCACTTCAGTTGACCGTGATGATTTACGAGATGGCGGTGCTCAGCATTTTGCCGATTGTATTCGCGAGATTCGTAAACATAATCCAACTATCACTATCGAAATTTTAGTACCTGATTTTCGTGGTCGTATGGACCGCGCATTAGAGATATTAATCGAGACGCCACCAGATGTGTTTAACCACAATCTTGAAACTGCGCCACGTTTATACAAACTAGCTCGCCCAGGTGCTGACTACAAATGGTCATTAGAATTACTTCGTCGCTTTAAAGAAGCTCACCCAGAAGTTAAAACTAAATCAGGCTTAATGGTAGGTTTAGGTGAAGAAATTAGCGAAATTGAAGAAGTACTTCGCGATTTACGTGCACACAACGTTGACATGCTAACTGTAGGCCAATATCTACAACCTTCTAAGCATCACTTACCGGTTAAACGCTACGTGCCACCAGTAGAGTTTGACGGCTTAAAAGCGTATGCAGACGAAATTGGCTTTACTCACGCGGCTTCAGGTCCGTTTGTACGCTCAAGCTACCATGCTGATCAACAAGCAGCGGGCAAAGAAGTAAAATAACCACTTTTATCAAAGAATAAAAAAAGCCGTTAATAATGCATAATTATTAACGGCTTTTTCATGCTAATTGATAAAATAGCTTACTGCGCTAACTTACCTCTTGTGATAGAAAAATCAGCAAACCTAACACGTTCTTCATCAACTCGAAGGCTGTCGGTTTCAACAATTGAGCGGTATATTCCCCACTTAGGACGAGCAAAATCATCATCATTAAAGCCGCGCCACATATCTATGTTTTGCTCGCTTATATTAAATATCTCTGCGTTGTCGCTTAAGCGCGTTAATGTCATATCAAGCTTACCACTTTCACTAAATGTAGCTTGTACAAATACCTCGACCCATTCATCTGTAATTAAAGACCAGTCGGTTTCAATTAAGTTTTTATCAAGACCCGTGCTGTTACCGTTTTCGTCAAAGCCTGCGCTATACCGCACTTGCAGTTGATTGCCTGTACTGTTTTTTTGCGCACCCGAGAGAGTGATAATAGGCTGATCGTCATTACCATTGGTGTTGTCGTTACTCTCGTTACGGGCTTTTATTTGAAAAAAATGGCTAAACTTACTCGTAAGCTCAAGCTCGCTGCTTACTTTAAATTTCCAGCTGTATTGAAATGTCTCACCCTCAAACGCCAGTGTTTCTTGCGGTGATTTATCGTAGGTTTTTATTTCGTTGCGTTGCCTGTCACTTGCACCTTTGTCTTTATCTTGGTCATCATCTCGGTGGGCTAAAAATACAAAATGGCTACCAATTATCGTATCGGTATCTTCGATAATATGGACAACACTTTCATGATTGCCAGCGTATAAATCTGGAGATTCAATTGACCCTTCGCCGAATGCATTTTCAATAAGTGTGTATGCGCCAAGTCCCGAATCTACGCCATCTGATTGCAATAACACGTGCGAGATACTCTCAAAGCCATCAGCTTGAGTTATTGGTGCACCAACAATTGTTATGATAATTTGTGCGCCAGTACCATCTAAAGAGTTTACTGTTATTGTGTCTTGCAGTTTTTCATCTTCCCTTAAAGATGTTATTGAAGCATTTAAATCATCAAGTGTGTATGACCAATATCCACCAGCATTTAAGCTAAAAAAACCATAGCTTGTAGCGCTATTTTCTTGTGCTATAAAAGCAGCCTCACCGGATTGTTGATCAGTAATGGTTAATGAGCCTGTTATTGCATCATTACTATCACTAATAACTTCGCCTCGGCTATTACCACCAATTATTGCTGGAGTTTTTAAAGTAATCGCGTCATTATTTTGCACCGTAGAATCAGAGCCAGAGCTGCCACAACCAACAACTAAACAAGATAGAAGTGCGGTTGTAATTACATTACGCAGTTTAAGATTATATTTAGGCATTGTTAGCTTTATAGTTAATAGTAAGTTAATAAAACATAAACTTACCAATTAACTATGCAAATAACCACAACTCAATTACCAATTAACATGACCAATTTAATGGCAATCCATTTAAAATTATAAAAGCTATGTTTTTTCAGTGTGATACAAACAATTATTCCTATAGAACGTTTATTTATATATGTTTTAAAATAAAATTAGGTTAAAGCTGAGTTACTTGAGATAATTAGTACTGACATAATTATTTAGGTTCATTATGAAACTATTAGTTCGTAACTTGTCTCGTGCTACCACTGAGCATGAGCTTCGTACTTTATTTGCAGAGCACGGTAAAGTGACTACCTGCAACTTGGTACTTGATAAAGAAACTGGCCAATCTAAAGGCTTTGCCTTTTTAGAAATGCCAAACGACATAGAAAGTAAAAGCGCCATTAAAGCACTTAACCAATCTACTGTTGATAAAAGTAAGATCCGCGTAAAGCTTGCAGACGCATAAAGCTAACTGCAACTTATACTAAAAAACCAGCTAATGCTGGTTTTTTGCTTTTAGTGCCAAGTATTGTATTTAAGCTTTATATTTAGCTAAAAAAACTAAGCGGTTATTAAGCCGCTTTTTTTATACTTATAGTGCCCAATATTATAAAAGAAGCAGACAGCACAAAATATGTCTCCTGCTCAGCTAATTTTGCAGCAGCAAAAAATGCAATGCCACTAGCTATAAATAAATACCCACTTTTTTTACATTGGCTCATTATGTGCTCCTTTAGGTTGTTCGTTATTTATACACCTTATAAAATCAATCTGCAATTGAATGAAAAGTTCTCTATAAAAATTCGACATCGCTGCGGTGCTTCCTTTATATTGAAAGCCTAATTAAATAACAATATGAAGACTATGGCATCTACTCTTTTAAAAAGCGCTAGCCTAAGCCTGCTAGTTGCACTCTTTGGCTGCTCAGAGCCTGCAAGCGAACAAACCCCATTAGAAAATACAGCCGGTGTAAGCCTTAGCAATATTAAACAGCATATTAAAACGCTAGCCTCTGATGACTTTCAAGGCCGAGGCCCGCTTACTCATGGCGAAGTGAAAACAGTAGGCTACTTAAGCGAGCAATATAAAGCGCTGGGTTTAACCGGTGCTTATAAAGGTAAATACTTACAGCCTGTAAAAATGGCAATGGTGACAGCTAATCAGGACATGCAGTTAAAGGTAGGTGATTTGAGCTTTGAATCAGGCAAAGACTTTACCGCACGTACCGAGCAACTTCAGCCATTAATTGATGTAAGAAGCTCTGACGTTGTATTTGCGGGCTATGGTATTAATGCGCCAGAATATAGCTGGAATGACTATAAAAATATTGATGTAACTGGTAAAACAGTGGTTGTGCTAGTTAACGATCCAGGCTTTGCTACTCAAAACGATGCCCTTTTTACTGGCAATGCAATGACCTACTACGGTCGCTGGACTTATAAATATGAAGAAGCCGCTCGCCAAGGTGCAAAGGCTGTATTTATTGTTCATGAAACAGCACCTGCGGCATACCCTTGGGGCGTAGTTGAAAGTTCAAACACCGGCACTAAATACACGTTAATGGATAACAATTTAAACGCGTCTAAATTACCGGTTATGGGCTGGCTAACACTTGATGCGACTGAGAAAATGTTTAACGCCGCAAAGCTTAACTATCAAGATTTAAAACAAGCAGCATTAAATGATGACTTTAAAGCGACGCCACTTAACTTAAAAGCAAACCTTGCCTTTAAAAACGAAGTATCTCATGCAAAATCGCATAACGTAGTTGCACAAATTACAGGTAGCGAATCACCTGACGAATACGTTGTTATTAGCGCTCACTGGGACCACTTTGGTACTAAACAAACTGATACTGGCCCTAAGATTTATAACGGCGCAGTAGATAACGCTTCAGGCACTGCAGCCACGCTTGAAATAGCACGCATCATGAGCAAAATGAATAAGCAAAAACCATTTAAACGCTCAATTATTTTTGCTAACTTTACAGCAGAAGAAACGGGGTTAATTGGTTCTGAAGAATTTGCATCGGGTGCGGTTGTACCTACAAAACAAATGGTCGGTCTATTAAATATTGATGGCATGAACGTGCTTGATGGCACTGACTACATTTTACAATACGGTAAAGATTTATCGACAATGGAAAACTATTTAGCAAAGGCTGCAAAATCACAAGGTCGTGTTGTTAAAATGGATCCTCGCCCGCAAAATGGCTTGTTTTTTAGATCTGATCATTTCTCACTTTCTAAGCAAGGTGTGCCTAGTCTATTATTTATGAGCCTGGGCGATACCGATCCTGAGTACATTGCGCATAAGTACCATAAAGAAGCAGACGACTACTCTGCTGATTGGTCGTTAGGTGGTGTTAAGCAAGATATAGATCTTATTGTTGATATAGCCACTCAACTTGCAAACAATGGCGATTGGCCAAAGTGGACGAGCGAGTCTGACTTTAAAGCCAAACGCGCGCAAGATAAACAATAAATAACTATTAATAGTTATGTAATATAAAAATCCTCCTACTTGGAGGATTTTTGTTTTAAACGAGCCCGCATTAATAGCGTTTCGGCCTTTGCTCCTAAATAAACATAAATAGCTAGTGCAATTAAAAGCCCCACTACTGCAAGCATCATCGCTATTGCAGGCATTAAATACTCCGATTGCCCCAACGCCGCTTTAAACATAGTTAACAACGCCTCAATTGATATAGCAATTAACACGGTAGATATAAACCGTGTAATAGTGCGCCGCGTAGATGAGTGCCTAAAAATATCCTTATGCATAAGGATTTCTTCTTCGAGTATTGTTTTACCTAAATCGAATACTGCTAATGCTAGGGTGATGTAAATAATGATACTAAAGGGTTCAAGTGGGTCTGATGAGGTATCTACATGGGTTAATAGCGCGTATATATCATTAAAAACGATATTCAGTAAAAATAATACTAAGCAAAATAAGCACGCAACAATAATACCGTAACCCGCTTTAAAGTAAGGCGACATATTAGCGCGCGCAGTATCACCCATTACAAACTCAATAAGCTGCGTTAAGCTCACATCAACGACCAAGTAATGTTGATTATTAATTGGTTTTTTTAGTTCTTTAATCGCCGATATACATAAATGGTTAGTCGCTATAGAAATGTAGGGATCAGTAAAGCACACCCTATCACTTGTTTTAGCGTTCAAAAAATAGGGGCGCTCGCTTAAATCTTGTTGATTACCACTTTCACCTAGCTTTTTTCTATATGCCCGTTTAAAGCAGACATTATTACCCTGCTGCAAACCTTCTGCATTTAAACAATATTGTAATTCTAAAAATGGGTACTGCTTAATCAGGTAGCGGGTATCACGCTCCTTAGTTAACCCATCCTCAATACTCATCAAAATAGATTCAAGTAAGCTGTGTATTACATGCTCATATTCGTGGTAGCGCTCAACACTACTGATATAACTCATTCGCGCCATTTTAAATACTCATTGACCTAAGTTATAAATAGATTTGCAAGTTTAAAACCAATAATAAAACAACTTAATAATCAGTAACTTAATTAAATTAAAACTCGAGTTTTGCACTATTTTGGTGACTAAACAGTAATATATTAAGTTAAATGCACAAAAAAGCAGCTAAGTATTAATTACTTAGCTGCTTTGTGAGTATGACTGGTAAGGCTTTACGACTAACTTAAATATAGAGCCTGTTACTGAACCTTCGAAAACTCTTCTTTAGATAATTCGCCATTTCCATCTGCATCTAATTGATCAAAAAGCTGTACTAGTTGCGAGTTTACTTGGGCTTCTGTTTTACTAATTACGCCGTCGCCATCAGTATCAAAAGAATCAAAATCTACCGCAGCAAACGCCGCTGAAGAAGAAGCAAGGGCTACAAGTGCTAGAGTTTTGTGTAATGTTTTCATAATCGTTTCCTTAGGCTTTGAGCCTGATTAGGGGTAAGAAGTCCTTTTCAAAGATCCTTTAGGAGTAAAGTGTTTATAAATTAATATTCAAAAAAATCATTTTCTGTCGGACCACCGCTACTTTGAACATTCAGCTCGTCAAATTGCTCTATCACTTGCACCGATTCTTCAGAGCGACTAATTGAAGCGTTGTCGACTGCATCGCGTGTTTCAAAGTCTGTGTTTGCAAATACTACTGACGAAGAAACAATAGCCATAAGTACAAATGTTGATTGTAGCTTTTTCATAATTTAATCCTTCAAAAGTATGCGGTGTCCTAAATAAATTTGCTCTATAGTGCTCTCTAGTCACTTCCTGGTTATTCTTTTTAGTAGGCTCCCTTGCCTACTTAGGTTGTCTTTGGCAACTCAGAATTTAGATAACATTACAGAGCATTAACTGCTTAAACTGCTTAAGGCTTTAATTTTAGGCCTTAGAAAACTCATCTTCAGATAGCTCACCATCTTGGTTTGTATCGAGTTCTTCAAATTTGCTTAAAAGCTCAGCATCCACTGATGCTTCGGCTTGGCTGATTGCGCCATTACCATCTACGTCTAGCGTATCAAAATCTGTTACTGCAAAAGCCGCTGATGAAGAAGCTAGCGCCATTAGTACTAGTGTTGATTGAAATGTTTTCATAATAGTATTCCTTCATTGGGTTGTTGCGATTAAGGCCTTTGGCTTTCATCACGTTTTGCTTAATACACTCTAGGTATTACAACTTCGGTGCCACTTTTTATTTATTATTTAAAAACAATGAGTTAAACAATATAAAGCGAGAGAAGCTTAATTTGAGGAGGTGTTATTGTTGCTATTTAGCAACAGCCATTTACCTAAAAATAATAAACCGATATAAATCAATTAGTTAGATTTAGTTAAAAAGACACACTTTTGCTAAAAAGCCAAAAAGGGGGGTGTTTGGGTTAGTCTTCAAAATAAACTGAATATGAACATGGAAGTAACATAGGATTTATTCGCGACTATTAAATAATTAATTCATTTATAATTAGTCAGTTACATTATTTTTGAGATTAATTATAAAAATTTTGGAAGGATATTTTGAAATTAACTGTTTTGTTGCCAAATGGCGAATTACTCAGAAAGAATGTGATATATGAGCTAAGTTATAGCATTGAGTTCATAACTTAATGCGCCGTAAAATATAGGTTCGCTTGAGTTAAGCAAACCTACATCGTGTGCCAGCTATCTGCAAATGTGCCGCTATTGGAGTGAGGTAAATTATGTAGATTTAAACTACTTCCACCCTTGTAGCCACTTTTGGTTATCTTTTAAATCTCGCCAACTAATTGGATATTGATTTTTTGACATAACAGCCTCGGTAATACACTCAATTACATTACCATCTTCATCAAATTCCACCTCAACAATAATGAAGTGTTTTTCTTTATTTATAGAAGGTGTTGCGGTCCATTTACTATTCAATAATTTTTTAGGGTTTAATTTATTCATTTAATATAGCGACTCTTACTCGTAACTTTTATAAGGCAACTATACGACCCCAACACCTACTTAGTTCAGGTTACTGAGCAACTAGCTTGCCCTTATACATTTGCATTTGGCAATGAAAATCATACTCACCGGCTTCAAGCGCGGGTAGTTTAACTGTGTTGCCATCACCCATTGCCAGCGTTTTACTTATATCAAGCTGTGGAAATACCACGGTTTCGGCGCACGGCGCGCTGTCTTTTCTATCAAAGGTAAGTACAACCTCTTTGTTGGCTGCCACTTTAATGTGTCCTGGCTTATAAACACCGTTATCAACGACTATCGTTACTTTGTTGTCATCACTTTGTGTTTGCTCTGGTTTGTATAGCCAAAACCAATAAATAATTGCGGCTATTAACAGTGCACCACCTATATTAATCATCAACATAATGTACTCCTTAGCTTAAATTACGATTTATTTGGTTTGAAAAAACGTAAGCGATTAGCGTTACTTACCACTGTAAGCGATGAAAGTGCCATAGCTGCACCTGCAACAACAGGGTTAAGTAGTATTCCAAAAAATGGATACAACACGCCGGCTGCAATCGGAATACCCGCCACGTTATAAATAAAGGCACCAAATAGGTTTTGTTTAATATTTGAAATAGTTGCATTACTCACTGCAATTGCATCAGCAAGGCCATGTAACGAACCACGCATTAAGGTAATGTCTGCACTTTCTATTGCAACATCGGTACCTGTGCCAATTGCAAACCCTACATCGGCTTGCGCAAGTGCGGGGGCATCGTTAATACCGTCACCTGTCATACCCACTATTTCACCGTTTGCTTGGCGCTTTGTTACTTCGTTTACTTTATCATCGGGCATTACTTCTGCAATAAAGTCATCAATACCAACTTGCTTAGCAACGGCTTGTGCAGTGGCTTTGTTATCACCTGTTAGCATAACTAGGTGGATACCTTTATCTTGCAGGCGTTTAATAGCTTCAACTGAATCCTCTTTAATAGGATCTGCTACTGCAATAATAGCTTGGAGCTTATTATTACTTGCAAAATACATGGGCGTTTTAGCATCACTGGCAAGTGTTTGAGCTTGCTCGGTTGCATCATCAACGGCTACATCATATTTATCCATTAGCGCTTTATTACCAAACAACAATGTTTGCCCGTCAACACTGCCAGTCACACCTTTACCTGTAATTGCGTTAAAGTCGGCTACTTTACTTAAAGCTAAGCCCTGCTTTTTAGCGTGTGCCGTAATTGCTTCTGCCAGTGGATGCTCTGAGCTACTTTCAAGGCTTGCAACACGTTGCATTACTGTATTTTCATCACTGTTGTTAAACGTAACTACATCGGTAACTTGCGGTGTGCCTTGAGTAATAGTGCCTGTTTTATCTAAAATCATGGTGGTGATTTTAGATGTTGTTTGCAGCGACTCACCATTTCGAATTAATATTCCTGACTCTGCAGCTTTACCAATACCCACCATAACCGACATAGGGGTTGCGAGTCCTAGCGCACAAGGACACGCAATAATAAGTACAGTGGTTATTGCAACAACGGCATAAGCAATTGATGGCTCAGGTCCAAAGTTTAACCATGCAAGGCCCGCAAGTACTGCAATAATCATGACTGTTGGTACAAATATTCCTGATATAACATCAGCTAAGCGCCCTATTGATGGCTTAGAGTTTTGTGCACGCTTTACCATATTGATAATATTGGCAAGTGTGGTTTCGCTACCAATGTGCGTGGCTTTAAATAATAAGGTGCCACTTTTATTAATACTTCCGGCAACGACTTTGTCGCCCGTTTTTTTGCTTACAGCCATTGGCTCACCAGTAAGCATTGACTCATCAACCGTACTGCTGCCTTCAATAACATCGCCATCCACAGGGATTTTTTCACCCGGACGTACGCGTACTTCATCATTTTTTACAACATCACTAATGTCGATGTCTTGCTCTTGCCCATCGCGAATTACGCGTGCAGTTTTTGGTTGCAGGCCAATTAAGCGTTTAATTGCTTGTGAGGTGCGCCCACGTGCTTTTACTTCAAAAGCGAGCCCTAAACTAATTAAACCGATGATCATCGATGATGCTTCAAAATATACGTGTCTTGCGACTTGTGGTAATAAGTTTGGTGCTATTACCACAAACATTGAATACAACCACGCAGTACCTGTACCAAGCGCTATTAATGTATCCATATTGGCAGCATGGTTTTTGAATGCCTGCCATGCACCGTTGTAAAATTGTTTACCTGATATAGCCATAACCACAAGCGTGACTATACCCACTAAAAACCATGCCATTCGTTGTGTGTCGGTGGTCACACTCATGTCAAAAATAAGCCCGTATATCATTAACGGCGCACCGACCCCTAACGCTAATATCATATTACGCATTAGCTTTTTGTAATGTGCCTCGTCCGACTTTGCTTTTTCATCAAGTGCATCTTGATCAGACTCGTTACTCATTGGCTTAGCTGAATAACCAATGTTTTCGACTGCTTTAATAAGCGTGCTTTCGCAGGCTTTACCTTCTACACGTACTGTACGCTCAGCAAAGTTCATTTCCACGTTTTGCGCACCTTGAACACTATTGAGGGCTTTTTCAATTTTGGCCACACAACTGCCGCAATTAGCACCTTCAATAATAAAGTTTTGCGCGGTGTCTTTTGTATTAGTCGTCATTACGCTGCTCCTTATTTGCAGAATCGTTTATTGGATCAACAAAAGATTCTATTAAACTACACACGTCACTGGCATTTGCACCATCGGCTGATGTATCCCATTGCGCCAGAGCTGCATGCATTCTGTTTCGTAATTTTAATGTTGCTTGAAATAGTGCTTCGGTTTCTTCTAGGCGTTTAGTAATGAGTTTACGCGTTAACGGACAAGGACAATTCCCCTGCTCTGACTCGCCTATAATGTGTTGAATATCTTTGAGTGAAAAACCAAGTTGACGAGAGCTAATAATAAACTTTAAACGCTGCTGGTCTTGCTTTGTATACTCTTGATAGCCATTTTCTTCACTGCGTATTGGGTTAAGCAACCCAACACGTGTGTAATGACGAACAGTATCGGCAGTCACGCCCATTAACTTGGCGAGTTGTTTAACATACATAATTTAGCTCCGTCGTGTTTCAGTAGCTTCATAATAAACCTAGGTGCAACACATAGGTCAATGACTATTTTAAAACTAATAAAATAATACCAATTCGCTTAATTAAGTAACCTATTTAAGACAAGAAAATCGTGTTGATAACAAGGCAAAGGTTTCGTTATTTAGTTGTTATCACTAATTGCCTCTGCATCCATGCAGTCGTATATCAAAATGTTTAACGCAGTTAACGCCGAATATAATCCCTCAAATTGATTAAGTATTGTTGCTCATTGGTATAGTGACACAAACATAATTAACTTAAGCTGATATCGGGCGTGTATTATCTGGAGGGGGGTAATTTAGGAGAGAAGCGCCTAAGTAAGGCGCGTATTAATCTAAGGGCGTGTTGATCATTGGTGGTTTAATTTACAGCAGACTGTTTGGTCTTTGGCAGAGCCTATGTAGTGTGGTTATTCCCCATAAATAGGCGATAACGCAGCATAAATACCAAACATGCGCTGCCCTAGTTTGATTCGCTACGGCTTTGCTCTAATTCGTCGCTTAGTTGCTGCGCTAAAGTTTGTATTTTAGGCATAGCATCTTTCATTAAGCTTTGTGACATTTGCATAGACTCTTGCATTACAACAGGCATTTTTTCAAGTATTTTTTGCCCTGTATCTGTTTTATAAAACGCTAGCATATCGGCAATTTCTTGCTCACTAAAATGTTTGTCGTACACGCTAATCATCATCGGCTGCATTTTGGCCCAGCTCATTTCGGTTTTTAATACCGTCGTCATGTCGCTGTAGTATTTATCAAAAATTGCCTGTTCAGAAGGCTTAACGCCCATTTGGTCTGACATGCCTTTCATCATACCTTCAACCTGGCCGTACATAGAGTCAACCATTGAATCTAAATTCATTACACTAATAAGTTCATCTATTTTTTGCTGCTTAGTATTTTGTTCAGCATACAAACTACTAGAAAAAATCAGTAATGATAAAAGTAGTACCTTACCCATAATAATATCCTTTCATATAAATAATCGTTTTATAGTTACATTATTAATTAGTCTTGTAAAGGGTACAAGCAGTCACTAAAAAGGCCGAATAAAATGAATTTATTCGGCCTTTTATAAATATATTTTTATGTTAATCGTCTTCTACATTATCTAGGCCTTTAGTGCCTTCTTTGGCTTTTAGCTTATGATGAATAGCTGACTTTATTAGCATGTAACCACTAATCGGTGCCGTAATTAGTAAAAATATAGTAATGAGTATTTCTTTAACACTTAGGCCATGTCCTGAATTTGCAAAATAAACCATAGCTGCAATTAGCATACTTGCCATGCCCAACGTTGTTGCTTTAGTTGGCCCATGCAAACGCATAAAAAAGTCAGGTAGTTTAACTAAGCCTATTGAGCCAATTAAAATAAACGTACCACCAAATAACAATAATATTGATACAACCCATTCGCTGATCATGTTTTCACCTTATTCAATTATATCGCCACGTAGTAAATACTTACACACTGCAACTGTACTTATGAAACCTAGCATGGCAATAAGCAGTGCAGCTTCAAAATAAAGCCCTGTATCCATACTAATGCTATATAAAATAATCAGTGCAATGACGTTAATGTACATTGTATCGAGCGCTAAAACACGATCAGGCACTGATGGACCAATGATCAATCGCCATAAATTAAGCAATAATGATAAGCCAATCATCGAAAAAACAATGAGTAATACGGTGTCTAACATTGAAATATCTCCTTTAGTGGAGCTTCGTAGCGTTGTTTTATTTGTTTGATAAGTGCTTCTTCATCTTTAAGGTCAAGCACATGTATTAATAAGTAGCGTTGTGTTGGCTCTTCACCCTCAGGTAACGATTCAGCAATTGGGTAAACCTCTGCACTCACTGTACCGGGTGTAAGCGATACACTACTGGCCAATATGGTAATTGGCATATCATGAGTTAAATCTATCGGTACTTTTATAAATGCCGGACGCAAATTTTTAGATGGCCCAAGTATAAGTAAAGCCACTTGTAAATTTGCTACGACAATATCGTACAGCACAATAAGCAACTGCTTAAGAGCCAAGCCCGGCTTTAAAATTAGTGGCTGAGGCTCGCGAAGCGAAAAACTTAATATTGGGATAAGTATTGCAAAAATAGTCGCTAATACTAAGTGCCCTACCGACACGCTATTATTTAACAATAGCCAAACCATAAACAAAAATAAGCTACGAAATGGCGTTGGTAACCAACGAAAACGGGCTTGTAATCTCATCACATGCCTCCTTTAAGTACAGCATTAATACCGCCGCTTATATCATGTAACTGAGTAGCAGCACCTAGCATGTATTCACTTATTGGTCCGCCAAAAATAACGAGCAATGGCGAACACGCAAGTAAACCTATAATTACAATTACCTGCAACGGGTGTGCATTTGCACAATCTGCGTTTTCGCTATTTTTACTTTTATGCTCCCAAAACAAGGTCGTGCCAGCACGCGAAAGCGCTACCAACAACGCAAAGCTTGTTACTAAATATACAGGCCAAAATAGTAAAGCTTGCTCACTATTTAATGTGGCTTTAAGTATCCAAATTTTACCTACAAAGCCTGATAGTGGCGGCATACCAACTACAGTTAAAGCTGCAACAATAAAGCACACACCTAATAAAAATGGTTGTTTAACAGAGCGACCCGCTACTAGCCTATCACCAACTTTACCGCGCTGGATTGAAACTAAGTCTGCTAGTAAAAACAGTGCGGCACTAACAAGTGTTGAATGCACTAAATAATATAAAAGTGCAGCAGTGGCATTTACATTTTGCAATGCAATTAGCGCAACCAACGTACCTACCGATACTAATACTAAGTTAGAGGTGAGTTTACGTAAGTCTTGCGCTGCCATAACGCCAATGGCACCCACTATAATGGTGGCAATTGCTAAGCCCCAAAGCCAAGGCTGCGCCATATGTTCAAGCGCTCCTGCTTGTTCGCCAAATATCACCGTGTAAACACGAAGCATGGCGTAAACGCCTACTTTGGTCATAATCGCAAACAATGCTGCAACTACAGGTTTAGCGCTTGAATACGTATTTGGAAGCCATAAATGCAGAGGTAATAGTGCGGCCTTTAAAGCAAATACAATTAATAGTAATAAACCACCTGCTTTTGCTAGGTATACATCATCGCCCGAAAGCTGTGATACTTTTTGCGCCATATCTGCAATATTAAGCGTACCAAGTACACCGTACAAAATACCCAAACCGATTAAAAATACGCTTGAGCCAACTAAATTTAATATTACATATTGCAGTGCCGCACGAGTGTTTTGTTTATCACCTGCATGCATTAACAGTGCATATGATGCAATCAGTAACACTTCAAAAAATACAAATAGGTTAAATAAATCGCCAGTTAAAAACGCGCCATTTACACCCAATATTAAAAAATGAACAAGTGGATGATAAAAGCTGCCCTTTTCATCATCGCCAGCACTACCATATAAAATAGCGCCCAAACCTAAAAGTGAAGTTAACGTAACCAATAAGGTAGATAACATGTCAGCGACTAAGACTATCCCAAATGGTGCAGACCAACTACCAATAGCGTAAACATTAATACCTGTATTATTAATATGTACAAGTAAAAGCACACTAATGGCAAAAGTAGCTATTGCCATTACAATTGAAACTAAGCGGCGAATTTTGACGCTTTTACCACATGGCGGCAGCAATAAAATAACTGCCGTCAACATAGGTAATAAAATAGGTAGCGAAGCTAAATGTTGGATCATTTTTGCTCCTTATTATCTGCAGAGGTGTTAGGCACATAACCATCAACATGGTCACTACCTAAATCGGCGCGCCCACGTATTGCCAAAATAACCACAAATGCGGTCATCGCAAAACCAATCACTATTGCAGTTAGTACTAATGCTTGAGGTAGAGGATCGGCGTATTCTGTGCCAGTACCAAGTACTACCGCTTTATTAATAGTAAGGCGACCTGCTGAAAACAAAAATAAGTTAACAGCATATGAAATCATAGTAAGCCCAAGTACTACAGGGAACGTACGAGCTCTTAGCAGTAAAAACACACCGCAACTGACCAATACTCCAACGCAAGATGCGTACAATAATTCCATTAAATATTTACCTCTTTTTTCTGGGTATCTGCTGTCATATTACCTAAGCTTGCTAAAATCATTAACGTAGCGCCTACAACAGTTAAGTAAACACCTAGGTCAAATGCAATCGCGCTGGCAAGCTCTGTTTTACCGACAAACGGAATATCAAAGTAGTCAAACCAAGTTGTTAAAAATGGCTTATCGAAGAACCAACTACCCACACCTGTAAACAAAGAAATACCAATGCCTGAAGCTATAATTTTGCGATAATTAACATCAAAACGTTCGTTTATCCATGCTGTACCATGCGCCATGTATTGCAAAATAAACGCGATTGACGTTACCAGTCCTGCAATAAAGCCACCACCAGGTAAGTTATGCCCACGTAAGAAAATATATGCAGAAACTAATAACGCAAGCGGTAATAAACTTTGTGAAATACTCGCCAGTAATATTGGATGGCGCTCTCGTGCCCATGGGCGCCCTTCGCTGTCGCTTGCTGGCATAAATAATGGAATTCGAGAAAGTACTTTAAATATACCTAATGCGGCAATGCCTAATACGGTAATTTCACCAAGCGTATCAAAGCCCCTAAAGTCGACTAAAATAACGTTAACTACGTTAGTACCACCGCCACCAATTTTAGCGTTAGCAATAAAGAAGTCTGAGATTGAATCTAGCGGGCGTGTAAGTAATGCATAACAAATACTCGCGATAACTACACCTAATGTAGAGGCTATTGCTAAGTCTCGAAGTACGCGTAATGAACTTGATTCTTTTGGCGTATGCTGCGGCAAGAAAAACAATGCCAGCATAAGTAAAATAATAGTAACAACCTCAACAGTTAGCTGCGTAAGCGCTAAATCTGGAGCAGAAAAGCGTGTAAATACAACCGACACCATTAATCCTACAATTGAGAGCATTAATAGCGATACCATTCGAGAGCGATGCCAAATAACGGTGGCAAGAGCACCAATAATCAATAAGCCTGCACCAATTGCATTGTGCACATCAACAGGCGTAAGTGGCATGCTTCCGGCAAGTTGTTGCATTTCAAATAATGGCCAACCCGCACACAGCAATACTACCGCTAGCATAATTACAAGGTAGCGCTGTAGTGACCCATTTTCGATACTGCTTACCTTTGACTGACACCAAGCAATAACGCTTAATATCACACGTTCAAACGTTTTTTTAGCGTTTAGAGGTGGTAACGATGCTTGAAATTGAAATAGATATTTACGATTAATATAAATAAATAAGCCGCCAGCAATCGCCATCGCACTCATTAGTAGAGGCAAGTTAAACCCATGCCAGATAGCCAATTCGTACACCGGCATTTCTTTTCCAAGTACAGCTAAAGACGCCGCAGATAAAATGCCATCAATTGTAAAGTGCGGGAACATACCCACTAACAAACAAATCACAACGAGTATTTCTATTGGTACACGCATATAGCGCGGTGGCTCATGCGGCGTACGAGGTAAATCAATTGGTTCACCATTAAAAAACACGTCATGAATAAAGCGTGCTGAGTACGCAACAGCTAATGCACCTGCAACAGTTGCCAGTACTGGAATTAACCACGACATAGAACCAAGCACTTGCTGGTGTAGCGTTTCTGCAAAAAACATTTCTTTAGACAAGAAGCCATTTAGTAAAGGAACTCCTGCCATTGCAGCCGCCGCGACCATCGCAAGCGTTGCAGTGTATGGTAAGTATCGCCACATACCATTTAATTTACGCATATCGCGCGTGCCCGTTTCGTGATCAATAATACCAACGGCCATAAATAATGACGCTTTAAACGTTGCATGGTTAATTATGTGAAAAATAGCAGCAACAGTCGCAAGCTCAGTATCAAGTCCGAGTAATAGCGTTATTAAACCCAAATGGCTTATTGTTGAATAGGCTAACAAGCCTTTTAAGTCGTGTTTGAATAGTGCTATATAAGCGCCAAACAACAGCGTAGCTAAACCCGTTAACCCAACGAGCAAGAACCAAGTATCGGTGCCTGCCAAAGCAGGATGAAAACGTGCTAACAAAAATATACCGGCTTTTACCATCGTCGCAGAATGTAAATACGCGCTTACTGGCGTAGGCGCTGCCATTGCATGAGGAAGCCAAAAGTGAAATGGAAATTGTGCCGATTTAGTAAACGCACCCAGTAGCACCAATACCAATGCTACTTCGTATAAATCATGAGATTGAATTATTGCTTTACTCGCTAGAATAACATCTAGGTCGTAACTACCAACAATATCACCTAATAGCATCAATCCAGCAAGTAACGCTAAGCCGCCCGCGCCTGTTACAGCAAGCGCCATACGTGCGCCTTTTCGCGCTTCTGATTTATGCCACCAAAAACTAATTAATAAAAATGAGCTGATGCTCGTTAATTCCCAAAACAACCACAGTTGAATGACGTTGTTAGACATAACAATACCAAGCATTGCAGTCATAAATAGCATTAAGTAACTATATAGCTTAGCCATTGAGTCATTAGCGCTTAGGTAGTAACGGGTGTAGAGGATAACGAGCAAGCCTATGCCTAAAATCATAAACATAAACAATAAACTGAGGCCGTCTAACCGCAGAGACAAATCGAGTCCTATTGACGGGATCCAAGCTAAAGAATAACGAATGGTTTCGCCCGCTAAAACGGCAGGTGCATGGTATAGAGTAATCCCCAAAGCCGTCAAAGGCGCAAGAGCCGTTAAACTAGTGCTTAAATTGCGGGATAACTTACCTGTGCATGCAGAAATAACACTGCCAATTAAGGATAACAAGGGTATCCAGAGCAAAGTCATAATGTAGGGCCTTTTATTATCATAAGTTTATCAGGGCATCTCTTTTTAATACTAAGTGATGCTTTTACTGCCTGTTTTTAAACGACATTAATGACTATAGTTATACTGAAAAACACTGATTTTGTCTATAAAAAGCGGTTCTGTATGGGTGTTTTTTAAACAAGAACTAACAATTTATTAAGCCTAAAAAAACAATTAATTAATACTGATAATTGTTAATTTAATATGGCCTTATTTGCAAATGTAAGCGCGCCAGGGTGACGATGAAAGTTACCATTGGTCATATCTAAATGTTTCAACCAAAGTTGTCTATACTGCGCTGAGAGCCCTAACTGCTGATATTGCATAATAGACCAATTTTCACTAGGTTTATAAGCAATACCCCCTACCTGGCAACTCTTTGCTTTATGCCAACCTGTTGGCGGCAACTCACCATGAGAAATAAATAAATTAGGTGCAACAAAACCCGTTTTTGCACACAACCATGCTTGCTTAGTTTTAGGCAAAGCGTATTCATCTTCAAAACCGTTAAAATGCATCAGCTCATGCAAAAATATACTGTATTTTGCTTTTGAGTTTATTAGCATTGTTCCCTTCGTGACATTAGCCGTTCCATCTTTAGGCATCATCACTATAAAATCAAAATTGTTAGGAAGCTGGCTATTAAGTTTAGATGATTGCCAGTCACACTTTGCTATTTGACTAGTACTACTTTTACACTCAAGCATACCCGCAACGTAAACGGGTTTTGAAAAGCAAAAAATATTTTCACGGGGCTCTGGTTGTTTATTATAAGCATTAATAAACTCTGTAAGTTTATATAAGCCACTGCGATGATCGCTCATAGTCAGCACGTTAAACATACATTGCTTATTAGGTTTGCTTATATTTCTTAAAGATGAAAAACCGAGGTCGTGGATAAACGCGGTAGATATTTTACTCTGTGGTATTTTTAACTGAAGTTTTAGATGATTTAGTACATCCCCTGCTGGTAATTTGTTTTTACTAGCGAGTAACTCTAAATCGCTCCAACGTGATTGATCAAGTAACTTTGTTGCTAATATTTTACGCTCTGGGATTGTTAAGTCATTTATAGCGGAGAGCCAAAATTGTTTTGCAGTATCACTCTGACTGCTTTTAATAAGCTTAAGAGAATACATATATTGTGCTGAGGAAATTTTACTGCGAGCAAGTATAGCTAAAGAGGTCTTTGGTAACTGCTCTAGGTGATCAGAAAAATAAGCTGGTGAATTCCAATAACTTTGTAGAACATTGGCTTTTGTATTTAAAACATGCCAAAAGCCAATAGCGCCAAGGTGATTACTCGAGCCTGTAATTAACAAACAACATAGTAATACACCTATTAATTTAAAACGCTTAACTTGCGTCAACACCTTCCATCAACTCAAGTTCTAAACGCGCATATTTGTACTCAATAAACTCATGTACATTGGTTGCTAGCGCAAGCCTAAAATAGTCTGATGCTAAGTACAGCTCACCCGCTGCTTGATGCATTTTAGCTAGGTAAAAATAAGCTTCACATAAACGTTGCGCATACTCTTGCTCAGTTCTTACACCATCACTAATGCCTGATAAAAATGCATGTTCACTCATATCGCCCGTATAAAGAGAAATTAACTGATACGCCCATTGTGAATCATCAAGCGCAGTCGCATTTTGTTTAAGGGCATCAAGTGCGATTACTTTATCCTCGTGTGCCTGGGCTAAATAAACCCATAAAACACGGTACGGATCGTTAGGAGAACGGGCTAAAAACTCATTAAAGTCATTTTTAGCAAGGCCAGCTCTATCGCCGTAATACAGTGCAATTCCTCGATTTAAATAGGCGTATTCATGCTCTTCATCAAGTTCTAGAGCTGAATCGAAAAACTCATAGGCTTTTTCGTACTGCTGCATAAGCGTATGTTGAATACCTAAAAAATTATACACTTCAGCTAAATCAGGCTTAAGTTTTACTGCGCGGTTAAAATCAATACGCGAAAGAGTGGTCATACCTAGACTATCGAAAAGCACACCACGGTCGTAATAAAGCTTAGCTTGTTGCTCTTCGCTTAAGTCAGCCCTATTCAATAACTCTGAGTAGCGTGCAATAGCAATTTCACTTCTAAAGTCAGAGGCTAAAGGTGCAGTAAATGGCACATTAACAATCGGGGTTGGTTCTGATTCTGTTGTAGTTTGGCAAGCGCTTAAAGACAAAATAGCAAAAGATGCCAAAGCTAAATGTTTGAGTATCATTAAAATCCTTAATACCAAGATATATCGCGATTAATATAAGACAGATCTTGTCCAATAAGGTTTCATTAAAGCATAAAAAAAGGGGCTAAACAGCCCCTTTTTTATCATCTAGCTAATATAACTAGATTAATAAGTTAACAATTACGCGTCAGTTGGCGCGTCAGCTGCAGGTGCTGCTGATTCCATTGCTTCTTTAATACTTAGACGTACACGGCCTTGGCGATCTACTTCTAGTACTTTAACTTTAACTTCTTGACCTTCAGAAAGGTGATCAGCCACGTTATTAACGCGCTCAGTACTAATTTGAGAAATATGTACTAGACCATCTTTACCAGGAAGAATGTTTACAAACGCACCGAAATCAACAATACGTACAACTTTACCTTCGTAGATAGTACCTACTTCAAGTTCAGCTGTTAATTGCTCAATACGGCTAATTGCATTAGCTGCACTTTCGCCATCAGTAGCGGCAATTTTAATTGTACCGTCGTCACCGATTTCAATCGTTGTACCAGTTTCTTCAGTAAGCTGACGAATAGTTGCGCCACCTTTACCGATAACTTCAGCGATTTTCTTCTGTGGGATTTTCATTGTGTATATG
Organism: Pseudoalteromonas sp. SA25; assembly: GCF_011378705.1. Classification (NCBI taxonomy): domain Bacteria; kingdom Pseudomonadati; phylum Pseudomonadota; class Gammaproteobacteria; order Alteromonadales; family Pseudoalteromonadaceae; genus Pseudoalteromonas; species Pseudoalteromonas sp. SA25. The sequence goes on along the minus strand of NZ_WTKV01000008.1, from coordinate 102,192 downwards.
CGAGGAGCAAACATTGATAGCTCTTCAGAAGGAGCAGAAATTGCTTCGTCCATCACTTCTAAGATATGTAAACGTGCAGCTTTTGCTTGTTTAAGCGCAATTTGCATGATTTCTTGAGTGATACCTTCGATTTTGATATCCATTTGAAGTGCAGTGATACCTGCAGCTGTACCAGCAACTTTAAAGTCCATGTCACCTAAGTGATCTTCATCACCTAAGATGTCAGAAAGAACAACGAATTTATCGTCTTCTTTAACTAGACCCATCGCAATACCGGCAACAGACGCTTTAATTGGTACACCGGCATTCATAAGTGCAAGTGAAGTACCACATACAGAAGCCATTGAAGATGAACCATTTGATTCAGTGATTTCAGATACTACACGGATTGAATATGGGAATTCAGTCAATGTTGGCATTACAGCAGCAATACCACGCTTAGCAAGGTTACCATGGCCGATTTCACGACGCTTAGGAGAACCAACAAAACCAGTTTCACCTACACAGAATGGAGGGAAGTTGTAGTTAAGCATAAAGTGGTTTTTATGAGTACCAGTTAAATCGTCGATTAACTGTGAATCACGTTCTGTACCAAGTGTAGCTGTTACTAACGCTTGAGTTTCGCCACGAGTAAAGATAGCAGAACCGTGAGTACGCGGTAATACGCCAGTCATTACATCTAGTGCACGAATCATATCTGGTTCACGACCATCGATACGTTTTTCGCCAGAAGCGATACGGCCACGAACGATTTTCTTCTCAAGTGAACCGAAGATTTTACCAATTTCTTGCTTATCTAAAGACTCGCCTTCAGCAAGTTCAGCTGTTAACACTGCAACAACTTCATCTTTAGCTACGCCAAGTGCTTCTTTACGCGCTACTTTATCAGTGATTAAGTAAGCTGCGCCTACTTTATCAGCAGCAATTGCTGCAACTTTATCTTCTAGTGCAACGTTCTTAGCTGGTGCAGTCCAATCCCAAGTAGGCTTGCCTGCTTCTGCTTTAAATTCTTCGATTGCAGTGATGATCGCTTGAGATTGCTCATGACCATATACAACAGCGCCAAGCATTACGTCTTCTGCAAGTACGTTAGCTTCTGATTCAACCATAAGTACCGCTTTATCAGTACCGGCTACCACTAAATCAAGTTGGCTTTCTTCAAGCTCTTTTAATGTAGGGTTAAGTACATATTCGCCGTTGATGTAACCAACGCGAGATGCACCAATTGGACCACTGAACGGGATACCAGAGATAGCAAGTGCTGCTGAAGTACCAATCATCGCAACCATATCAGGTTGGATTTCAGGGTTAACAGAAACAACAGTAGCAATAACTTGTACTTCGTTTACAAAACCGCTTGGGAAAAGTGGACGAATTGGACGGTCAATAAGACGTGCAATAAGTGTTTCGCCATCGTTAGGACGACCTTCACGCTTTAAGAAACCACCTGGGATACGACCAGCAGCATACATACGCTCTTGGTAGTTAACTGTTAGTGGGAAAAAGTCTTGGCCAGGTTGTGCTTCACGCTTACCAACAACAGTTACTAAAACTGAAGTGTCGCCAATGCTTGCAAGTACAGCGCCGTCTGCTTGACGAGCGATTGCACCAGTTTCTAGAGTCACTGTATGTTGACCTAGTTTGAATTCTTTAATAATTGCTTGCACTTAAAATATTCCTTAAATGTATTCTAATAAGTTGTCATCAAAGTACCAATTACAGTACATAATTGTATTCAGTTGGAAATCAATTAAGTACTACAATTGGCAATGATGTGAATAAGCGTAGATAAACCTTTTTACCTACGCGCATAGTATATACCAAAGCTGCTTCAAAATGCGAGTCTAGGGTGTGTTGATCTTTGTGGATTGAAATTTGTTCAATCTAGGGTCGATTTAATCACGGCGCGAGATTTGTAACCTAGTGGGCTAAGTAAAAATCGAGCAACAAAGAGTTAATCGCCCCTAGGATGAACCCGCAGGGCAGCGCATGTTTGGCATTTATGCTGCGTTATCGCCTATTTATGGGGAATAACCACACTACATAGGCGCTGCCTTGCCTAAAGACCAAACATACAGCTGCAAAATTAATCACGAAAGGTCAACACACACTAGCTACTAGATTTAAACTGGGCTAATTAGCGGGTAAATACAACAGCTATTGGTAGGCTATGAAATGGGGGTTTTATATTATAATTCAATAGGTTTAAGAATTTTCTTAATTTGGAAACACAAATTTCAGGCACAAAAAAAGGAGCTAAAAAGCTCCTTTTTCTATAATCTAGTTCTTAGCGACGTAGGCCAAGTTCTTTGATTAATGCAGTATAACTAGTGATGTCTTTACCTTTAAGGTAATCAAGTAGTTTACGGCGAGTGCTTACTTTACGAAGCAGACCACGACGTGAGTGGAAGTCATGCTTGTGATCAGCAAAGTGACCTTGAAGCTTGTTGATGTCAAAAGTAAGTAATGCTACTTGTACTTCTGATGAACCTGTATCGCCTTCTGCACGTGCAAATTTAGCAATGATATCGATTTTTTCTTGATTGCTTAGTGACATAATAACTCCAAAAATTAAATTTAAAAGGTGTCTTAGCCGATCACTAATTCAGCCAAAACGATTAAGCGGGCGTATTCTACCAACTGTAGGAATAACTACAAGCTAATTATCCCCAACTACAACTAATAAGCCACCGTTAGGCACATTAGTTGCTTATTCAGGCTTCACGTAATCGTCTTGCTGACTAGCAAGACCACGTTTAACCTTTAAATGACCGTTTGAGTTGCGCTCACCAGTACCAATAAATATATTATCCGCAACAACTTTAATTGCACCATCAGGTAAAGCGATTGATAATTCTACAGCTTGCCCGTGACTAAAAATTCCCCCTTGTTCTTTTGTAATTTCAACAACGGGTAAATCAGTTAAAGCAGTATCAATTGGTAGCAATAGCGAGTCTAAATAAGTTGAAGGCGCAAGCTCTTCTTCTTTCGCTTTAGCAAGCAACGCTTCAATCTCATCAAGCGAGACCATTTTATCTGCCGGATACTGACCAACAGCGGTTCTGTGGAGCATAATAACGTGTGCGCCACAGCCTAGGTTTTCGCCTAAATCATCAACGATTGTACGAATGTAGGTCCCTTTAGATACATGGGCCGTCATTTGTAATACGTTGCTTTGTTCATCAAATTCGTCAAACGATAAGCTAAACACGTTTATTTTTCTGCATTTACGAGGAACTTCAATACCTTCGCGCGCGTACTTATATAACGGTCTACCTTGGTACTTAAGAGCTGAGTACATTGACGGATATTGTTCAGACTCACCAACAAAAGCAGCTATTTCTTTTGTTAGCTGTTCACGCGTAACGTTCACATCTTTAGTGCTAACAATTTCGCCATCAGAATCTGATGTTGTTGTACGCTCACCCAGTTGTGCACGAACGATATAGGTTTTATCTGTATCGAGTAAAAACTGCGTAAACTTAGTCGCTTCACCAAAACAAATTGGCAGCATACCTGTGGCAAGTGGATCTAAAGCACCTGTGTGCCCAGCTTTTTGCGCAAAATAAACACTTTTGGCTTGCTGTAATGCTTTATTTGATGAAATGCCTTCAGGTTTGTTTAACAACAAAATACCGTCAACTGCACGGCCTTTACTGCGCTTTGCCATCTGTATCAGTGCCTTCTTCGCTATCTGTATCGTCTACGTGATCAGTACCTTCTTCGCTATCTGAAACATCAGCAGCATCAACACTTTCTACGTCTTCATCTACATGCTTTGCGTTATCTTCGCGGATAATAGAATCCACTAAGTTAGAAATACGCATACCTTCCATTAATGAGTTATCAACTACAAACTTTAACTCAGGCATTATACGTGCACGGATACGCTTACCAAGTAACGAGCGAATATAGCCCGTTGCTTCATTAAGTACTTTTGCGCTTTGCTTTGCTGCGTCTTCATCTTGTGTGTTAAACACAGTAATGAAAATTTTGGCATAAGATAAATCGCGCGATACTTCTACCGCTGACACTGTCACCATACCTAAGCGTGGATCTTTAATTTCGCGTTGTAAAATTACAGCAATCTCTTTTTGGATTTGCTGTGCAACACGATCAGTGCGAGAAAATTCTCTCATTATACTTGTCCTAAAATAATAACTTATTGAAATTAAATAATAAGTTAACTAAATAATGGATATGCAAATGGGGGCTAAGCCCCCATTTAAAATCTTAGCGTAGGGTGTGTAGAACGTCCGGCGTTAACCTGAGCGTTCAATACTCCCTAGTAACAATTATAGAGTACGTTGTACTTCAACTGTTTCGAATACTTCGATTTGGTCACCAACACGTACGTCATTGTAGTTCTTAACGCCGATACCACATTCCATGCCGTTACGAACATCAGCAACATCGTCTTTAAAGCGACGAAGTGACTCAAGTTCACCTTCATAGATAACAACGTTTTCACGTAGTACACGGATTGGAGCGCTACGTTTAATAACACCTTCAGTAACCATACAACCAGCGATTGCGCCAATTTTTGGAGACTTGAATACGTCACGAACTTGAGCAAGACCAATGATTTCTTGTTTAAACTCTGGCGCTAGCATACCTGACATTGCTTGTTTAACTTCGTCAATCAAGCTGTAGATTACGCTGTAGTAACGTAGGTCTAAGTTTTCAGTCTCGATAACTTTACGAGCTGAAGCATCAGCACGAACGTTAAAGCCAACTACAATTGCGTTAGACGCTGCAGCTAGTGTTGCATCAGTTTCGGTAATACCACCAACACCTGAACCAACAATCTTCACTTTCACTTCATCAGTAGAAAGTTTAGTTAGTGAATCAGAGATTGCTTCGATAGAACCTTGAACGTCTGCTTTAAGTACCACGTTAACTTCAGAAACATCGCCTTCAGTCATGTTAGTAAACATGTTTTCAAGCTTAGCTTTTTGCTGACGTGCTAGTTTAACATCGCGGAACTTACCTTGACGGTATAAAGCAACTTCACGCGCTTTACGCTCATCTTTAACTACAGTCGCTTCGTCGCCTGCAGCAGGAATACCAGAAAGACCTAAAATCTCAACTGGGATAGATGGACCAGCTGACTTAATGTCTTTACCGTTTTCATCGCGCATTGCACGAACACGGCCATACTCAAGACCACATAATACAATGTCACCTTGGTTAAGCGTACCAGATTGAACAAGTACTGATGCTACTGGACCACGGCCTTTATCAAGACGAGATTCAATAACAACACCAGCCGCCATACCTTCAGTAGGTGCAGAAAGCTCTAAAAGTTCAGATTGGTTCAATACTGCTTCAAGAAGGTCGTCAATACCTAAGCCAGTTTTAGCTGAGATATGAACGTACTGCGTATCGCCGCCCCATTCTTCTGGAATAACGTCTAGTACAGCAAGTTCGTTTTTAACACGATCTGGATCTGCGCCTTCTTTATCCATTTTGTTTACTGCGATGATTAAAGGAACGCCAGCTGCACGAGCATGCTGTACCGCTTCTTTAGTTTGTGGCATAACGCCATCATCTGCTGCAACTACTAGGATTACGATATCAGTCGCTTTAGCACCACGAGCACGCATTGAAGTAAATGCAGCATGTCCTGGTGTATCTAAGAAGGTGATCATGTGACCGTTTACATCAACATGGTATGCACCAATATGCTGTGTAATACCACCGGCTTCGCCAGAAGCAACCTTCGCAGAACGAATGTAATCAAGAGTTGATGTTTTACCATGGTCAACGTGACCCATTACAGTTACTACTGGAGCACGTGGCTCTGACTTACCATCTTCGTGGCGGTCATTAAGTACTGTTTGCTCTAATTCGTTTTCTTTAACAATGATAACCTTGTGACCCATTTCTTCTGCAACTAATTGTGCAGCTTCTTGGTCAATCACTTGGTTAATAGTAACCATGTCACCCATTTTCATCATTGTTTTAACAACTTCAGCGCCTTTAACGGCCATGCGTGATGCAAGCTCAGCTACTGTAATTGTTTCGCTAATACGCACTTCGTTTTTAACATCAACAGTTGGTTTTTGGAAACCATGTTGTAATGATGCAGGTGCTTTTAACTTAGACTTGTTACGGCCTCTTGACGCTGCAAATTTATCTTTTGCTGGCGCTTTTTTCTTTTTCTTAGCACGGCGTGTACCTTGCTCATCACGAGCATCGGCAACATCTTCTGCTTCACGTGCATAAGTAGAAGTCGTAAGATGGTGATCCGCTGTTTCTTCGCGTTTCTTACGTTCTTCTTCTTCTTTCTTCCAGCGTGCCGAGTTTTCTTCAGCTAGCTTTCTTGCTTCTTCTGCTTGACGTTTCGCTTCTTCTTCAGCTTTCTTCAATGCGGCCTCTTCTGCTTCTTTTTGCAGACGCTCAGCTTCTATGCGATCTTTCTCAGACTTAGCACTTTGCTCTGGGGTCATCTGCTTTTGTTTCGCTTTACGCTCTGCATCAGCTTTGCGTTTAGCTTCTTCTTTGGCTTTACGGTCGGCTTCTTCTTTCGCTTTGCGTTCTGCCTCTTGTTTCGCTTTTAATTCTGCGGCTTCTTGGTCAGCTTTTTGCTGCTCTTCAAGACGCACTTTTTCTTCAGCAGCTAAGCGAGCTTGCTCTTGTTCTTGTTCCATTGCGCTTTTCTTCACGTAAGTACGTGTTTTGCGAACTTCAACTTGAACATCTTTTGCTTTACCAGTAGAGCCCGTAACACTTAAAGTGCTTTTGCTCTTACGTTGTAAAGTCATACGCGCTGGGCCATCTGAACCTGTACCGCCATGATGCTTGCTTAAATGATCAAGTAACGTTGCTTTTTCAGCTTCTGTTACGTTATCAGTTGCTTGCTTAGTGATACCTGCTTGTGAAAACTGCTGTAGCAATTTATCAACAGTCGTACCTATATCGCCGGCTAGTTTTTCAACATTTACTTCTGCCATAGTGTGTAATACCTCCGTTAATAAATTACTCGTCTGCAAACCAACAAATGTTTCGTGCAGCCATAATCAGTTCACCCGCTTTTTCAGATGAAAGTTCTGTGATATCAACTAATTCGTCAATACCTTGCTCTGCCAAGTCTTCAAGTGTAACAACACCCTTGCTTGCCATAACAAATGCTAAGTGACGCTCTAAGCCTTCAAGCGCAAGTAAGTCTTCAGCTGGCTCTGCGCCATCTAAGCTTTCTTCCGTTTTAAGTGCTTTAGTTGTCAATGCATCTTTTGCGCGTGAGCGCAGTAAATCTACAGTCTCTTCATCAAGACCATCAATTTCTAAAAATTCAGACGCTGGTACATATGCCACTTCTTCAAGTGTCGAGAAACCTTCGTTGATAAGTAATGATGCAAACTCATCATCAATTTCTAAATTTTCAGTGAATAAGTTAAGTAACTTATCAGATTCAGCTTCATTTTTAGTACGCATGTCTTCAACAGTCATTACGTTTAGTTCCCAGCCAGTTAACTGACTTGCTAAACGAACGTTTTGACCATTACGACCAATTGCTTGCGCTAGGTTATCTGCTTCTACAGCGATATCCATTGAGTGAGTGTCTTCATCCATTACGATTGAAGCAACTTCTGCTGGCGCCATTGCATTGATAACAAATTGTGCCGGGTTGTCATCGTAAAGTACGATATCAACACGCTCACCGCCAAGTTCTGACGATACAGCCTGAACTCGTGCCCCACGCATACCAACACATGCACCAATTGGGTCTATGCGTTTGTCGTTAGATTTAACAGCAATTTTAGCGCGTGAACCTGGATCACGTGCTGCTGCACGTAATTCAATCATCTCTTCGCCAATTTCTGGCACCTCAATGCGGAATAATTCCATTAGCATTTCAGGTTTAGAGCGCGTTACAAATAATTGTGCACCGCGTGCTTCAGGCTTAACTTCATATAAAAGACCACGGATACGGTCACCGGGGCGGAAGTTTTCACGTGGTAACATGTCATCACGGTAAATTACCGCTTCTGCGTTGTTACCTAAATCAAGCACGATTGCATCGCGAGTTGCTTTTTTAACAACACCCGTTACCAGCTCGCCTTCTTGATCTTTGTATGCTTCAACAACTAAAGCGCGCTCAGCTTCACGTACTTTTTGTACGATAACTTGCTTAGCCATTTGTGTTGTAATACGGTCAAATTTGATTGAGTCGATTTGCTCTTCAACATAATCACCCATTTGCAAATCAGGTTCTTCAACCTGTGCTGCTTCTAGAGTGATTTCGCTGTATGGGTTCTCTAAAGAACCATCTTCTAATACAGCGGCAATCTGCCAACGACGGAACGTATCGTAATCACCGGTTTTACGGTCAATTGCTACGCGTACTTCAATTTCGCCATCGTGTTTTTTCTTTGTAGCTGTCGCTAAAGCGAACTCTAGAGCTTCAAAAATCTTTTCTTTTGGAACCGCTTTCTCATTGGAAACGGCTTCAGCAACCAATAATATCTCTTTTGCCATGGGTAATGCCTCGCTTGCCCTATTCCTTCGCACTCGAATTTAAAACTTCGCGATTAAATTCGCACGTTCGATGTTACTAAGCATGATCAGATGCTCTGCACCATCGCTAGATAGTGTGATCATATCGCTGCTAACTGCTACTAAGTCGCCTTTAAAATTACGACGACCATCCTGTGGAAGTTTAGTACGCACGCGTACTTCCTCTCCTTGCGCCTGCTCGTAGTGATCTTGTTTGAATAATAGACGATCAACACCAGGAGACGATACTTCCAAATCATATTCATTTGTAATTGGGTCTTCGACGTCTAAAATCGCACTAATTTGGCGACTTGCATCCGCACAGTTATCAACTGAGATCCCATCCTCATGAGCAATATATACTCTTAAGGTAGAATGGCGACCCGCTTGCACAAATTCAAGACCATGCAATTCAAAGCCTAACATTTCTACCGCAGGCGTTAACATGGTTACTAAATCTTGTTCAAGTTTTGTCACGAAAATCCTCCATACAAACAAAAAAAGGGCTTATAGCCCTAAAATACTGAGTTTAAGTTTTAATTTGATGACAATTGCCACAAATCGCAAGGTGCAGATACAACAACGCCCCGAACCAAGCGGGGCGTCACACCAATAAAGCATAAAACTGTGTGGCCTAGGGCCAAGCTTGGTTGCGAGTCAGTAAACTGACCTAATTAAACTACATAGTCTAAAACGCAAAACGCGCATTACTTAGAATGCGCGATATAAATTAGTAAGGTAATACCTACTAGTAGAATTGGTTGCGGGAGCCGGATTTGAACCGACGACCTTCGGGTTATGAGCCCGACGAGCTACCAGACTGCTCCATCCCGCGCCAATAGATATCAAACTTTAAATTTAATATCGCTGTTAGCTGTTTTACAACATGCTAAACAATGGCCGCTATTATAAGGATGTACGGGATGATTAGCAACTATAATACGCAATTAGTTTGTAAAATTTCCAATTCGTCAAGATGCTAATTTAATGTATATATAAGTAACATAAGTAATCAATCAATTTTATAAAATGCTGTCTCTAAATTATTAAATATTACAGCTTATTATTTTTGAGTGAAAATCAAACAAACTAAATTTGAGCTACCTTAGTACCTTCTAGATGCTTACAATTTACTAGAAAATAAATTGATATAACTAAAACCCATACTTTAACACTAAAAAAACGTGCAGAATTTTATCTGCCCGCTATAATCAATTTTATGCCACTTAATAATAATAGTTATTACTCACTGCAGCGAGATAAAAATGAACCAACAACAATCAGCATTGTTAAATAACTTAACAATTATTAAGCCAAATTTTCATGCATTCACGGCTCGATTTCACAGTAAATTGGCTGAATCTAGCATTGAAATGAATTACCCAACAGCCTTACAATTTAACGAAAAGAGTTTTACCCTTTTTTGTGTGTTAGAACGAATTGTTAAACATTTAGATAAGCCAGCATCGGTAGCTCCTTTTTTAGCACATCATTTAATGTACCTAAAAAAAAGCAGTGTTTCGCAAAGTGACATTGCACTATTATCTGATGCGTTTTACGAAACCCTTAAAGAGCACCTTGGTAAACACTTTACTCCTGAGAGCCAGCTCGCTTGGAAAAAAGCCCTCAAATATTTTGAAAACTTTGCCAGCAATATTCTATTTAATGTATCTAATGTGGTTTCGTTACAACAAAAAATGCAGCAAAAGCAAAGTAATAAAATTTAAATATAAAATTTTAGGGGTGGCAATTTAACTTACTTAACCTCCCCATTAATTAAACTCATTTGCACACCATGATCCAACACGCCTTTATTGCCTTGATAATCGGTTAAGCCTTTTTGCTCTATTCACTCGTAGTTAAATAGTAAAACGATCCTTTAATTAAATACGTCCGTATAAAAAAATTTGGCTTTACTATGACCCATCACAAAACACTCAGACTAATACTAGGCGATCAGCTAAACCCATCTCATTCATGGTACAAGCAAAAAGACGACGACACGCTTTACCTCATCGCAGAACTAAAACAAGAAACTGACTACGTTAAACATCACATTCAAAAACTGTGTGCTTTTTTTAATGCTATGGAAAACTTTGCAACTGCATTAAACACGGCAGGTTTTAATGTTTTACATTTAACACTTGATGATACCGATGACGACAAGGACTTGATTGAATTACTCAAGCGAGTTGCCGATAAATACCAATGCGACTCTATTGAATATCAATACCCTGACGAGTTTAGGCTAAAATCTCAATTAGCTAAGTTTAAAAGTGATAGCTCATTAAATGTAATTGCTACAGATACTGAACACTTTTTATTACCGTTCACCGATATAAAAACACGCTTTACAAAAAACAAGCATGTAACAATGGAGCACTTTTATCGTGCTATGCGTAAGCAATTTAATATATTAATTGATGATGCAAAGCCAACTGGTGGCAAATGGAATTTTGATAGTAATAATCGTAATAAATTTTCCAAAAAAGACTTAGCCGACATCCCAGAGCCTAAGTTATTCAATACTGATGTTAGCAGCATTATTTCTCGTTTAAATAAACACAACGTCGCTTATTTGGGTGAAATAAATGAACATTCACTGGAGTGGCCAACAACGCGTAAACAAGCGATTGAATCTCTTGAATACTTTTGTGAGCACTTACTTAGTCGCTTTGGTCACTTTCAAGATGCGATGACAGATCAAAGTAAAAACAATACCAGCCTGTACCATAGCCGTTTATCGTTTGCCCTAAACGCAAAAATACTCCACCCGTTATATGTAATCAAACGTGTAATAAGCGAATACGAACAAAGACCCAATGAAATATCCCTCTCGCAAGTAGAGGGCTTTACTAGGCAAATATTAGGCTGGAGAGAGTATGTACGTGCCATTTATTGGATTAACATGCCCGACTACGCAGTTAAAAATCAATTACAAGCCAAAAATAAACTGCCATCTTATTTTTGGAACAGCTCTACAAAAATGAATTGTCTAAGCCACTCACTCAAGCAAAGCCTTGAAACCGCTTATGCTCATCATATTCAGCGCCTAATGGTTATTGGGAACTTTTGCATGCTCACAGGAATAAACCCTGATGACGTAGACAACTGGTACTTAGGCGTTTATATAGATGCCATAGAATGGGTAGAAATGCCCAACACCCGAGGCATGAGTCAGTTTGCCGATGATGGAATAATTGCAACAAAGCCTTATGCTGCAAGCGGTAACTACATTAATAAAATGAGCGATTACTGCAAAAGCTGTCAGTACGATGTTAAACAAAAAGTAGGAGATCAAGCCTGCCCGCTAAATAGCTTGTATTGGCATTTCATGAATAGACACAGAGACAGGCTAGAGAAGAACCCACGTATTGGTATGGTATATAAAAACTGGGATAAACAAGATGAAACACTTCAAGAACAAACGCTGCAACAAGCAACCTACTACCTTAATAATTTAGAAGCGCTTTAAGTAAAAAAACCGCCTCAAATGAGGCGGCTAAATAATCAGGGGAATATGTACTTTAGAAGACTATTTACCTTCTATTAGATTGCTATTACCAATTTCTATTTTACGTGGTTTAAGTGCTTCAGGAATTTCACGCTGTAACTCTATGCTTAATAAGCCGTTAGCTAAATCGGCACCAAGTACTTTTACATGGTCTCCAAGCTGAAACTTACGTTCAAAGTTACGCTCTGCTATACCTTGATGAATAAACTTACGTTCATTATTTTCATCTTTATTAGCTTTAATACCTGCAACTTTTAATGTGTTGTTTTCTGACTCAATGGTTAATTCACTATCACTAAAACCAGCAACGGCCATAGTGATTCTGTATTTGTCTTTATCGAGTGCTTCTATATTGTAAGGAGGAAAACTAGGCTGCTTGTCTGTATTAGCTGCCGCATCCATAAGTGATGCTAAATGTTCGAAGCCGATAAATGAACGATAAAGTGGTGATAAGTCTACTGTACGCATAATAATATCCTCATATTTAAGCGATATTTTGCATGTGCTTTTCTATTGAACAAGCTCAAGCAAAGTTTAATTAATAATATAAATTTCAATTGTTTAAGTTTAATTTAGGACCCATCAGGCGTCCTACTTAACTATATATGGACGGTAAAATTGTTTTCAAGTAAATTTATTAAAAATAAATAAAAAAGGCACTGAAGAGTGCCTTTTTTGAAACCATGTAAAATGAATACTATTTAATAAATGTGCCCCGGATTGGATAGTCGTTTTCTCTTGAAAACTTAATCCCACCTAGCAGTTGCTCTAAATCAGGACGAACAAACGGGCTGTTTGATATATCGACCATTTGAAGCTGATTTTTTTCATTAAGCACATAAATTCCTGGTTCAGCAAATGGATGATCAGTTTCTGCACCACTGCGAGGCTCGCTAATATGTAGCCCTAAATCAGTCATTTGTTCGATTGTTAAACCATAGTAAATTGGGAAGTTAATATCTATTTTTTCAAGATGTTTATTAAGCTGCTCATGGCTATCACCACTTACTGCAACCACTTCAACTCCAGCCTCTTTAAAGTCTTTATGAACTTTAGCAAGCTCGTTGAGTTGCGCAGTACATTTAGGGCAGTGCTGGCCTCGATAAACAACAATCATTTTCCACGGAGAGTCACTTATTCTGTCAACTAAATCTACCTTTTTCTCATCAACATCACTCACTACTAGTGATGGCATAATATCCGCAGGTTTTAAACTAGTGTTACTCATTGCGATCTCCTTTTACTGTTTCAGATTAAAAATTAATTTTGCTCTTACACATAGAGTTTAGGGTAACTTTTATTAATTCAACCTAAAATTGCAATTAAAAATCTATTAAAGCTTTAAGACCATCCCTTTATTTTTCTATAAATGGTAGATGCACTTACCCCTAAATAAGCAGCAGCAAGAGGAATGTTGTCTTCGCAGCTTTTGATTGCGTTTTCAATAGCCCTTTTTTCAACTTGCCATAATGGTTCTATATCGTGAACCGACATAGGAGATAATTGAACACTCTGATCGTTTGTATTGTGAATTGACTTAGTTGAGCTTGAGTGTTTTACAGCGCCTAGACCAAATGAATTTGGTAGCATATCTCTTTCTATTACATCGCCATCATTAATAACGACTGTATTTTCAATTACATTTTGCAGTTCGCGTATATTACCTGGCCAATCGTAATTACAAAAAAGCGCCTTAACTTCATCAGAAAAGCCAATAAAATGTTTAGCGTTGCTATCGCTTTTTTGTTTTAAAATATACTCAGCGAGCAGTAAAATATCGTTTCCGCGCTCCCTTAAAGGCGGGAGCTTTACGGGGATAACATTTAAACGATAATATAAATCTTCTCTAAAGCGCCCCTCTGCTACCTCTATTATTGGATTTCTGTTGGTTGCACATACCAAGCGGACATCGCTGTGTAATACTTCGCTGCTACCAACCTTGCTAAATATGCCAGTTTGTAAAAAGCGCAATAACTTAGCTTGTAAGTTAAGCTCCATTTCACATAGTTCATCTAGAAATAACGTACCGCCGTTGGCCACTTCAACTGCGCCCTTGCGATCGCTTAAAGCGCCACTAAATGCCCCTTTAACATGCCCAAAAAATTCAGACTCAAATAATTCAGCAGGGATCGCAGCACAGTTTATAGCAATAAACGGCCCTTTATTTCGGGGACTTGCATCATGAAGAGTTTGTGCACAAACTTCTTTACCGGTTCCACTTTCACCTGTAATAAATACGCATGCTTTGCTTCTAGCTGCACTATCTAGCAATCTAAAAACGGTTTTCATTGCGAGAGATTCACCAACAAAATCTTGGCTTTTATCACTGCTTTGAACCAAAGGTTGTACTTTAGTTTGCTCTTTGGGTGTTAACGCGCTTTCTACTGAGCTAATAAGTCGCTGACTTGTGAAGGGTTTTTCTAAAAAGTCGAAGCCACCTAAACGCATAGCTTCCACTGCAATATCAATAGAACTATTTGAGGTGATCATGACTACATTAGCAGGATTTTTTTGTTTATTTACAAATTGTAAAACTTCAAGCCCACTTATATCAGGCAAGCATACATCTTGTACTATCACCGCAGGCATTTTTTCTTTAATACCGACCAAAGCAGAATATCCATCTGCGAAATGCTTACATTCAAAACCTACTTGCTCTAGCTGACTTGCGTACAAAGCACCACTTGCGATGCTATCTTCAACAATATAAACAAGGCCTTTACCCATTATATCTGACACGGCTTTCTCCTAGATAGCTATACTCTTACTCATTATTTGATATGCATCTCGGGTTTTATCCAAGTTATGTTTAATAACAAGCGCTGCGTGCAAATTTTCTTCTGTGGTTGGTGGTGGTGAATCGTGTAACTGTGTTGCCAATGCAGCTAAAGGAGCGGCTCCATATAAAGCAGCCGAGTTTTTCAAAACATGCATTATTTCTCTAATTTTTATAATATCTGCATTACTAATTGCCGTATCTAATTGGTTAGCCATAGTAACTAATTCATCGATAAATAAGTTTACTAATCGAGCTAAAACGCTTATTCCAACATCCTTTTCAAGTTGAATTAAAACATTTAGCTCCGTAATACTTTTATCGATAAACTGCTCTGATATAGGCATAGATAACCTTTGTATAAGTTAAAGCTTCGTACACTAATAAAATGTAAGAATTGTAGTTTAAGAGTAATTTGTTTTTTGCATTTTGCAAATCAAAATGAATATAAACAATTACAGAGCCCAGGTATCAATACTTTTTGTTAATGTTTGCGGCTTATCGAGCAAGTACCCCTGAGCAATATCACAACCAAGTTGTTCTAATATTTGTAATTGCTCATTCTCTTCAATGCCTTCTGCTACAGTTTGTAAGCCCAATCGTTGAGCCATCGCAATAATTGCGCTACATAACGTAAAGTCTTCGTTATTAGTTGCAATACCACTTACAAAACTGCGATCAATTTTTAAACCATCAATATCAAATTGACGAAGTAGACCTAAAGACGCGTACCCAGTGCCAAAATCATCAATCCACACCTTTACGCCTTCTTTATGGAAGTTTTCAAACGCCTTAGCTATTTTATCAGGACTATGAATGAGCGCTGTTTCCGTTAATTCAACTTTAATGGCTTGTGGTGGTATTTGGTGCTTTTCTAGCAAAGCCATTACTTTTGAAAACACATCACCATCTAAAATTTGTACCGGTGAAATATTTAAAGAAACAGCAATATCTGTCATACCAAAATGTCGCATCTGTTTTAAATCAGACAAACATTGCTCAAAAATCCAGTCACCTAATTCTAAAATCATTCCCGATTGCTCTACATGAGGGATAAACTCATCAGGGCCTACAATACCAAAGCGGGGTGATTGGCACCTTACTAGCGATTCAAAGCCGACCAACTTTCCCGTTCCTAATGATACAAGCGGTTGATAAACCATTTTAAAATAATTATTTTGCATTGCATCCGACATGATTCTCTCTAACTCATGCCATCTTGCGAGATTGACTGGGCTTTCTGCTTCTAGGTACTTAAATGCATTCATGTTTTGCTCCGATTTTCACTCTTAGTGACTTATGTAATCAAGAGCAAGTTACAGACCATTTAGAAAGTGAATAAAACAAAAATAAAAACAGCAAATTCAAAAGGTTAAGTTTAGTTATTTGAGTATTTAAATTTTTCTATTTTATTTGCATTTTGCAATTCAATTTGCAATGCACCTAAATTAATAAATAAGAGCTTACTCAAGCCCAAACAGCACAGAGAAACCGGTTAGTAATTGTTGGCTAAAAGTAAGGATTAGTAATTGAAGATGAGTATAAAGAAAGGCTGGATAAAACTAATTTAGTTACGCACAGCTTGAATTAAAAAACGTACACGTAATTTTAAAGCTAGGGAGAAAAAGTTAAAACGGTGATAGGAAACATAAAAAAACGCAGGCAACAATAAATAGTTACCTGCGCAAAAGTCTCTAGTTTGAAAGAGTGTCGTTATTTTCGTTTTTAGGGGCTGTTACATGTTGTGCATAGTTAGTATTTTGCGAGTCAAACGTATTACTCATCGACTGTGCATTTTCAACATCAACTTGTGTAAAAGTAATCGGCTGTATGTCCGTTAACGGCTCTACAGAATCGCTACCGCGCAGAACTGTAATACCTATTACTAAGGTAGCTACAAGCAAAATAGACAAAACCATGATTTCAGGTGTAAGTACCCAATTATTACTTTTAGGTTGTTGTTTGGCTTTTGTATTTGTTTGCATATTGCACCTCTTAAAAATTTAACTAAAATGTCTTGATTTGATATTTGATATTTGATATTTGATATTTGATATTTGATATGTTGCGAAAGCCGTGCCAACTAAACAAAAACAAACGAAAGATAAAATAAACAACAAAATCAAAGTATTAAAAAAAATAAAAATGTAATTTAGAATCCAAAAATAATTCGTAACGTTGTATTTTTATTTTGAATTGCAATTTGCGAATCAAATTGAAAAACTATAATAAAAACACTCATTAAATACTAAAAAATAAATTTAACTTACTCCTAAAATACTAGGTTAATTTCTTCGTTTATCAAGTTTTATGCAACACAAACCCACTTTTTATATTGCTCTTCAATTGCTCAACCCAGCTTTTCCCACACTTGCACTAAACGAGTAAGCTTTAAATGCTTAGATTCAATAGCCTGCTTTGGTGCATATTTATCAAGCAATAAATAAAGTGTTTCACTTACAATTGGTTTAGCTAAATAATCATTCATCCCCGCTTCAATAAATCGCTCTTTATCACCATGAATTGCATTTGCTGTGAGCGCTATTATAGGAGTGGCTATACCTAACTTTCTGATTGCTTTAGTTGCAGAGATCCCATCTAGTATTGGCATTTGGATATCCATAAAAATAATATCAATTTTATTGTTTTTAGCCTTCGTTATTGCCTCTTGCCCATCGCTAGCAATATATACCCGACAACCTTTTTGCTCTAAAAACTGTCTTATTACTATTTGATTATTAGTATTATCTTCAGCAACCAATACATTGGTCCCATTCAACTGAGTTAACCCTGAAGAGCTTTCTAAGGCTTCTTTTTGTTCACGATTAGTAAATATAATATCTAAATGAAATAACTGCTCTTCCAATAAACTAATTGCTCGCGGTACATGCGATACTTTAAAAGGGCCATTTAACCTAAGCTCTCTGTCGTTAAGATTTTGCGGTAATAAGCTTTCACCTAGTAAGTCTAAGATAAGTAAACATGGTGAATTAAGGGAGTTATATGTATTTATACACTCGCGTGTTTGGGCTAGCATTGGAGGATCAGTTAATACAATTGCATCAGGAAAACTATCATACTCAGGGATATCTGGACATATTTCATAGTGCTCAAAAGCGATAGAAAACCGAGTGAGTGTGTGCTCCAACGCGGTTTTTAAAATTTGATTATGTCCTACAATCCATACTCTTGGCTTTTTACTTCGTGCTGCAAACCCCTCTCGCAATATTGAGTCGGTTGTGTCTATTTTTAACGGGTAATTAACGATAAACTCACTCCCTTTATTGAGCTCAGAGTTAACCGAAATATCTCCCCCTACTACATCACAAATTTGCTTACATATCGCAAGGCCTAAGCCACTACCACCATGTTTTCGGGTAATTGAATTATCTGATTGAATAAAAGGCATAAACATACTTTCTATTTTATTTTTTGCGATTCCCATTCCAGTGTCTTTTACAGATATATAAAGGTTTAAATTATTACCTTCAATATGAGTGCACTTAACAGTAACCGTTATTACACCATGCTGAGTAAACTTAATCGCATTGGCTAATAAATTTATGACTATTTGCCTTATACGTACATGATCACCAATTACTTGAGCTGGTACATCAGGATAAAAATCAAAAACAACCTCAAGCCCTTTTTGCAAAGCACTTTGGGTAATAATATCTATTGCTTCTTCAATACACGTATCAATACTAAATGGCTGATTATCGAGTGTTATAGCTTGTGCTTCAAAACGCGAATACGTTAATACATCGTCCAATACACTCAGTAATGCATCAGAGCTTGTTTTAATCATTTGCGTGTAACGCATTTGCTCAGAAGTTAAACCGGTATGATGCAAAATATCTGCAGAGCCAATAACGGCATTTAATGGCGTGCGAATTTCATGGCTAATATTTGCCATAAATCGGCTTTTAGACTCAGCTAATGTTTCTGCCTGATGTTTAGCTTCAAGCAATATTTGCTCGCTTTCAATACGTTCTTGTATATCAACAAGTGTTGCGGCAATAGATAACAAATCGCTTTCGTAGCCACCCACAATGGGAGTAAGTGTCATTTCAACCCAATTATTTATGCCTTGTGCATTAATCAAACGTATATCAAAGCGACGTATATCACGCTTACCTTGTTTATAATCAAGCAAAGTGCTACTAATTTTTTCTACATCTTCTTTTGCTATAAACTTAATTATAGGTAAGCCAAGACTCTCATCTACACTGCTGTGTAAGACGCGTTGCCATGCTTGATTTATAAATAATAAATTGCCAAATGTATCAAGGCGTAAAACAATATCAGGAATATTATCGACGACAGAGTGGTAGTTATATTCTATCTCTGCCATTGCTTGTTCAGCTTTAACTCGCTGCGTAATATTAGTTTCTATAGCGATAAAATGCTTTACTTTACCTTCATCATCTCGCACTGGATTTGCATCAATAGCAACCCAATAAACGTTACCATTCTTATCATAATTTGTGGTTTCAACTTGAAAAGGAAGCCCATTTTTTACAGCGTGAGACATAACCTTACGACTTTTTTCACATGTTTTTGGCCCTTGCAGTAATTGACCTGGGCTAGTGCCTATAACCTCATCACAGGTGTAACCTGTAAGTACTTCAAAACTATTGTTAACCCACTCAATTACGCCAAATTTATCTGTAATTATTACTAAGTTATTTGTATGGCTTGCAACAAGCGATAAGCGTTTTACATATTTTTGTTGTTGTGTGAGCAATAATTGAGAATCTTTATGACGTTGAATGTCATAGAACGAGCCTATAAAGCCGCTTTTTTCATCATAAACTAACCTTAACTCAAACCAGTTCATGAGCCCGATGCTGCTTTTAATTTGTATTTCTACACTGGGAGCCTGCTTCCCTTCTAGTAAACAACAGCTGTATGCGACAAAATGCATAATATCATCGCAATTCATTAACTTAGTAATATTGGAGCCAATTAATGAATCGGTTGAGTAACCTAACTTCTTCTCCCAAGCTTCATTAATATAAGTAAAATTTAAATGTTTATCACACTCAAAAATACACTCATCTAAAATAGCTAATAGCTTTGCTTGACGTCGATTACTATTGGAAAGTTTTTCAACTAGTGCATATTGGATTTGAACTTGTAGCTCATCATTATTATTCATGATCTCTCCAATACTTTATAAAAGTATTACTCTGACAAACTCGTACATAAAGAAGGGAAACCTTTTCACGGTAGAATGCTTGTTCAAAAGGAGTGCGTCTCGGTGTGCAGTCACTTAAAATAGTGGCATTAGAACCAAGTGCAACAGCAGTGCGCACAGTTGAATCAATACAGATAGAAGACACAGTACCCGCTAAAATTATATTAGTGGTCCCATGTTTTTTGATGTTTTCGGCTAAACCTATATGTGTAAAAGCATTTAAACTTCTTTTCCCAAATACCACCTCTATAATATTACTAAAAAGGTCTATCTGCTTAATGGTTTGAACACCGTACGAACCCGCTTTAAATGCCCCCACCGCAATGACTTTTAATATACCAATCGGATTTTTAAGCTCGCTATAGTTTTGCGTAAAGTGAATGGGTGTATTAATAACTAAAGCAAATTGCTCTGCGCAGAAGGTCAATAAATAGAGTGTATTTTTCCCCACGCCAGTAATTCTTGATGACTCTTCAACCCCGTCATACAAAATGCCTTTTGGCAAAAAGTAATTGTTTTGAAAACCAATTAAAATAGGTGCTGTCTTAGAGAAATCATCCATAACTCTCTCCTTATTAATCAATTTAAGAGGCTAACTGCCAAGGTTTAATAAATTTCTCAAGTACCGCTTTTGTCACTGGCTTCTGTAAATAGTGAGTAATTCCTTTATCAAACAACTCAGCTATTTGCTCATCGCCTGTTAACCCCGTTAAAATAACTTTAGGAGTATTGTTATTAGGTGTATTTTGCCTAACTAATTGCTGCGCCACATCGCTACCAAACATTCCTGGCATACGCTCATCTAAAAGTAGCAAGTCAAATGGTTCATTTTGAGCAAGTGTTAATGCACTGGCACCATTTTCTGCACACGTTACTAAGCAGCCCAGCATTTCAAGCATTACTTTTGTAGCAATTTGGCTCGGTAAGCTGTCGTCTGCTACTAATACCGATAAACGTGTTTGTGTGTGAAATGTTGTTAAAATAGTAATTAAGTCGGTATCAAAAAATGGCCAGCCTAATATTTTTTTAGATAGTTTATGAGCTTGGCTCAGCTCGTAAATGTCGTTAATAGAGCACAACTTTATGTGTGTATTTAAGCTGTCACTATTTAATTTATCAATTAATGCGTTACCACTAAGATGGCGTAAATCCTCTAGCTGTGCAGACTCTCTAAGCGTGCTATTAAATAATTTAAAATTTAAACCAAAACGATCGTGAGTATTAGCTGACATTTTCAAACAGCTTTTGAGTAACGCTTCGCAATCAGTTAAAACGTCTACATTTTGTCTAACATCAAGCGCTAAACTAACAGACTCTTTAGTTGCTAAGAGCCCGTGAAAATCCAACGTGTTTACTTGTTCAGAATCATCAATCTGATAGTGAATACTAACTCCCTGAATATTTGCTTCGAGCGTCAATAAAAAGCACTGTTTTACTGCTGCTAGCGCCGGAGTAAGAAACGCCTCGCATTGTGCAATCATTTGCTCTGGCGGAATTTGCAAACAGACGTAGTTACATTGCAACTTATTAATTAAGGTAATAGAGAATTTTTGACTTTGGGTTTCACAATATTTACCTATTACTCCTTGGATAATTTCTAAAACGTGACTATTAATATTCATAAAGCATTCTCGTTAACCCAATGTATAGCTCTACACCATCAAGTTATGTGCCATAAATTAATTCTTGTAAACACACTTGCATTCATAGACTTAAGTATTAGACAAACAGGGCTCTGGTTTTTCATTCGCATTTTGCAAATCATATTGCTATGCATAATATGATTTATGCTTTTATTAGAATGGTGCAATCGATTTTTTTCTCTTTAAATAATTTTCCATTCATTTAAACTGATATTAATCAAATTGAGGAGAAAGCTATGTTAACCGTAATTTTTGGCCGTGAAGGCTGTCCATTTTGTGTTCGTGCAAAAGATGTTGCTGAGCAATTATCAAATGAACGTGATGACTTTAAATTTCGTTACATCGACATAATTAAAGAAGGCATTAGTAAAGCCGACCTTGAAAAGTCAGCGGGTAAGCCTTGCCCTACTGTTCCACAAATTTTTGTAGACCAAAATCACATTGGTGGATTTACAGAATTTGAAGCTTATGCAAAAGAAAACCTAGGCTTGTATAAATAAGCTTTGTATTAAATATGTTAACCAGTTTAATAAACCCTACATTGAGCTGGTTAAATTTCGACCAACATCAAACACATACAAATTAGTTTCAATTTATACAAGCATTTGCCTCGCGAATCCTATATAATGCGCGCCTCTTTAAATTCGTTGAGGCGTATTAATGTCAGAACCAGTCACGTTTGAATCTCTAAATCTTTCTCCTGCAATTTTGAAGGCAGTTGAAGAGTTGGGTTACAAGACACCATCTGAAATCCAAGCTCAATGTATACCGTTATTGCTAGAAAGAAAGGACGTACTGGGACTAGCTCAAACGGGTACAGGTAAAACCGCAGCATTTGCACTGCCATTACTAAATAATATTGACCCGTCTGTGAAACAGCCACAGATCCTTGTACTCACACCAACACGTGAGCTTGCGATCCAAGTTGCTGAGGCATTCGAACAATATGCTAAACATGTTCGTGGTATTGAAGTATTGGCACTATATGGTGGCCAAAGCTACAGTATCCAATTAAGCGCACTTCGTCGTGGCGCTCAGGTTATTGTTGCAACTCCAGGTCGTTTAATCGATCACATTAACCGTGGCACTATCAAGTTTGATGCTCTACAAGCACTTGTACTTGATGAAGCCGATGAAATGTTACGTATGGGCTTTATCGATGATGTAGAAAGCATCATGGAAAAAACACCGCGCGAAAAGCAAACATGTCTTTTCTCTGCGACTATGCCTAAGCAAATTCAAAACATCAGCAGCAAGTATATGAACAATCCTGAACAGGTTCATATTTCTGCGCGTAACTCTACAGTATCATCTGTTGAGCAAGTGTTTTGGAATGCAAGCGTACATAAAAATAAAGCTATTGTTCGCTTCTTAGAAGCTGAACAGTATGAAGGTGCTATTGTTTTCGTACGTACGCGTAACGATACAGTACAACTTGCTGAGTTATTAGAGCGCGAAGGTTTCTCTGCTGCTCCACTTAATGGTGATATGAACCAGCAAGCACGTGAACGCACTGTAGAACGCTTAAAAAGCGGCATGCTAAATGTTGTTATTGCAACAGACGTTGCTGCTCGTGGTCTAGATGTTGACCGCTTAAGCTTAGTTATCAACTACGATATACCACAAGATTCTGAAGCCTACGTTCACCGTATCGGCCGTACAGGTCGTGCTGGTCGTACTGGTAAAGCAATTTTATTCGTAAAACATAACGAACGTTATTTACTTAAAAATATCATTCGTCATACGAAGTCTGAAATTGCACAAGTTGAATTACCAACTGCAAAAATCGTTGAAGAAAAACGTATTGAAGCGTTACAAGCAAAATTAACTATTGCGCTTGAAAACAAAGATATTACATTCTTTAACGAGATAGCTACTAACATGGCTGAAAAACTTGAACTTCCTCTTGAAAGCTTAGCGGGTGCGTTACTGTGTTTAGCACAGCAACAGTCTCCAATTAAAGTTGAAGAAGTTAAGATTCAACCTCGTGAACGTAACGAGCGTAACGATCGCAACCCACGTAGTAACGACCGCAATGATCGCGGTGGTGACCGTGGACGTCGTAACGAACGTGGTGGTGAACGCGCTGAGCGTAAACCTCGCGAACGTAACAGCCGTGATGCAGGCCCTATGGATACTTACCGTATCGAAGTAGGTCGTGAACACGGTGTTCAGGTTAAGAACATTGTTGGCGCTATCGCTAACGAAGCTGACATCTCAAGCAAGTTTATTGGTGATATTCGTTTACACGACAATCACAGTACGGTTCAATTACCGCAAAACATGCCTAAAGATGTACTTGATCATTTCCAAAAAGTGTTTATTTGTAAACGTCCTATGGGCTTAACAATTACACAAGATCAAGGCCCTGCTGAGCCACGTGCAGAACGCTCTGAGCGTCCAGCTGGTGACAAAAAGCGCACTTTTAGTAAAGATAAAGACGATAGCCAACGCGGTGATAAGCGTACTGGCCCTCGTAAAGAACGTCGCCCAGTAAGCTTCACAGCTAAATAAGCAACGACTCTTTAATAAAAAACCTTGCCACGAAAGTGACAAGGTTTTTTTGTTTTTAAGCTGCTGCCACAGTGAATACAAAGTAAACCTTCGCGTCAATTCAATAGCAGCTTGAGATAGTTTTTTTAGCCTGAGTTCGGGTTACTTAATTCCTAAAAATATATTCCTCTGATTTTTAAAATAACAAAAATTCTGTAAACTAAACAAAGGCTATAGTTCACGGATGAATTAAAAATTGAAAAAGATTTACGACAACTTGCTCTTTGTAGCAATAATACTCTCCATTTTATTATGCATCACTATTCCTATTTTAATGGACTTTACAGATCCACCATTCATCTCAAATGAGCTATACGACGTTGTTTTCTTTATAGCCGTCCCTATTATCTGTTGCGCACTATTTATCTATTTAAATATACTTATATTCAATAAATACAAACGCTGCAGTAAATATAGAGAATCACTTAAATACAATTTTTCAGATACAAAAATGAAATTGGCATCCATTTTCATGTACCCATTATCCCCTTTATTAATCTATGGAATACTCTATATTTTTATCTCTGATCCCATTAAATTATGGGCTTACTACACGCAAGGCGACTATTGGTATAAGGAATATATACTGACCGATGTACAAAAGTGTGGCACCGAGTATGAAGATAGTTGTACTCATTTATACTTCAAAGACCCTAAAACGAATAAAATTTATGATTTTAGGTGGTACGACGCTAAGTCTACAATAATGAACAACAAAAACGATTATGTGTATATTGTTGGTGAGGCCAACTTATTTGGCTATATAGTGAGAGATTTAGAAAAGTAACTTAGACTTACTTTTACATTACAGGACTTTTATTTAAAAACCTCACTCAAGTGAGTGAGGTTCATAAATCAAGGTTTAGGTTAAGGCAAAGCTGGGTAAACGTAGCTAGCATCAAGCCCTAGTGGAATACCAAGTGCCCAGTAACCTAATAAAAAGATACTCCAGCCAATCATAAAGGCGATTGAGTACGGTAGCATAATAGCAATTAAAGTACCTATACCTGTGCCTTTCACATACTTTTGACAGTACACCACCACTAATGGGAAATAAGGCATTAACGGTGTAATAATATTAGAACTTGAGTCACCTACACGATAAGCGGCTTGAGTTAAGTCTGGCGAAATGCCAAGTTGCATTAACATCGGTACAAAAATAGGGCCAAGTAACGCCCATTTTGCTGAACTTGAACCTACAAACAAGTTAACAAAGCCAGTTAAAAAGATAATGCCCACAACCGTTACTGCACTTGGCAATTCCATTGCCTTTAATAACTGCGCACCTTCGATTGCGAGTAATGCACCTAAATTTGATTTACTAAATGCAGCAATAAATAGCGAACAGAAAAATGCCATGACGATATAATATGCCATGCCGCTCATCGCTTTACTCATTGCATCAATCATATCTTTTGAAGTTTTAAAGGTACCTACCGTAAAACCATATACTGTGCCAGGTAGCCAAAAAAGTAAAAATATTAGTGGTACAATTGATTGCATTAAAGGAGAGCTAAAATTAGTAAGGGATCCGTCACTACTGCGCATTGCAGAATCGTCTGGAGCAGAGACAAATGCTAATAACGCAAGTCCTGCAATCATCACGGTACTAGCTATATAAAAGGCACGTTTTTCATCACTACGTGCATCTTCAAATACAGGTAAGTCCTCTTTAGCACCATCAACTGCTGTTTTTTGTAAACGTGGTTCAATAATTTTATCGGTAATGTACCAGCCTAATGCCACAATAAATAAGCTAGATGCTGAAGCAAATGCCCAGTTATTTAACGGGTTAATTGTTATTGCAGGATTAATTATTTGCGCCGCACTTTGGGTAAAGCTTTGTAGCAATGGATCAATCCCTGATGGAATAAAGTTAGCCCCAAAACCACCACTGACTCCTGCAAATGCAGCTGCAATACCCGCAAGCGGATGGCGTCCTGCAGCATAAAATATAACACCGGCAAGTGGAATAACTAATACATAACCTGCGTCAGTAGCGGTATGGCTCACAATGGCTACTAAAATGATTGAAGGCGTTAATAGCTTTTTAGGAGTAACTTTAAGCATTAACTTAAGACCGGTATTAATGAAGCCCGAATGCTCTGCAACACCGACACCTAACATAGCTACTAAAACGACACCTAAGGGAGCGAAGCCGGTAAAGGTTTTTACCATAGAGGATAAAAAGGTAGCGAGCGAATCACTTGCCAGCATATTATTAATAATAATCGCTTCGCCAGTTCGTGGGTCTATTGCATCAAAACTCACGCCTGAAAACCACCACGACAAAAACCAAATTAATAACATTGCGAACAGAAATATTACGGCTGGATCTGGAAGCTTATTGCCAACCCGTTCAACAAAATTTAAAAAACGCGCAACAACCCCTGAAGGTAAAGCGTCTTGATTATTATTCATTTTTATTGTTCCTAAATTTATTTTTAGTAACAATATCGCATAAAAACAAAACAGTAAATTAACATAAAAATTAGCTTTAAAAGTTTTGGACACAAAAAAACACGATAGTGATAAACAAATCGTGTTTTTTGTATCACTTACTTTTAAGCGAGGGCTTTAACTTCTTCCCACAAGCGTGCAACTAATGTCTTATCTTCTTCGTTAAGCTCACCATTACGATACGCTTTAACTAAGCTCTGCTCTACAGTTTCGTTTAGCTCATCTATACTGATTGTCAGCTTTTCTACTTCGGCATAACCAACTGCAAGATCAAAATGACCTCGTAAATAGCCGCCTGCAAATAACTCATCGTCAGTTGCTTTTATTACTAAATCATCGAAGTACTGCTGGGCTGCATCGATATAGTTCACTAAACTCATTTATTAATCTCCTGGTTTTGTAAAGCACCTGTATTTTCAAGGTTTTGGTGCCCTACTGCATACATAATATGGTCGTTAAATCCGGTGGTTACTTTAATATAACCCGTTAATTCATCATCTAATTCGCCATCGCCTGTATCACAAATAAGGGGGCGACCATTAAGCGCTTGTAGTTTTGTTTTAGTTGCTACTACAATAATATTTTCTTTGCCAATTGCGCGTATAAGCGCAGGGCTCAATTGCTGGTTACCACGGCCAAATATATGCCCTTGCCCGCCAATGAGCGTAATGACTAACTTAGTACTTTGATCATGTGTAAGCTCAAGTAATTGCTTCGCCGTTAAATCTTGAGCAACTAAGGTTTGATCTTTTATTAAATCAACGCCAAGCAACGTATTCTCAAGTCCCATTTCTTCCATTATGGCCTCAACGGTTGAGCCGCTACCCATTATATAAAATGTGTCTTCATCCATTTGCGATACAACATGCGCAGCAATGTCGGCAAGTACGAGTTCGTCGGTTTCTTTGCCGCCATTTTTAACCGCTTGCATATAGCGTACTTCGCTAGGTGTTTGCATTTCGCCGTAGCGCTTTGCTTTTACTGTGCCTTGTCTAAAGGCATCTTCATCTATATCCATTACATCTGCATCAGCTAAGGTAACTAACTCACCTTTAACCAGCATTTCGACTACGCGCCCTGCTGCTTTGGGTGTAATGGCGTATACACCAGAATGAATTTTACAGCCTGCAGGAATACCAAGTACGGGAATGGTATCTTCGATTGCATGGCAAATATTACGCGCTGTACCATCGCCTCCAGCAAATAAAACTAAATCAACACCAAAGTCTTTAAGTACTTTTGCTGCTTGTTCTGTGTCATCTGGGGTTGTTATAGCAGCAGTGTTGTATATAACCTCTACATTAAAGCCCAAGGCTTTTGCTGTTTGCTCACCCATGTCACCGTTAACGGTGTAAATGGTTAAGCGTTCTTTATAAGGCAATAGCACTTCAAGCGCTGCTTTTGTTCGGCTATTTGCTTTGGGTTCTGCACCTAATTCGATTGCTTTAGCGGCTGTGTGTGCGCCATCACTACCTTTTAAGGCAACTGTTCCGCCTAAACCTGCTACTGGGTTTACAATTAAACCTAATTTAAACGCCATTACAAAGCTCCTTCGGATGTTGCCAATTAAATTGCTGCGCTGTTAATGGCCACTGTGTATTATAAAAATCAGAGAGTGCTTTTAAAAGTGACTCTGTACGAGAGTTAAAGCCATTTTCGATTAACGATAATACACGTGCATGTACTCGCTGCTGAAAATCAAACCGACATGTTTGCTCGCCGTTTAAGTTATCCACCGACACATTAAAATTAAACCCTGCTGCGGTGCTTAATAACCACTCTATAGCTTGAGGCTTTACTTCTACGTTTTCAAACTCAGCTTGTTTTTGTTTGTCGCGCCCATCAGGACAATACCAATAGCCGTAATCTTCTAATAAACGACGTTCATCGCCTGCAACCAACCAGTGTGCAACCTCATGTAATGCACTCGCGTAAAAACCATGCGCAAATACAACTTGGTGATATGGCACGTGCTCTGTTGCTGGTAAATACACAGGTTCAAAATCGCCTTTTATCAGACATGTATTATGACTTTGATAAAAAGTGCGTTCAAAAATTGAAATTAGATCAGCTATTTGATGCATAAAATTAGGCTAATTTTTCTCGGTTGCAGCGCTATTTTGCGCAGTAAAAACGAGACGAATTGTACGGGCTTTTACAACTAAAGTAAAAATAAGGCGTGATAGTAAAATATAAGCGGACTAATCTTTCACTTTATTGATATTTTTAATAATACCTAAACAGTAAAGAGTATTACCAAGTTCTTTACGCTGTGTTTTTTCACCTGAGGTTTTATTGGCTAAGCTAGTTAACATATCGTACCGTTTACGTAGAGTTAGTATATATCTGGCATGTCTACGGCATTCAAAGCAATGAGTACAGTGTGAATCGACCCAAAATCTTAATGTTTCAAACCAATATTGCTGCTCTTGAGCAAAAAAAATAAATGCCTTAGAGCAAGTCCCGCACTTCTCTTCAATATCAACATAAAGTGCCCGAGGATAAATGGCATAGTTTTGCTTTTTTATATCAGCCAATATTACCGTATTAGGGAAGTATTTAAGGCTCGAGTAACGCCAGTGCGCATTCTCTATCGCCTCTATTGTCACTGGGGTATTGGTAGTTATTGGTGTATTGCCATACCTTGGGTGATTTAGATACATGAGCTGCCTAGTTTAAACTTATGATTTTAAGGTATAAAACATGCCATATAAGAAAACAATAATTATACAGGCGTTCCTGCTTCATCACACTCTACAATATCGGTCTCGGTTAATGCCTGAGTGATCCATGCTTGCAATACTGGGCAGCGCATAACAAAGTCACAATATTGCTGTGCCTCTGGCGATAACGTAATTTGATAGGTTTTTAAGCGCAGTACAACAGGCACATACATGGCATCAGCAATACTAAAGTCACCAAAAAACCACTCATTTGGAAACACATCTTGTTGCTGTGCAAATATTTCGTCTATACGGGCTATGTCTTTTAGTGCTTCGCTCGATAGGTCTACTTTACGGGTTGCTCTTATATTCATTGGCATTTCACTGCGCAGTGCCACAAAGCCTGAATGCATTTCAGCGCTTAGTGCACGCGCTTTAGCTCTTTGGGTAATATATTTTGGCCATGCAGCGCCTGATAAGTAAGCATCGTTAATATATTCACAAATTGCTAGCGAATCCCATACCTGTAAATCGCCATCAATTAACGCTGGGACTTTTTGCAAAGCAAAGGTCTTTTTTAGTTCATTGTAAAAGTCGGGGGTGTCGAGTACTAGCTGGGTTTCACTAAACTCAACATCAAATTTACTCATTAAATACCATGCGCGTAATGACCAGCTAGAGTAGTTTTTATTACCGATAAATAATTGCATATTGTAAATACCAAAGTGAATAGACGCTCCTACCATACTAGGTGATTTAACAACCAACAACATTTTGTTTAAAGTCTCTTTGCTAACTGTTACTTAAAGCTATTAATTACTCACTCAACTGCTTGTTTAAATGCTTTTTTAATAGTTGTGTATTACGCGTGTTAGCTTTAAAAAAGGCATCAAAAATATCACCAAAAAATGGCACTAAACCGCCCACAAAGTCTATGATCATATTGATAATCATCTTAGTCTTTATACGTTTACTCACACCTAAACGCTGGGCTTCTATCAGCACATAACTTGATAAAATTAGCCCTGCGGCATCACCTATAACGGGAATTAAACCAATCACAGCCTCCAAACCTATATTAAATTTAGTAAAAGGAATGCCAATGCTGCTATCAGTTAACTTACTGAATCGCTCTAAGCGGGCTATTGCAGCTTGGGCTTTCATTTGTGAGTGTTCATTAATATTATCGTTCATGATTACTACCCTCCTTCTTGCAGTATATAGGGCCTACTTGAACAACTCCTGAAAGGCTTTGAACTAAATTACAGACATAAAAAAACGCGGTAGTCCGCGTTTTTTATAATTATAAATACTTACACAGAGCCGTTAATTGGCCCGTGTTCGTGGTTTACATGTGGATTTTGTCCGCGTTGGCGCAGTAAATGATCCATTAATGTAATAGCCATCATTGCCTCAGCAATCGGGATTGCACGAATACCCACACACGGATCGTGACGACCTTTAGTGATCATCTCAACCGCTTCGTTGCTTGTATTAATGCTGTTACCTGGGATGGTAATACTCGACGTTGGTTTTAGCGCAATAGAAGCAATAATATCTTGCCCTGTCGAAATACCCGCAAGTACGCCACCTGCATGGTTTGATGTAAAACCTTCAGGGGTTAGCTCGTCGCGATGCTCAGAGCCTTTTTGCTCAACTACGTCAAAGCCATCACCAATTTCAACGCCTTTAACTGCATTAATACTCATTAATGAGTGTGCAAGTTCGGCATCAAGGCGGTCAAATACTGGCTCACCAAGACCAACAGGTACATTGCTTGCCACTACTTTTACTTTAGCGCCAACTGAGTCACCTTGCTTTTTAAGGTCACGCATATATTCGTCAAGCGCTTCAAGCTTACTTGCATCAGGGAAGAAGAATAAGTTATTTTCAACTTCGTCCCAATCAAACGTTTCCGCCTTAATAGGACCTAGCTGGCTTAAGCATGCTTTAACTTCAATACCATGAAATTGCTTTAAGTATTTTTTAGCGATAGCGCCTGCCGCTACGCGTATTGCGGTTTCGCGTGCAGACGAACGGCCGCCACCACGATAATCGCGCAGGCCGTACTTATGCCAATACGTGTAATCGCCATGACCTGGGCGAAATACATCTTTAATTTTGCCGTAATCTTGCGAGCGTTGATCGGTGTTTTCAATTAATAAACCAATGCTGGTACCTGTGGTTTTACCTTCAAAAACGCCTGCTAATATTTTTATTTGATCGCTTTCGCGGCGCTGCGTTGTATAACGGCTTTGGCCTGGTTTTCGGCGATCTAAATCAATTTGTAAGTCGGCCTCTGTGATTTCAAGACCTGCGGGAGTACCATCAACAACGCCGCCTAATGCAACGCCGTGGCTCTCACCAAAGGTGGACACTTTAAATAACTGTCCAATGCTATTACCTGCCATTAACTTTCCTCATTCCTAATGACTACCAATAGCCAAGCACACGGCTTGGCTATTCATTTTTTACTTATTTTGCAAAATACTCATCTAGCTGCTTTTTGCTAATTACAAATACACCTAAGCCGCCTTGTTCAAATTCAATCCATTCAAACGGCGCGCCCGGATACAGTGCATCCATATGTACCATAGAGTTACCAACTTCTACAAATAACAAACCGTTATCAGTTAGGTGTTCACTCGCTTCACTTAAAATAGTACGGGTTACATCTAAACCATCGTGGCCTGAAGCAAGCCCAAGCTCTGGTTCATGATGAAATTCACGTGGTAAGTCAGCCATATCTTCTGCATCAACATATGGTGGGTTTGCTACTATTAGGTCGTATTTTTGACCTGGTACACCGCTAAATACATCAGACTGAATAGGTAACACACGATCAGTTAACATGTAATCGTTAATGTTAATGTCTGTCACTTCAAGCGCTTCATACGATATATCTACCGCATCAACTTGTGCCTGCTCAAAAGCTTGCGCAAGTGCAATTGCGATACAACCCGAGCCTGTACATAAATCTAATATACGGTTAACCGATTGTGGCTCTTCAAGCCAGGGTGTAAAGCGGTTGCTGATAAGCTCAGCAAACGGTGAGCGAGGTATAAGTACACGTTCATCCACATAAAATGGCATACCCGCAAACCATGCAATGTTTGTTAAGTAAGGTACTGGTGTGCAGTCGTTAATACGTTCTGCAATAAGACCCGCAAGTCGGTTTTTTTCTGTGCTTGTTAAACGCGCGTGCATTAATTCTTTTGGCGCATCAACAGGCAAGCTAAGCGCAGGCAGTAATAAGCTTACAGCTTCATCCCATGCGTTATCTGTACCGTGTCCAAAAAATATACTACTACTTGCAAATTGGCTTGTAGTCCAACGTAACCAGTCATGTAAAGTTGACAGTTCTGCAACGGCTTCTTCGAGTGTTGCTTCTTCTATTTGTAAATCGCTCATATATTTTTACCTGTATTAGCTTACTGACTGTTTTGAGTCTTTAAGACGATTGCATTGCCTATCTGCGCTGGGCAAATTACAATTGCCCCTCATTTAAGTATTGTACCGCCTTTTGCGCTGCGTTTTTACGTTTTTTTGTTTAGGTAATAGTTATGAAAAAAGACACTCCATCACATTCGTCCCTAAGCAATGACGACATAAGCTTATTTCGTCAAACGATCACAGACGCCAAAGTATTTAAACAAGATACTCATCGTTTTGATACAAAGCCTAAGGTGTCACAAGCTAAGCAATTTGCCCAGCAAAAAAAGCAGGCTCAATCTGAATTTTTCTTCTCAGACGTTTATATTCCCGATATAGACACCCACGGCACGGTTAAATATGTAAAACCAGGCCAAGATACCTTCCTAGCTAAACAGCTTCGCCGTGGTGACTTTGCACCCGATTTGACGCTAGATTTACATGGCTTAAATAAAGAACTTGCTAAAGATGAACTCGCTGGACTCATTCACGAATGTAAAAAGCAGCATTACTATTGTGCATGTGTAGTGCACGGTATTGGCGGCGGCGTACTAAAGCACAAAGTGCCTCAGTACTTAGTACAGCACCCAGACGTAATAGCGATGCACCAAGCCCCTCTCGAATATGGTGGTAGAGGCGCTGTACTCATACTAATTAATTTACCGCAAAGTGATGAATTTAGACGCTAACTTTAGCTATTACTAGGATGTAACTTCGTGCATATTTTTTCGATTATTTTTCCACTCATTTTTATTGTTGCGTTTGGTTATAGCTGTTGCCGATTAAAATTTTTCGAAAAGCAGCATATTGCAGGCTTAAGTAAATTTACTTTTTATATTAGTTTGCCTGCTTTTTTATTGTTAAATATGTCGCAAATTAACTTACAGCAAAGCATTAGCCTTTTTGCATTTTTGAGTTTTTACATACCCGTTCTGAGCGTGTTTGGGGTGGGTATTTTAATTGATCGCTTTTATTTAAATAAAAAGTATTTAAAAAATTACCAACAACACGGCGTCTTTGGACTCGCTTCTAGCTATTCAAATATGGTGTTAGTGGGTATTCCTATTGTTATTGCATCGCTTGGCAAAGAGATGATAGCCATTGCGTTTATGATCATTACTTTTCATAGCACATTGTTATTTGCACTTACTTTTTTAATAGGGGCTAAGGGCAGTAGCGATAAATTTTCGTGGTCGCACTTTGGAAAAAGTATGGTGTTAAACCCAATAGTACTAAGTATTGGGTGCGGGCTTATATTAAACATATTAGGAGTTACACTGTTTACCGACTTAGCAAATAGTTTGGAGCTATTAGCTAAACCAGCAATTGCCTGTGCGCTATTTGTACTTGGTGCTAATTTAGCTTTTTATAAAATAGCTGCAAATTGGCAACCGGCGTTAATAGCATCAATTTTAAAAATATTTTTATTGCCTGCGCTAGTTTTATTGGTAGGCACCTATGTATTTAAGCTAGACACGCAAATACTTAATGTATTGGTACTTTTAAGTGCGTCCCCTGTTGGCGTAAATGCTTATCTTATTGCGACTCAAATAAAGCAGCATGAAGCTACTCTTGCTGGGGCTGTCGTACTTTCTACTATCTTAAGTGTTATTAGCTTTACGTTTTGGCTAGCTTTATTACTTTAGCTTACAAACCGCCGGCTACATCAACAAAGCTACCCGTTGTAAAAGAAGCGTGCTCTGAAGCTAAAAAGTAAATTGCTGCAGCAACCTCTTCGGGTGTACCGCCTCTGCCAAGGGGTAATTTACTTTTAAGACGATCGACTCGATTTTTTTCACCGCCATCGCTATGCATATCAGTGTAAATAAGCCCAGGTCTAACCGAGTTAACTCGAATACCTTTACTTGCCACCTCTTTTGCCAAGCCAATAGTAAATGTGTCCATTGCACCTTTAGATGCTGCATAATCAATGTACTCATTAGGAGAGCCCGTTTTAGCGGCCCCCGATGAAACATTAACAATACTACCGCTATTTCCCATTCGCTTTATTGCCTCACGGCTACATAAAAAAGCACTGGTAATATTTGTAGTCAAAACTTCGTTTATGCGCTCAGCACTCATTTCTAACAAAGGCATTTGTGGTTTTAAAATACCGGCGTTATTTATTAGTACATCAAGTTGACCAAAGACTTTATCTATATGCATAAATAAAGCTAAAACGTCAGCCTCTAGTGACACGTCACCTTGAATTACTTCAGCCTCAACGCCTAATTGCTTTACTTTTTCTGCCACCAATATTGCACTAGCTAAATCTGCTTTATAATTAATGCAAACATTATAACCGTGCTTTGCAAAATATAATGCGGTAGCTGCGCCAATACCTCGACTAGAGCCAGTGATGAGTACAACGGGGGAGCAAGTCATTAAAGCTATTATTCTTTTAAAGCTGCAACGACTGAAATTTCAACAAGCAGTGCATCACGTGCCATTTTAGCTTCTACGCAGGCACGTGCTGGTGCACAACCCTCGGTTACCCACGCATCCCATACTGCATTCATATCAGCAAAGTATTCCATGCTCTTTACATAAATAGTCGCGCTAAGCATATGTTCTTTTGAACTTCCCGCTTCATCAAGCAATGCCTCTACTTTATCAAGCATAGTTTGAGTTTGTTCTTTGATATCTTTTTGCGCGTCGGCGCATACCTGCCCACATAAATACACAGTGCCGTTATGTTTTACAATGCGGCTCATGCGCGCACCTGTTTGTAAACGTTCTATTGTCATTTTACTTTACTCAATTATTTATATTTAAACGTTTTCTGGGGCATTTATACTTAAATAACTACTACGCTGGGTTTGCTCATCGTAACTAATAACAGCAACAGCACCCGTATTAAAAATGGGCATATTGCCAGGGCTTAATTGGTCCACTAAGTAACTTACAATAGGCATGTGTGCCACTATAAGCCATGTATTGCATTGGGGGTGAGTAGCAATAAGTGTTTCGATGTAGTCAGCAGCAATTTGAGGTTTGCCTTCGGGAATTATATCAGACGTGGTTTCGCTAAATTTAAATACGTTATTTTTAGCCACACCCGCAGCTGTTTGCTGTGCTCGAATGTAAGGACTAACTAACAGTGCATCAGGGTAATGTGCTTTACTGAGCCAAAGGCCCATTTTTTCAGCTTCATCATGCCCTGCTTGGGTTAAATTTCTACCTGCATCATCAGCCTGCATGGGTGTTGCTTCGCCGTGGCGCATTATTAGAATTGTTTTCATAAAAAATCAACCGATTAAAGAATATAAAACAGTAGCCAGTTTGCCCGTTTGTCAGCTATATTAACAATATAAATCTATTTATTTCTAAAATAGTTCTTTCATGAGATTCAGGTAAATCTTTAAGCTGTACTTCGCTTTCCTGAAGCCATCATCTGTTGTTAACAAGTAAACGTTTAGTTTCAGGAGCATCATTTGAATATCAGCCGCAATGATAACAGAGCATACCGCGCCTTTACACTGGACAATGGTCTAAAAGTACTATTAGTGCAAGATAAAGATTCTACAAAAGCGGCAGCATCAATGGCAGTTAACGCCGGACATTTTGACGACCCTCTTGATAGGCAAGGCCTAGCACACTTTTTAGAGCACATGCTTTTTTTAGGCACTGACCAATACCCAGATTCAGGCAGTTTTAATAATTTTGTTTCGCAAGCTGGCGGCAACACCAATGCGTGGACCGGCACTGAGCATACCTGTTACTTTTTTGATATTAACAATCAAGAATTTGAACAAGCACTTACCCAATTTAGCCGCTTTTTTATTGCGCCTCTTTTAAATTCAGCCGAAACAGAAAAAGAACGTAACGCAATTGAAGCCGAGTTTAAACTAAAAATAAAAGACGACGGTCGCCGTATTTATCAAGCCCATAAAGAAACGGTAAATCCAGCTCATCCATTTGCTAAGTTTTCTGTAGGAAACCTACAAACCTTAGCTGACAGAGAGCGCTGTATTAGTGATGAGCTTCGTGACTTTTTTAATAGCCAGTACCAAGCTCAGTGGATGACTTTAGTTATTTGCGCAAACGAAACATTAGACACACTACAAAGCTGGACTCAAACTTACTTTGGCGCAATTAACGGCAACAAAAACCTTAAAAAGCCAGAGATCAGTGAGCCACTTTATCGTAAACAAGACATAGGAAAAATACTCCACATTGAGCCACATAAGCATATGCAAAAACTTATTATAAGTTTTGCTATGCCTAATATTGACGACTTTTATCGCCATAAAACAGTAAGTTTTATTGCCCACTTACTTGGCTATGAAGGCGCGGGTTCTCTTTATTCTATTTTAAAAGAACAAGGCTGGATAAACGCGCTTTCTGCTGGCGGTGGTATTAATGGCAGCAACTTCAAAGATTTTAATATTAGCTTAGCGCTTACCGATGAAGGTATTGAATACTTCGAAGACATTATTGAAATGGTGTTTGAATACATTTGCTTAATTAACGATAACACCGAAAAATTGCCACGCTTATACCAAGATAAAAAAAATCTATTACAAATAGCATTCGATAACCAAGAAAAGTCACGCCTGATTGATTGGGTCAGTAATTTAAGCATTAATATGCAGCATTACGATGAAGCAAATTACGTGCAAGGCGACTATTTAATGGAAGGCTTTAAAAAAGCGACCCACGAAATGGCCATGCAGTGGTTAACGCCACATAATATGCGCATCGTACTTATACATCCAGATGTAGAGCCTGAACATAAAACGGCATGGTACAACACACCATATAAAGTAGAACATATTTCACCTAGTTGGCTTGATGCCCTTAGCGAGATAAATAAGCCGTTGAGCGAAATGCTGCTACCTACAGCTAATCCTTATTTAACAAAAGAAGTGGTGTTATTTGATGTCGTAAAACCACAAACAAAACCCGAGTTATTAGTAAAAGAACCCGGTTTTGACTTTTGGTTTAAACAAGACAACACATTTCGTGTTGCTAAAGGCCATTTTTATTTGGCCATGGATTCTGATTTTGCCGTAAAAGATGTAAAACATATGGCACTCACCCGCTTATTTACAGATTTATTTATGGATAGTGTGGGCGAGCAATTTTATCCAGCAGAACTTGCGGGACTTAGCTACCACTTAACCTCGCATCAAGGTGGATTAACTCTACATACTGCGGGGCTTTCATCTAGCCAGTTAGAGCTTGTTGATCAATTAATAGATGCTTTATTTAATGTAGAGATCTGTGCAAAACGCTTTGCTGAATATAAAAAACAGCTTGTAAGGCATTGGCGCAATAGCAACCAAAACAAACCAGTCAGTGAGTTATTTAGCATTTTAGGCGCAAAAATAATGCCTTGGAACCCACAACCTGGGGAGCTTGCATCGGCATTAAAAAACACCTGTTTTCAGCAATTTAATGAGTTCAGAACAGACTTTTTTAAAGCACTACATGTTGAATCATTTTTACATGGTAACTGGCAGCAAAGTGATGCAATAGCCTTTCAAAAAAAGGTCGCAAATCACTTAAAAAACGCAACCATAATTGAAGATTTAAGACGCCCTCTTTTTGAAATTAAAAAAGTAACTCGCTACGAGTTAGAGCTTCCTTGTAACGACCATGCAATGGTTATTTACTATCAAGCGCAAACGGATTGCGTGGCCGAAAAAGTAAAAATGATGGCGTTAAATCATTTAATTAATCAAGATTACTTTAATGAATTACGAACTACACAGCAACTTGGTTATTTAGTAGGCGCAGGTTATGCACCATTTAACACGCGTGCTGGAATAGCATTTTATGTGCAGTCACCTAAGTTTGATGCAAAAACTTTATTGCATCGACATAACCGTTTTATTAAAAACTACCTTGATAACATTGATGCACTTGATGAAAACGATTGGCAACAGCAAAAACACGGCCTTAGTACTCATATTGCAGAAAAAGATAAAAACCTGCGCCTACGCTCACAACGGTTATGGCTTGCTATTGGTAACAGAGATCATGAATTTCATATGCAACAACGACTTTTAGATGCCTTAAATGCGCTAACCCTAAAAGAACTAAAAGTTTATGCACTAAGCCTATTTGATGATAATAGACCAAGATATGAGCTTTTAAGCTCGGCAAAAGTCAATAAATCTCAAAATATGCCCGTTTACTCTCAATCTCTTTGACACTAGGTTTAGCTTGTTTTAAATTATCATTTGTAAATTAGAAGTAATAAAAAAATGATAAAAATAATAATAAAACTAAGCATGCTTGTAGTACTTGCTTACTCATTTGAGCTTTTTGCCTTTGAGTCATCATTTAATTACAACTCCGACAATATACTTATACTAGCAAGCGCCATTATAGCGCTTGCTTTGCCCTACCTGTTATTTGTAATCCACAAACTTAGACGCTCACGCCGTCAACTCCGTCTTTCGGAAAAACGCCTTAAAAGCACTGTAGAAGGTAGCGGCGATACACTTTGGGACTGGAACATAAAAACAGGCGAAGTTATTCGTATTAACGATAAGTACTTAATGGATTCGACTACCTTAATGGGGTTTCCGCCAAACAAAGGCCTTATTCACCCTCACGATATTAATAACGTTGAGCACTTGTTAAAAGTACACTTTGCAGAGCAGTCTGCTTTTTTTGAAGCCACCTACCGAATCAAAGATACATTTGGTCGTTGGCATTGGGTACTCGATCGCGGAAAAATAATTGAAAAAGACGCCAACTTATCACCCCTTAGAATGACCGGTACCGTTCGCGATATATCACAGTTAAAATCAACGGAAGAACGCTTAAACCTTTTTGCTAAATGTGTTGAATCTCTCACTGACGCCTTAGCAATTTACGATAAAAACTTTAAACTGGTTGATATAAACCCGAGTTTTTTAACCTTGTTTGGTGGCGTACGCGAGCAATACTTAGGAAAAGATTTCAACCTATCTGGGTATGAGCCAAGCTACACAAACAGAATTATTGAAATAGTAAAAGAGCGCGAACATATCCAACAAGAAGTGAAGCTTCGTAATAGTGAGCGTGTTTTATTGCCTATAGAAATATCGATAGATGAAATTAAAAACGATCAAAATCAAATAACTAATTATGTCGTTGTTTATTCAGATTTAACAGAGCGTAAAAAAGCCGAATCGCAGTTACATAACTTATCGAATCGAGATCGCACAACTAGCCTGCCTAACCGAAATTTATTTTTTACTGATTTGCAAAAGCTAGTAAAGCTCAACTCGCATCACGCCTTGCTTGTATTCGATTTAGATAACTTTAAAAAAATAAATGACTCGTTAGGGCATCAACTAGGTGACAGCTTATTAGCTAAACTAGCAATGCGCTTAAATAAACTAACCCGCGAAAATGATGTATTTTATCGTTTAGGCGGCGATGAGTTTGCTCTTGTAATGTCTGACACTAACGACATACATGTAATTACACGTATGGCAAAACAGTTTTTAGCAGCCATTGCTACACCATTTAAAATGGCTGGCCACGAACTGGCAATCACCTCAAGTGTAGGCATTGTATTATTTCCAGAAGACGGTAATACGCCTGAACTGCTTTTAAAAAATGCAGATACCGCGATGTATCATGCTAAAAAGAAAGGTAACAGCTACTTATTTTTTAACGACACGATGAACCGTCAAGCCGTTAAACGACTACAAATAGAAAACCTTATGCGCTTTGGTTTAAAAGAAGATCATTTTGAAGTGTACTACCAACCAAAAATGAATATCCGCACAGGCAAGCTAACCGGAATGGAAGCATTAGTACGCTTTATTACACCCAAAAAAGGCATTATTAGCCCAGGCGTGTTTATACCCATAGCCGAGGAGACGGGCCAAATAATTGAAATTGGTGAAGTGGTATTAAACAAAGCCTGCAGAGACGTAAAAGAATGGCTAGATAGCGGTTTATTTAGCGGCCGAGTAGCTGTC
This sequence comes from Pseudoalteromonas sp. SA25, assembly GCF_011378705.1. Lineage (NCBI taxonomy): Bacteria > Pseudomonadati > Pseudomonadota > Gammaproteobacteria > Alteromonadales > Pseudoalteromonadaceae > Pseudoalteromonas > Pseudoalteromonas sp. SA25. The sequence goes on along the minus strand of NZ_WTKV01000008.1, from coordinate 61,524 downwards.
AACTTATCAGCAAAGCAATTTAGCCTCCCCGATTTAACTTCTCGTATTGACGTTATTTTGCAAAAAAACGAATTACCTTCTTACTTTTTAGAGCTTGAAATAACAGAAGGTACTGTAATGGACGACCCTAAAGAAGCCATTGCAATTATGCGTTCGTTAAGTGCCCGAGGTATTCATTTAGCAATGGATGATTTTGGTACTGGTTATTCATCATTAGCGTATTTAAAGCAATTTCCGCTTAATACACTTAAAGTAGATAAAGCATTTATAGATGACATGACCAACGAACGAGGGCGTAATATGGTCGACTCAATAGTCACTATTGCGCATAACCTTGATTTGCATGTAGTTGCTGAAGGTGTAGAACAAGCTCATCAAATTGATATACTTAAAAAGCTTAATTGCGAAACAGTACAAGGTTATTACTATTCTAAGCCACTATCAAAAAGTGAATTTACTGAATTTTTAAAGCAGCAACAAACTAAAGCAGCCCCAAGCTTAATTAGAAAAAATAAAAATGTGGCGTCGATAAATTAAGGGCGCCATATACACGCATTTATACCTACATTTCTTACTAAAGCACGGCGATAATGTAGATTAAATAAGCACCAGGCCACAGGCCCAAGTAAACCGCCTAAAATAAGCCATCGCTTAATTGGCATACCTTTTTTAATGGCTTCTAAATACATTAAAGCTATAAATGCACTGCTTAGTAAAACTATAAACAAAATTACCCTTTAAAGTTGCTCAAAAATACGGCACTTATTCTAACGCTAACGTGATTAAATTTAAAGCAACAAATCCCCCGCGCGCACAAAAAAGCCGAAGCTGTTAAACACAGATTCGGCTTTTAAAATTATAATTTATACCAATCTGCTTATATATGGGGTCTATTTAACGTTAAGAAAATTACGCTAGAACTAGGCAAAAGTTTTTATATCTAGTTGTTCTCGGCAATTGCTCCCTGCATTGCTCTACCTCCTGCATCCATGCATCCATGCATCCATGCAGTCGTAAATAAAAAACTTTTAACGACGTTATAGTGCAATTTAATTCGTTAAATTGATCAAAGATTTATGCAGGTTGGTATTACAAGTTACTTTTCAGCACGACCCATAAATTTGTGTTCAACAGTATTAATACGGATACGGTCACCTGTTGAAATATGCTCTGGCACAGAAATATTTAAGCCAGTAGACATACGTGCAGGTTTTGAACGAGCACTCGCAGATGCACCTTTGATAGATGGGTCTGTTTCTTCAACAACAAGTTCAACACTTGACGGTAAATCAAGCCCTACTGGCGCGCCATCAATAACAATTACGTGTACGCCTTGTGTTTCTTCATTAACAAATAAAATTTCTTCGCTAATAGCATCTTTGCTTAAGTTATAAGGCGTGTAATCTTCATTATCCATGAACACATACTCGTCACCATCAATGTACGATAGCATTACTTCACGGCGTGTTAAATCAGCCAGCGTTAGCATGTCACTGTCTTTGAATGTTTCGTCAACTTTACCACCGGTTACCACATCGTATAAACGCATACGGTATAAACTACCACCAGCACGACCTTGCGGCACAGAGCGCACAATATCTTTTACAACTAAAACGCGGCCATTGAAGTCAATAGCAGTACCTTTTTTAACATCACTCGCCTTTGGCATGTGTAAATTCCTATTATTTTTTTGATTGCCAGAAACATACCACGAACTGGATTTTGTTCAACTAAAATTACGTTGGTTTTACGCTACATGTTGTATTAGCTTGTAAAATTTTAATTTATACTAAAATACATATAATCAAATGTGAAAAAAACTGCTATGGTAGCTTTACCGAGTATGACTTCAAGGAATGGATCATGGACCAGAAAAAAGTACATGAGTATTTAGTTAAAAAACCACTTGTTCAGGTTACAAAACCATTTGCGCAAGAGGTTGATGTATATAAAGTGAATCATAAAATGTTTGCGACTCTTGCTATTGGCAATGACGGTCAAACTAATGATGATGGTGAGGTTATTTGGTGGCTTAACTTAAAGTGCGATCCTGATGAAGCAATATCATTGCGTGATATTTTCCCGGCAGTGATCCCTGGTTACCATATGAATAAACGCTTATGGAACACAGTAATTTTAGACGGCACAATTCCACAAGGTGAAATTGAGAGAATGATTGATAACTCATTTAATTTAGTCGTAGAAAACATGCCAGAAAAAGACCGAAAAGCTATTTCACTTCACTTGTAAACACTTTTTGGGCTAGGCTACTAGCCCATTAAAACCCTACACCTTAAGCGTATAAATTAAATCGTCATATAACTTTTCGCCTATTGTATGCACTTTAAAAAGTGTATCGGTATGGGTTAAACCGCACTTACCAAGCACCTTTTCAGAACCAATATTGCCACGCGTTACGACTGCTTTAAACTGCCTAATACCACATTCTTTCCAAGCCCAGTCAATCACAGCTCTTAGGGATTCTGTCGCGTAGCCTTTATTAAAATACTCTGGCAATAATAAATAACCAAGCTCTGCGGTTTCTCCGTCATAGGCAAAGCCTGTAACACCCACAGGTTGTTTTGTTTGATTATTAATAATGAGTAAACACAGGGGATGACGTGATTTAGCATTCCACTTAGGCAAGCGTATCTCAAAGCGGTTTCTTACCAGTGACTCCATTGGCATATCAAAACAATACTTAAGGACTTGAGGATCGCGATGAAGCGCTAGAAAAAGAGGCCAATCAGATTCTTCCATTTGGTACATGCTCAATCTTTGTGTAAATAATGTCATTAAGCTCCTCATTTATTTATAAAAACTATAAAAAAACCGCATTTAAATGCGGTTTTTTTAGATAGCAGAAACTTTATTCTTTCGTTTCAATCTCTTTAATAACTTCAGGCTCAGCTACACTTTGCTCTTGTGACTCAGTGCTTTGTACTTCAGGAGCTACAACCTCAACATGTGTTGCGTTATAAAAAGTAGCACCAGAGCTTGCCATTGTTACCAGTGATTCACATGGTGCAAAGTTAGCATCGCTGTTAGCTAATGTAGACATATCAGAGCTTATTTTACTTGCGCCTAATTTATCCATATAGCTAAACGGGCCACCTAAAAATGGTGGAAAACCAATACCAAATATTGCACCAATGTCGCCATCACGTGGGCTGGCAATAATGCCATCATCTAAACAGCGTACTGCTTCGTTAAGCATTTGCGATACACAACGCTTAGCAATTTCGCTCTTGTTTAAACGTGGAGCCGGGGTAACACCCAATAGTTCGTAAACTGACTCATCAACCTTTTTGCCTTTTTTATCGTATTCATAAAAACCACGACCCGATTTACGGCCAAGGCGTTTTGAATCAATCATACGCATAAATGCATCAGGGCCTTTAAAACGCTCGCCTAATTCTTTTTCAAGAATTGGGGCAATTTTAGAGCCAATATCAATACCTACTTCATCAAGTAGAGCCAGCGGGCCTACCGGAAAACCAAACTCAACAAGCGCTGCATCAATCTTTTCAATTGGCTCGCCTGCTAACATTAAGTTAGCAGCTTCGTTTAAGTAAGGCGCTAAAATACGGTTGACGTAAAAACCGGCCATGTCTTTTACAACAATTGGCGTTTTACCTTGCTTACGTGCAAAGTTAACAACGCGGGCAATGGTCTCTTGAGACGTACCTTCGTGTGGAATAATTTCCACTAATGGCATTTTTTCCACTGGTGAAAAGTAATGCAAGCCAATTACATTTTCAGGACGTGCTGCCTGCGCTGCAATTTGCGATATTGGTAATGATGACGTGTTACTTGCAAAAATTGTATTTGCTTGGCATTGCTGCTCTACGTCTGCAACCATACCTTGCTTAAGTGCAAGGTCTTCAAACACCGCTTCTATTACTAAATCAATGTGTTTAAAGCCACTGTAGTCAGTTGTACCTGTAATACGGTTCATCGTTAACTGCACATCAGCTTTAGACATAATACGACGCTTAAGACGCTTATCTAAAATTTTATAGGTGTAGCTCATTGCATTACTAATGCCCTGCTCTGCTACATCTTTAATACGTACCGGTACTTTAGCTTTAACAGCACTTACGTGCGCAATGCCTGCGCCCATTAGTCCACCACCTAAAACAGCAGTTTTGCTTATTGCGGGTGCGTCATCATTGCGCCACTCTTTTTTCATTTCAGTGGTTGCAAAGAAAATACCGCGAAGCGCTTTCGATTCGTCACTCATTACAAGTGTTGCAAAGCTTTCAGCTTCTGTTTTATACGCTTTTAGCTCATCAAGTTCTACACTAGCTCGCACTGCTTTAATAATAGCGAGTGGTGCTGGGTAGTGCCCGCCCGTTTTTTTAAGTACGTTTTCTTTTGCTTTTTTAAAGATAAAGTTACGACCAAACGGGTTTGACTCTAGTAATTTACTAATATTGTCGAGCTTTGGCTCTTTTGCTTGTGGCTTTTTCTTAGTCGCAAATTCTTTTGCAACTTTTAGCAGCACACTGTGCGGTACACAGTCATCAAGCACACCTGCTTTTTTAGCTTGCGTAGGGCGAATCTGTTTACCTGTTAGCATCCACTCTAGTGCTTTTTGAATACCAACAATTTTAGTTAAGCGTTGGGTGCCGCCGCCACCAGGAAGTAAACCAAGTTGCACTTCTGGTAAGCCAATTTTTGTTAAATCACTGTCGGTACCAACACGGTAATCACATGCTAAAGCAAACTCTAAACCACCACCTAATGCAGCGCCATGAATCGCACTTACTGTTGTGTATGGCAATTTTGTCATATCAAAAAACGCTTGATGACATAGCTCGCTAATAGCTAAAGCATCTTCACGCTTTTGAACGCTATCGAGCATTTTTACATCGGCGCCAGCAATAAAGTTATCGCTTTTTCCGCTTATAAATACCATGCCTTTTACATTTTGCGACTTAGCGTCTTCTAGTAACGCTTTTAAATCATCGGCAAAACTGCTGCGCAGGGTATTCATTTTCTCACCCGGCACATCAATCGTTACCACGGCGATTTTATTTTCATCTACCGCTAAATTAAATACTGAATCTGTCATTACGCGCTCTCCAATACAAAGGCTGCACCTAAACCACCAGCAGCACACGCTGTTGTTAATGCTAAACCGCCACCACGACGTTTAAGCTCGTGTAAGCTTTGCGTAATTAAGCGTGCACCTGTCGCTGCAAATGGGTGACCATATGCTAAAGAGCCGCCGTTAACGTTAAACTTATCCATGTTAATTTCGCCAATTGCTTTGCTGCGACCTAAATGCTCTTGTGCAAATTTGTCTGAAGCAAACATTTTCATATTGGCAAGTGTTTGCGATGCAAACGCTTCGTGCATTTCAATTAAATCTAAATCAGCAAGCGTAATACCCGCTCTATCTAGTGCAATAGGCGTTGAATGAGCTGGGCCCATTAACATGTCTTTTTCTACGCCAATTGCCGAAAATGCAAAGCTACGTACGTAACCTAGTATTTCGTAGCCTAGTGCTTTTGCTTTGCTTTCGCTCATCATAAGTACGGCCGCTGCACCATCAGTTAATGGTGTTGCATTTGCGGCGGTAACAGTACCGTGCTGACGGTCAAAAACAGGTTTAAGCTTGGCGTAGCCTTCAACCGTTGAGTTTTTACGAATGTTGTTATCTTCTGAAATAAAGCTTTTATATGGCGGTAAATGCGCCGTCATTACTTCATCTTTTAACTTTCCATCAGCCCATGCTTGCGTTGCAAGTGAGTGAGAACGATGCGCTAACGCATCTTGATCTTCACGGCTAATATTATGTGTTTTAGCCATTTGCTCAGCAGTTTGCCCCATTGAAAGGCCTGTTGAGTACTCTGCAACTGCAGGAGGCACTGGTAATAAATCTTTTAAACGCAGTTTTGAAAATATTTTTAAGCGTTGACCAAGCGTACGCGCTTTATTTAAATCAACTAAGCTGCCTGCTAGCTTTTTACTAACACCAATTGGCAATACTGATGACGAATCTGCGCCGCCTGCAATACCTACACTTACAGATCCCGCCATAATAGACTCAGCTACATTAGCAATAGCCTGAAAGCTGGTAGCACATGCGCGCGATACAGAATATGCATCAACCGATACCGGCATACCTGTGCCCAATACAATTTCACGTGCAATATTTGGCGCTTCTGGCATTTGTACTACTTGACCAAATACAAGTTGATCAATTTCTGACTTGTTGAAATTTAATCGTTCAAGCATTTCGTTAACCACCAATTTACCCATATCAAGTGCAGGTACATGGTGAAACGCTGTTGCTTGCTTTGCAAAAGGTGTACGTAAGCCGCTAACTATGGCAATACGGTCGCCCTTTGGTGTTTTTAGTATGTTTTGCTCAGACATTTATGCTCTCCCGCTGACAGGTCTGACCTGTTTGTTTTCCTCGATTCTAAACAACCCGTGTACTAAAGCCAATAGATAAACACAAATTTATATAAATAGTGTTTAATTACGACTATCACAATAGGCTTTTTTAGACGCATTTACAAAGTTTTGTGGTACGCTTAAAATCGTTAAAAAATAACGAACTATTTTAAAAAATACAGTCTAACTCTTGAGTTACCCAATTATAAACCTTATAAATAGGTCAGTATTTATCACCTAACACTATTAGGTACAAACCCAGCTGACGAGGACAGTCCACTTATTATGGCAGCTAACGCATTTTCACAATTAAAAACGTACTTAGATACACAAATCATTGGCCAGCCAGAGCTTACACAAGCGCTACTTATTGCTATTTTAGCTGATGGTCACTTATTAGTAGAAGGCCCTCCTGGGCTTGCAAAAACACGTGCAGTTAATGCACTTGCTAAAGGTATTGAAGGATCGTTTCAGCGCGTACAGTTTACGCCAGACTTATTACCGGCTGATGTAACAGGTACCGATATTTACCGCCAACAAACTAGCGAGTTTGTATTTGAAAAAGGCCCTCTTTTTCACAACCTAATTTTAGCTGACGAAATTAACCGTGCACCAGCCAAAGTGCAATCAGCACTATTAGAAGCCATGGCAGAGCGCCAAGTGACCGTGGGTAAAAACACTTATCCGCTTAGCGAACTGTTTTTAGTTATGGCAACACAAAACCCGCTAGAGCAAGAAGGGACTTACCCGTTACCAGAAGCCCAGCTGGATCGCTTTTTACTGCACCTAAGTATTGGCTACCCTGGCGCTGAGCATGAGCTTGATATACTACGTTTAACACGTGGCGAAGCGCTTAACGAGCAACAACCAGTAATGCAAAAAATTAGTCAAAGCGATTTATTTGCAGCTCGTAAAGAAATATTAGGCCTTTATCTAGCAGAGCCACTTGAGCAATATTTAGTACAACTTATTATTGCCACCCGTGAAGGCGCTAAATTAGATGCGCAACTAGGTAGCTGGATTGAGTTTGGTGCAAGTCCGCGTGCAACAATAGCACTTGATAAATGTGCTCGTGCTCATGCATGGCTTCAAGGCCGTGACTTTGTAGCACCTGATGACATTCAAGCTGTTGTGCATAACGTACTGCGTCACCGCATTATTTTAAGTTACGAAGCCCAAGCCGATGGCATTACTAAAGATCAAGTAATAAGCCGTATAGTTGAACTTGTAGCCGTACCATAAGTTATGCAAAAACAATTAGAATCCCAAGCATGGCTCAAACAGAGCCATAGCCACGGTGTTAATTTAGCACTCAAAGAGCTGATGTATTACAAAGCCAAAGCGCAATTGCTTGAACTTGCCCCTAAGGTGAAAATAAAAAACACCTTAACAGGGCAATACCTTGCACCGCACAAAGGCCGAGGAATGGAATTTGCCGAAGTCCGACATTATCAGCAAGGTGACGATATTCGCTCTATTGATTGGCGAGTTACTGCGCGTACCGGCGAGACTCACACAAAGCTCTTTCAAGAAGAAAAAGAACGCCCTGTGTTTGTGTTCACTGATTTTTCAAACTCAATGCTGTTTGGCTCAAAGTTACTGTTAAAGTCGGTGCAAGCTGCGCATATAAGCGCTCTTGTTGCATGGTCGGCGTGTCAGCGCGGCGATAGAATTGGCGGTATTGTGTTTAATCAGCACTCGCATTTGGAGCTAAAGCCCAGCGCCCGTGAAAAAGCCGTCCTTAAGCTTTGTCATAATTTATGCGACAACCACCAGCAAGCACTCAACAACATTGATAAAACAGCCCCTAACAACTTTAGCGATAACCTAAAGCGCCTTAACCATTTAGCAAAACCAGGCAGCTTAGTGTATTTAGTGTCTGATTTTAATGCTCTGGATGATGCCAGCTTTAAGCAACTCGAAATATTAAGCCGCCACTGCGAGCTGATTGGTTGCCACATAAGCGATCCATTTGAGCATCAGTTACCTGCGTTTAAGCAAGCAGTCACCGTTAATGCAAATGGTCAAGACTTTGCCCTACCATTAATGGATAACAGCTTTAGAGAACGCTTTGCTAAAAATGCTGAGCAAGCATTTAGTACGCGCTTTAATCGCTTAACTAAATCGGGTCTTAATTTAATATCATTCAATGCAGCAACACCGCTTGAGCTGCAATTAGTGAGAAAATAACCATGCAAACCAATCCACTCGATGGCCTGCACGATATAATAGCGCCAAGCCAAGTTAATTGGTGGCCACTCGCCCCTGCTTGGTGGGTTATTATTGCACTGCTGTTTTTAGCACTGTGCGCAGCTATTTATATATTTTACAAAAAACATAAATTTAAAAAGCCTAAACGCTACGCAATACAATTGAGCCAAAGTGAGCAAAATCTTCAGCAACTGCATATTATTTTAAAACGTTTAGTGATTGAATATTACGACAAGCGCCTTGCTGCGCAATCTACCTCTAAATGGTGCACAACACTTAATACGCTTACCGGTTTGAGCTTTACAGAACAAGAAATACTAAGCTTGTATAACCCCAGCCAAAAAGATACAACACTGTGCGAAAAATTTCGCCAAGGTATTAAGCAATTTAAAATAAAGGAGTCAGTAAATGTTTGAATTTAGCTGGCCATGGTTATTTTTATCACTGCCCTTGCCTTTATTACTTTTACTATTAAAACCCGCGGCAAGTAATGCCAGTACACGTTTACGTATACCCAGTTTTGCAAAGCACAATTTAACCAGCCAAAGCATTGAGCCACACGCACAACGTTTAAATCCTTTCGAATGGATAATTTGGCTATTACTTGTTACTGCCGCTGCCAATCCAACATGGTTAGATGAGCCAATCTCATTACCAAATGAAGGGCGCGATATAATGTTAGCAGTTGACTTATCAGGCTCGATGACCGAACAAGACATGGCTTACAATGGCCAATATGTTGACCGCCTGACCATGGTAAAAGCCGTACTCAGTGATTTTATAGAGCAGCGTCAAGGCGACAGGCTTGGGCTGATATTATTTGGCGACACCGCATTTTTACAAACCCCCCTCACGCGCGACGTTAAAACAGTAAGTAAAATGCTCAGTGAAGCGCAAATTGGTTTAGTAGGACGCGCAACAGCCATTGGTGATGCATTGGGTCTTTCGGTAAAACGCTTTGCCAATAAAGATGAAAGTAACCGTATTGTGGTGCTATTAACCGACGGACAAAATACCGCTGGTAATTTAAACCCAGAAGATGCACTACTGCTAGCTCGCGAAGAAGGTATTAAAGTGTACACCATTGGCGTTGGCTCAGATAATCCGCGCGGCTTTAGCCTCTTTAATATGGGTGGCTCTAGTGGCAGTAATTTAGATGAAAGCTTACTTAAAAAGATTGCCGAGCAAACTGGCGGATTATACTTTAGAGCCAAAGATGTAGCAGGCCTTCAACAAATTTACGCAGAGCTTGATAAACTTGAACCTATTAGCGCTGATGAACAAACATTTCGCCCACAAAGCTCATTATTTTACTACCCGTTACTTATCGCTATTTTACTTATTAGCTTAAAAGTAATGCTGAGTACACTGCGTGCATTAAAGGAGCCAAACTAATGGATTTTGAATTTATTCGCCCCGCTCTTTTATGGTTACTCATACCTGCTGTGGCATTATTTTTTGTCGCCTTAATTAAGCATAAAAAAACGACTAGTGAGCAGCTAATTGCACCGCATTTAGCACAATTTATAATGAGCGAAGCAAACACTAAAGCCAGCCAGCCACTTTGGTTAGTTGCTTTGTTTTGCAGCCTTGGCATTTTATTTAGTGCTGGGCCTAGCTTTGAGAAAAAACAAGTTCCTGTATTTCAAAGTAAAAGTGCCCGTGTAATTGTTATGGATATGTCGTACTCAATGTACAGCACCGATATTTTACCAAATCGTTTAATGCAATCACGCTTTAAAGCGCTTGATATGATTGAGCTGTTTAAAGAAGGTGATACCGCGCTTGTAGCTTACGCAGGCACGGCCTATATAATATCGCCACTAACAAACGACGCCACAACACTTAGTAATTTAATTCCAAGCTTAAGCCCTGAAATAATGCCAGACAAAGGCTCAAACGTTTTAGCCGGTCTTGATATGGCCAAAGAGCTATTAACGCAAGCGGGTTATATTGATGGCGACATTATTTTAGTGACCGACGGTATTGACCAGCAAGAACAAAGCGACGTGAGTAGCTTTACCAGTAACACCCAATATAGATTAAATATATATGGCGTGGGTACCGCTCAAGGCGCTCCAATTAAGTTACCTGAAGGTGGTTTTTTGAAAGACAGATACGGCCAAATTGTAGTACCTACTCTCAATGCCAGTCAGCTTAAAAATTTAGCATCGAGCAGTGGTGGTAAATTTGCTAGTTACCAGCCTAGTAATAACGACATAAATACGTTTGCCCCAAATGCACAGAGTGAATTATTGAAAGACGAAAAACAAAGCCACGCACTTTGGCGAATAGATGCAGGTATATACGGACTCTTGTTATTACTGCCATTTGGCTTGTATTTATTTAGACGCGCTGCCTTGCTGGGGGCTTTTTTAGCCTTTAGCTTTTTACCGCAGCAAAATGCGTATGCCGTAGGGCTTCCTACTCTTTTGCAAAATGCAGATCAACGTGCATTAGAGGCTTACAAAAATAAAGAATACGATGCAGCAACACAGGCGCAATCGAGTGAGTTAAAAGGCGCGGCGCTTTACCAGCAAGGTAATTTTGATGCTGCACTTAATGAGTTTAGTAATGATAAGTCGGCTACCGGTTTATACAACTACGGTAATGCCCTCGCCAAAGCTGGCAAGCTTGAGGACGCCATTGAAGCCTACAAACAAGCCCAAACCTTACAAGACGACTTTACACAAGCAGCTGACAACCAAGCTTTAGTTGAACAATTACTCAATCAACAAGAGCAACAAAACCAGCAAGATCAGCCAAGTGACGGCGACGACTCTCAAGACCAAGATGATAGCCAGAAAAAAGATGATCAAAACCAAGGGCAAAATTCTGATGAGTCAAAACAGGATAAGCAACAAAATGGTGATAAAAGCGATTCTGAAAAAGGCGAAAACGAAAGTCAAAGCTCAAGCGATGAAAAATCTGATAAAGAATCAGATAAAGAGTCTGAACAATCAAAAGATCAACAAGGTGAGCCTGGCGAGCAATCAGACAAGCAAAATGAACCTGATATGCAAGCTCAGCCACAAAGTGAGCAAGGGCAAAATAAAGACGCTGACCAGCCTCAAGACGAGCAGCAACAAAGTAAGCCACAAACAATGAGTGAGCAACCTGCTACTGATGAGCAAAAACAAAATGCTCAGCAACAAGCTATGCAAGCTCAAGCAAGTGAGCTCACTAATGAAGAAAAAGAAAAAGCACAACAGCTTAATCAACTACTTAGAAAAGTCCCGGACGATCCGGCTATTTTATTACGGAATAAAATGCAATTAGAAGCCCAAAAAAGACAATATAAACGTCGCCCTACAGGAGTCGAAAAATCATGGTAATGCGATTATTTTGCTGTTTATTGCTATTAAGTGCGATGCCTTCGTGGGCTGCCACCAAATTAGAAGCCAGCGTAGATAAAAACCCTGTTTTAGCGGGTGAATTTTTTATGCTTAATATATCCGTAGACGATACAGTTAAAGGCGAGCAACCAGACACCTCATCGCTGTTAAAAGACTTTGTGGTAGGCCCAACAAGCTTAAGCTCTCGTACCAACATTATTAATGGCAGCATTAATAAACAAACCACGTGGTCAGTTAAATTAATGACCCGTGCAGAGGGCGATTACACTATTCCTGCATTTAGCGTTGCAGGGTTAACCTCACAGCCTATTAAATTAAAAGTGGCAAAACGCTCAGTTGATGCAGATAAAAATAACGAAATATTTTTAAAAACGTCGCTCTCAAGTAATTCATTATTTGTGCAAGAAGCCGGTGTTTACACTATTAAGCTTTACCTTGCGAAAGAGCTGCTTGATGGCAGCTTAAGCACACCAAGTATGGAAGATGCTCAGCTAACCCAATTGGGTAAACAAACTGAAAGCTATGAGCTTGTTGATGGTAAACGCTACCTTGTTATTACTCGCGAGTATTTGATTCAGCCACAAAAAAGCGGTGCGTACACTATTGCAGGCCCCGCTTTTCAAGGACGAGTACAACAAAATTATCGTCAATTAGAAGTATCAGCTCTTGGCGACGATCAGCAAGTAGAAATCAAACCAATTCCGAGTGATTATAAAGGTGCATGGTTACCAAGCGAGCTGGTTAGTCTTGATGAAGAATGGCAACCTAACGACAACACCGTAGAAGTCGGTACGCCTATAACACGTACTATTACACTTACTGCGCTTGGGGTTACAAAAGAGCAATTACCTGAAATCTCTATGCCTACCATTGATGGCATACGCAGCTACCCTGATAAAAAAGAAAATAACAATGCAGTACGTGACGGACGCGTTGTATCGCAGCAAACTGCATCGTATGCATTACTGCCGCAAAAACCAGGTACTTACACTTTACCTGAAATACAGCTGCCTTGGTTTAATACTAAAATGAACCGTATTAGCGTAGCTACATTGCCAAAGCGCACTATAACGGTAACGCCAAGTAGTACCGCACCTAATACCGCCGTGGCAAACCCACAATCAAACCCAAACAATTTACCTGCTATTGAAAATATTTCGAATGAAGCGACAGGCACACAACGTATTGAAACTAAAAGTGATACTCCTCTTTGGTTAATAGTTGTTGCCGCTTTAGGGTATATTTTATGGATTGGTACTGTAATTTTTTACTTAATGACCCGTTCTACTAAAAATACGACTGAGAAATTACAACCAAACAACCGTGATATTTTTCAGCCGAGCTTAAATGAGCTTAAAACGCTCGCTAAAACGAACGATGTGAAAGCTTTTTACACCGCATTAAATAGTTTTTCTGTAAAGGTGACTCACAAAAATGTTGGCGCTATTGATGAGCTTTGCGTCCGCGTAAACAGCAGCGAGCTTAATGGCCTCATTAGCCAATTGCAGGCACAACTTTATAGTAATAAAGGCGCAAACACGGATCTTAATGCTATTATTAAAATTCTTGAGAACTATCAAACTCAAGCATCAAAGTCGCAACAAGCTGTATTAAAAGACCTTTATGATTAATAACTACGATACTCAGGTCTTTTTTTGCAATAAATAATAATTTTTAATTAAAAAAGTACTTATGCTTGGAAAGAAAAAATCAAACAATCAGGTCTTAATCGATATGGCAGAGAAACAAAAGCGTTATGAAGCCTTGGTCCACGTTTACAATAAAGAGCTTTATCGCTTTGCTTATTGGTTATGCCGTGATCCGCACATAGCAGATGATTTAGTACAAGAAACGTTTTTACGCGCATGGCGTTCTCTCGACTCTTTACTTGATCAAAAGGCAGCTAAACCTTGGCTGCTTACTATATTACGAAGAGAAAATGCGCGCCGATTTGAACGTAAACAGTTTGATTACAGCGACGTAGAAAACGATACGCTTGTTGATGAAACCAGCCACTCATTAGATGATGAAATGGAGCAAACGGTTATCCAACGCCAGATTGCCCTGCTATCTGATGAATACCGAGAGCCATTATTACTACAAGTTGTAATGGGCTGCTCTGGCGAAGAGATCGCAGGCATACTTAATTTAAATAAAAACACGGTAATGACTCGTTTATACCGTGCCCGAAATCAACTTAAAGAGGCTTTAAGCCGTGATGATGAACAACTTAAAGGGGCATCAAAATAATGGATGAACTTGAGTTTCGTCGCCGCACTATTGCGCAGCCAAACGACATTGACAAGGAGCTCATGGAGTTTGCTAACAATAACCCAGAGCGACAAAGTTTTATTAACGATATGAAAGATTTTGATAAATTTATTCAAGACTCTTTAGATATACCTGTGCCTGAAAACCTTGCAGACCGCATTCTTTTAAACACATCGTTAAAAGAAAAAGCACTACAAGAAGAGCAAGCAACAGGAAAAAATGTAGTTGATGCCCGCTCGCGTTTTAAGCTTGACCGCGTGCATCTTGCATTAGCTGCATCTTTTGTAGTGGCTATTAGTGCCTTCTTTTTTAGTACAGAGCAAAATATTGCACACGAAGCGGGTGAGCATGCGCTTGCCCATGTGTACTACGAAATTAGTGCGCTTGATAAAAAAGAGCCCATTAGCCTACAAAGCGTTAACGACAAGCTTGCAGTATTAGGTGGTCATCTTGATGAGCTTCCTGGTGATGTAACTTATGCTATGTTTTGTGATTTTAAAGGCGAAAAAGGGCTACATTTGATATTTGAGTCTGACTTTGGTCCTATGACGGTATTTATAGTGCCTTCTGAAAATAAATCATTTGGTTTTGGCGATGATAATTTCAAAGACGAGCGCTTTGAAGGTCATATTAACCGAGGCTCACAAGCAGATACTATTTTAGTGGCAAGTGTTGGAGCACCTCTAAATACTTATAACGAACGCGTTACTGGCGCTATTCGTTGGCTTTAAAATAAACAAATTTACCGCTTAGTCCCTACTAAGCGGTTTTTTGATTATATACCCACCAATAAACTTTTTCTTTTATACTCAAAACCTCTGATTTTTAAAGTAATTAATTAAACTCCTTAAGAAAGTAAATTATAATCGCGGCTCGATTTTAATTAGGGAATTTCATGAAGAACATCATCGTTATTTTTTCATTATTGGCATTATTATGTACTGCCAGTTTTGATGCACACGCACGTAAAAAGTTTGGCAGTAGCAAACGTGGACAATCTCCTGCAACACAACAAACAGCACAAAAACAAAAAGCAGATACAACAACCCCAACAGCAGCACCTAAAGCCACATCAAATAAAAAAGGCATTATGGCTGGCGTTTTGGGTGGTCTTTTAGCGGGTGGCTTAATTGCAGCAATGTTAGGCGACGATTTTGAAGGTTTTCAGCTATTAGAAATGATTTTATTAGCTGGCGGACTATTTATTTTATTTAAGCTAGTAACAGGCTTTTTACGTGCTAATCGTGCCCCACAACTTGCAAATGCCAGTGCAGGTACAAGTGCTCAGAAAAATATTTTTAAACAAGCACCTATCGAGCAACCAACAAGTACAGGCTTTTCTAACAGCGCCCCACAAGATGAAAGTGTCCCTTTTAATTTACCACCTAACTTTGACGTTAATGGCTTTTTGCAAGGTGCCCGTAGTCATTACCATACGCTACAAACTGCATGGAATAATGCCGATTACACCACAATGGCTGAATACTTAAGCCCTGCGCTTGTTGCCGAGTTTAAAGCTGAACGTGAAGCTATACAGAGCGTAGACACTGAAGTAATGTTTATTGATGCCGAACTTGTGCGTGCAGATACAAATGCGCAATCGTGGCAGGTTAGTGTTCGCTTTAAAGGTAAGTACCGTGATTTAGGCGATAAAAAAGAACAGCCTATTTTAGAAATTTGGCACTTAGAGCGTCTAATTTCAGACGATGCTCCATGGCTAATAGTGGGTGTTGAAGATTTAATTGATACTCAATAAGCTTTTATTATTTTAAACACCGCGCTTTTTAGCGCGGTGTTTTTTTATTTAAAAAACAATTGATTTACCGCGCCCTGATGCTTCAGAAGCGGCATCTAATTGCCCATTTTTATTAATAATAACGTGTAAGTCACCAAAGTGTCTCTCGTCTATGGTGTAACCCATTTTTGTAAGCTCTGCTTTTACACTATCGGCTAAACCTATGTGCGTTCTAATTATATTTTTAGGCCACAATTGATGATGAAAACGAGGGCTATTTACAACCTGCTCTGCACTCATATCAAACTCTATCGCATTTAAGATAGATTCGTACACAGAGCTAATAATGGTTGTGCCACCAGGCGAGCCTGTCACCATTTTAACGGTGTTGTCTTTAAGGAGTATTGTAGGCGTCATAGAACTCAACATACGCTTGTGCGGCTGTATTTCGTTAGCTTTACCGCCTATTGCACCAAACACATTCATAACGCCTGGTTTGGCACTAAAGTCGTCCATTTCATCATTTAAAATAAACCCTGCACCTTCAACAACGACACCGCTACCAAACCCTAAGTTTATTGTGGTGGTATTTGCGACAGCGTTACCCATTTTATCAACGATTGAAAAGTGCGTAGTTTGCTCACTTTCTTTAAGGCCCGGTTTAATATTTTCGGTAGTCGAGATAGCGGTTAACGAAATGCCATTACTGCGCTCTTTGAGGTAGTTAATATTAGTTAACGCGTTTACTGGAACATCAAAAAAATCAGGGTCGCCTAAATACTCTGCTCTATCTGCAAATACACGTTTACCTATTTCAGAAAGTAAGTGCACATACTGAGTCGAGTTATGCGCTAAGCCTGCATTTGGTTTTTGTAACTCATACATTTTGAGCCACTGTAAAATAGCAATACCACCTGAACTCGGCGGTGGCGAAGTAAGTACTTCATAACCATTCCAACTCGCTTTAATGGGCGTACGTGATTTAGCGGTATAATTTTTTAAATCATCTTGATTAATAATACCACCATGTAGATGCATAAATTTAGCAATAATATTTGCAGTCTCGCCTTTATAAAATCCATCTTGACCGTTATCACGAATACGCTTTAGCGTTGCCGCTAGCTCGGGTTGCTTAAAGACTTTATTGGCTTTTACATCAGCAAAATATTTTTCAAAGTTTACATTTATTTTTTGCTCTTTTAGATGGGCTATATAATGGCTAACACCTTTTGCTAACTTAGGCGGAACTACAAACCCTTGCTCAGCCAACGTTACAGCAGGCTGTACTAGTGTTTCCCACTTTAAAGTGCCATGCTTTTGATGGGCAAGCCACATACCCGCTACACTGCCAGGTACACCGCTTGCGTGAATGCCATATATTGATTTGTTTGCAATAACATTACCTTGCTCATCTAAATACATATCACGATGAGCCGCTGTTGGTGCTGTCTCGCGATAATCTATAAAATCGCCTTTGCCATCTTTTTGAATAAGCATAAATCCCCCGCCGCCAATATTTCCGGCTTCAGGAAGCGTCACTGCAAGTACAAATTGTGCCGTAATAGCCGCATCAACAGCATTACCGCCTTGCTCTAATATACTTTTAGCAGCATCGGCACTGAACGAGTCAGGCATTGCGACCGCGCTTTGCGCTAAAGGCTGCGCCAAAACACTAAAAGTAGTGAACTGTAAAACCAGTACACTTTTGACGATTAATTTACGTGGTGAAAAAAACAATCCCATACAACATCCTTAATTTATTATTTTTGTTGCCCATATTAATGCACGTCATTTAAGGACAGGTCAATCTTTATACTGTTGATATTTAATCATCTTCAAACGTTTTTTGAATAAAGTACCGCGGGTAAGTCGCCTTGCTCATCTGTATGTGTATAATTATTTATAAATTGCAGGCCTAACTTTTTCATTATTGTTATAGAGGCCGTATTATCTTTTAGTGCAGTTGCGCTTATCGCCTTAACGTCATCTTGCTTAATGAGTTCATCACATAATGCTAAAGCCGCCTCGGTTGCATAACCATGCCCCCAACTCGCTTGTTTAAAGCGCCAACCTATTTCAATATCGCTGTAATTTGGTGCATCACTAAAGAAATCCATAGGTCTTATTAATACCCAGCCAATAAATATATTGGTTTGCTTTATAGTGATACTCCACAGCCCCCAGCCTTTTAGCTCATTTCTATATGCGAGCATACGAGGCACTCCCTCATTTTTTATTTGCTCTAAAGAGGTAGGTACACCTCGCGTTAAATACTGCATTACGGCGGGGTCTTGGTCGAGTTCAAATAATTGAGGCCAATCGTGCTCACTCATTAATTTAAAATTTAATCGTTTTGTTACGGGGGCGTTCATTTTCATTGTTGTATAGTCTGCCTCGAATTAATTATCAGTCTCTAAAGGAGATAGCACATGAATAAATTAGCAGGTTTAGCTTTATTAGGCACTTTAATTACATTAACTGGTTGTGAAGATGCCAACGAAGTAAAAGAAGATGCAAAAGATAAAAGCGCACAAATGCAAGAAAAGCTTGGTGATGCATGGAACGACGTTAAAGAGACAACTAACGATCTTAAAAATGATGAGTCTTTAAACGAGCTATTAGAGCAAAGTAAAACAATGGGCTTAGACATGTACGACGACGGCAAAGAGATTGCGGTTGATGCATGGATTAAAAGCAAAGAAGCTGCTGGCGAGTTAACTGAAAAAACCAAGCAGAAAGCGCAAGAAATTGCTGACGAAATTGAGCAAGCGCGTAAAGAACATAACGAAGGTTAATTTAACTTTCGATAATAAAAAAGGAAAGCCTCGGCTTTCCTTTTTTGTTTTAAGCAGTTTAGCCCAGATATGTGTTTACATATTTAGGGCTTATAAGCTCAAATTAACCTTTGTACTTACTCATAACTAAAGTCGCGTTTGTGCCACCAAAGCCAAAGCTATTAGACATTACAGTATTTAACTCAACATCACGACGTTCAGTAATAATATCTAAACCTGCCGCTTGCTCATCTAGCTCATCAATATTAATTGAAGGCGCTACAAAGCTGTGCTCTAGCATTAATAATGAAAAGATAGCTTCGTGAACACCTGCAGCACCTAGGGCATGACCCGTCATTGCTTTAGTTGCGCTGATCATTGGTGACTTACCACCAAACACTTCTTGAATCGCACCAAGCTCTTTAACGTCGCCTACAGGTGTAGATGTACCATGCGTGTTTAAGTAATCAATACTGTCTACATCTTGCATAGCTTGGCGCATACAACGTGCTGCACCTTCGCCAGATGGAGCAACCATGTCGTAGCCATCTGATGTTGCACCGTAACCAACAATTTCAGCGTAAATGTGCGCGCCACGTGCAAGTGCATGTTCAAGTTCTTCAACTACAACAATACCGCCGCCGCCAGATATAACAAAACCATCGCGATTTGCATCGTATGTACGAGACGCTTTTTCTGGTGTTTCGTTGTACTTAGTAGAAAGTGCGCCCATAGCGTCAAATTCCATTGCCAATGTCCAGTGTAGTTCTTCACCGCCACCAGCAAATACAACATCTTGCTTACCTAATTGAATTTGTTCTACTGCATTACCAATACAATGCGCAGATGTTGCACATGCAGAGCTAATTGAGTAGTTAACACCTTTAATTTTAAAAGGTGTTGCTAAACAAGCAGATGTAGTGCTCGCCATAGTACGTGGAACCATATAAGGCCCTACACGTTTTACGCCTTTTTCACGTAAAATATCAGCAGCTTCTACCTGCCATTTAGACGAACCACCGCCAGAGCCAACAATAATACCCGTGCGCTCATTTGATACTTGGTCGTCAGACAAACCTGAGTCTTCAATTGCTTGAGTCATCGAAATATAAGAATATGCAGCAGCATCACCCATAAAGCGCATTGCTTTGCGGTCAACATGTGCTTTAACGTCAATATCAATTTTACCCGATACGTTACTACGTAACTTATAATCGGCAAATTCTTGGTTAAAAGCGATACCGCTTTTGCCCGTTTTTAACGATTCTAATACTTCTTCTTTGTTGTTACCAATGCTTGATACAACACCGATACCTGTAATTACAGCTCTTCTCATGGGTAATTCCCTTAGCTTAATACTTAATTGCATTCTATTTTACGCGAATTTAATCACCTAAGTGGTCAGCTTTCTAGCGTACACTTGTACTCTGAACTGCTAGCTTATAAATAACGCCAGACTATTACAAAGAAAACCCGTAAAATAATTAAAAATATATCTATAAATTTAAAAAATTATGATTAAGAACGCACATAGTCACATTAATAATTTAGGTACACCTTTGACTAATGACTCCGGTGATATTTATTTTTCTAATGACGATGGCTTAGCTCAATCGCATTATGTGTACTATGAGCAAAATAATATAGATGTACGATTACAAAATCATGACCAATCACATTTTGTTATTGCCGAAACCGGTTTTGGCACCGGTTTAAACTTTTTAAATACGTGGCAACGCTTTAAAGACCACCTTGAGCGGATGCAAGTTCAAAATGAATGTGAAAAAAGCGTAAAACGCCTACACTATATTTCGTTTGAAAAGTATCCCTTAACATTAACTGACTTAAAACAAGCATTAACCGCTTGGCCTACCTTAAGTTATTTTAGTGAGCAATTAACAGTAAACTACCCAATTAATTTAGAAGGATGCCACCGGCTCGAATTTAATAATGGTAGTGTTGTTCTCGATTTATACTTTGGTGATGCGCTTGAATCAATACAAGCAATGAGCTATCCGCAAACAGGAATTGTTGATGCTTGGTATTTAAATGGGCTTGAGCCAAGTAAAAATCCTGATATGTGGCAGCAAAGTTTATTTAACTCCATGGCTGATATATCAAGGGCTAATGCAACCTTATCGACTTTTACTTCCGCTGACTTTGTTCAACAAGGATTAATAGAGGCTGGCTTTAGTACTAAAAAAGCCAAGGATTTTAATCAAAAAGAAGATATGCTTACTGGCCAACTTAAACATGTTAATAACGCTCAATCAACCCCCGCTTATTTTAATCAAGATAGCAGTACTTTAAAAAATGTAGCGGTCATTGGCGGTGGTATTGCCAGTAGCTGTATTTTATACAGTTTGGCTAAACGAGGCATAACCAGCCAATTATTCTGCCAAGATGAAAAGCCTGCAATGGGGGCGTCGCACAATGTGCAAGGCGCTATTTACCCTCACCTACAAGCTAAAAACTCGCCACACAGTGAATTGTTTGCACATAGCTTTTTATACGCAAAACGTTTGTATAACCAGTTACTCAAAAACGGCTTTAGCTTTGATTACGCTTGGTGCGGCGTATTACAACACGCAGTGAAAAAACCTCTCGCTGATAAGCACGAAAACTTAGCACAAAAGCAACTGTGGCCAACCCAGCTAATGCGTAACGTAACCGCAGAGCGAGGCGATGAAATAGCCGGCGTAACGACAGGTTATTCAGGCGTGTTTTTTGAACAAGGCGGCTGGGTTAACCCGCCACAATTAGTAAACGCTATGCTAAGCGCTGCAAATAGCATAAGCCCATTTAAAAGCCTATTTAACTGCAATATAAAGCAGCTTAAAAAAACTGATAGCGGTTGGTTTTTATTAACGAATGATGAGCAGCTAGGCCCGTTTAGCGATGTAATTATTTGTGCAGGCGAGCACAGCGATGCATTTGAGCAAACAAAAGCGCTACCTATAGTGGGCGTACGCGGTCAGGTTTCACATATTGAGGCAAGTGAGCAATCACGCAAACTTAAAACAGTGCTATGCCATAAAGGGTATTTTACCCCGGCTTATTTAGATCATCACTGTATGGGTGCCACATTTGAAAAAAACACTAAAAGCCGCCAAGTTACAGCGCTCGACAACCAATTAAACCAAGAGCAACTACTTAGCTTTTATCAACAAAGTGAATTTGCCTCCACCCTTGGCAATATAAACTCGGCAAAAGCGGCTGTTCGCTGCACATTTATAGATCACCTACCAATGGCTGGGCAATGGTGCGAGCAAAGTGATTACATAATGGCCTTTGCTAATCTACGTTTAGGTAAACGCTATCAATATGAGAAACTTAATAAACCACAACAAGGCCTACATATTTTTACCGGTTTTGGTGCACGCGCATTGTGTAGCGCACCGCTAAGTGCAGACCATCTCGTAAGTTGTTTAAATAATGAACCCCGTCCATTAAGCGAACGTGTAAGCCAAGCTATTCACCCTGCCCGGTTTATAGTGCGAGATTTAATTCGTAATAAAATTTAAATGACTTCGGTGCTTATTGAGGTAAAATAAGTACCAATAAAAGGAATTTATTACTCAAAGGACTCTAATGAAAACTTTAGCATTTTTAATAATATTGCTATGCACTCTATCGTTTAATGCACTTAGCCAAAACGTCACTGAAATCCCACTTCCTGAAGAATTTGTTACAACGATGGATGTAGCAAGCGAATACCCAATGGTACGTACTGGTTATTTAACAGATTCAATTTCTGATATCACTCGCTTTTATCAGCAAAAATTAGGTGAACCTTCAAAAACAAATGGCAATAGTACATATCGCACTTTGTTTTATAATTACCAAGAACGTAAAGTCCGTATTAGTCTATACCGCCGTAGTTATGTGACCGAAGTGAGTATAATGGTTGAATAAAAAGGTCTAAAAAAACACACCAAAAGCAGCTAATTTTAATACTCAGTTAAGTATTGAATTTTAATTAAAGTATTTTTTGAAATTAGCTCATTTAAACTCTTTTTTACCCTTTAAAAATAATCCCCTACCCCAAGGTCTGTTTGTAAGCACATTACTTTTACTATTTATTGGAAGGAGTTAATTATGAGTAAGACCCTAATTATTGGCGCAAGCGGACAAATAGGTAAAATGACAACTGAGCTACTTTTAGAAAATGAGCAAAATGTTGTGGCATTAGTGCGTGACAAAAATAAGTTAAGCGATTTAAACAGCTCTTTTTTAACTATTGTTGAGCAAGATCTTGAAGGCGATTTTGGTGATGCAATGAAAGGCTGTGACCAAGTGATTTTTGCTGCTGGTTCTGGTGGAAGTACAGGCGATGATAAAACTGTACTCATTGATTTATGGGCTGCAACAAAAGCAGCTACATTCGCTAAAGAGCACGGCGTTAACCACTTTATTATGGTCAGTTCGATTGGTGCTGACGATCCAGATTCGATTCAAGGTGATTTAAAACCTTACTTAGTTGCTAAGCACATGGCTGACGAGCACCTAATAAATAGTGGTTTAAATTATACCATTGTTCGCCCTGGTACATTGACTGACGATAGTGCTTCAATGCAAGTAACTACGCAGCAACCAAGTGATCGTTCAGAAGCTAAAATTAGCCGCGAAAACGTAGCCAATGCATTATTACATATTGCGACCAACTCATTTATTAGTAACCGCATTTTTAAGTTGTTTGATGGCGACAAGCCAATTAAAGCCGCTGTTAAATAAGCTTTAATACCAATTTAATTAAACATATGAACAATTATTACAAAGAATATGCAATTCATCGATAAGGCAAAAAATTACAGTATAGTCGCTCTATATCAGTAACTTTTTGGCGCAATGAATTATTTAATCCTCTTAAATAATTTATGTTTAATAAAATTAAATTTACTCCACTAAGCAAATTAGTGGAGTAATATTTTTATACCTTGCCAACCAAGTTGTAGCGTTAATAACGTTAAAACTATCCTAAAAATATGCTTAAATTTATCCCCAGACATCCTTTTAAGTAATTTAATTCCGAACCAAGTTCCTACAGCGCCACTTATTACCATGGCAATTACAAGCGGTATCCATTGCCAAAAACTAAAGCCAACAGCGCCATAAATTATCGCTTTTAATAAATGCTGCACACTCATAATGCTCGAAAACGTTGCCGTAAATTTTAACTTCTCGTAATTATTTATATATAAACAGCTACCAACTAATGGGCCACTTGCCCCCACAAACATAGAAATAAAAGTAGTTATTCCACCGGCGACCATACGCCACACCTTAGAGGTTAATTTTATAGGTGGCGTTTTACCCCACAGTAAATAAATAACAAAAATAGCGACCACTAACTTCATAGCATCAAGCGATATATCATCAATAACAAAACTTGATAACCCCGCCCCTACTAAGCCGCCTAACGCAAAATATACAAACATGCTTTTATCAATATGCTTAAAGCTGAGTAAAAACCTATTTGCATTAGAGCCAAGCTGTACTAAACCATGCACAGGCACAACAACTGCCATTGGCATAAACGACGCCATAACAACAAGCAGCATTAATCCGCCACCAGCACCAAATGCAGCAGATATAAAAGAAGTAAAGCCAGCGGTGACCATTAACAATAAAAACAAAAATAAAGACATGCTGTCGGGAAATAAAAAATCCATAAAACTCCACTGCCTATTTAAGTACTTTTAAGTCGCAGTATTTAAATAGTAAAAAAGGTACTAAACAAATTTATAGCAACTTTATCAGCTTCTATCTCGTGCTATGTACTATGTTGCGTTGTTTTTGCACTTTGTTTGCACATTTAACAAATATTATACATTCAACTTCATTACCGGATATTTTTGATGAGAAGATTTAACACACCAATTTTGACACCGCTTGCAGTGTGTATACTTGCACTGAGTTTAGCCGCCTGTAACGGTAGCGATGCTGAAAGTACCGTCGTAACTGAAACAACCACCGATGAGGGAACTACAACAGATACTTCAACCGATTTTGTTGTAGAAGTTGACCCTTTTAACTTTGAAAGCGATGCGCTCATTTCATCAATTACCACTCAAACATGTACGCTAAGTAATGGCGATGAAGCCTCATGCTACAAAATTGATATTGCAGGTGCGCCTTCAAATTACGAGATTGGTGTATTTTGCCCTCAAAATATCACCTCAACAGCAGACGAAGCCGGTATTTGGTTTGATGGCACCGGTGAGGTTTACGATATAACCGGAGACTTTATTTTAAATCTACCTACATTATATAACGATAGTCATTGGCAGCTATACGACGAAGGTACAGGCCTTGTAAATGTAACCGACACACAAGAATCGTGTGATGGCGCTGCACGTCCAAACGTAGAAGAACAATACCAAAACCACTGCGTAGAATGCTCTATTGATTATGTTGATGGCGGTATATCAGAATCATTTTTAATTCCAATAACGCCTGTTGCAACCACTCAAAATAGCAGTATTGGTAACGCTAATGTGGGTGTTGCTCTCAATGGTGTTGTACTTGCTGCACCCGCGCCTGTTGAGGCTATTTTAGGCGCATACACTATTGCAGCCTTTGATGATTGCGCTGGCCATATTAACTTAGTAGCAGGCTATCACTACCACGGTGAAGCAGGTTGTAGCCAAACACAAATTCAATCAGACGGTCATGCCGCCATGATGGGTTATGCACTCGATGGATTTGGTATATTTGGCATGCTTAACGAAGATGGATTAGAACCCACTGATTTAGACGAATGTAGAGGCCACACCGACGATACACGCGGATACCACTACCATGCAGCCGATGTATCTGAAAACATGTTTATTGGTTGTTTTAAAGGTGCTACCGCAAGATAACTCGCATTCTGGCCAAATAATTAACTGAGATATTAATGAAAATATTTAACGTGATAAAAGCACTAACCACTGGCTTTTTACTTGCTGCCTCATGCTCAGCGCTAAGTCATGCAGGCCACGGCTCAAATGCGCCTTGGGAAGCATGTGAAGCAAAAGCCATTAATGAAGATTGCAGCTACACAAGCCATGATAAAAAAGCGACAGGCACATGCCAAGCAATGAACAAAGTACTTATGTGCGTTCGAAATAAACCACTTGAAACATTAATAGACAAAGCAACCCAACCAGCAAGTGATCAAAAGCAATCTGTAAAATCACTCGCTAAACGATAAAGTAACAGCTACACGCCAAAGCCTTAACGCTGTTTGTTAAGGCTTTTTTAATCGCAAATCATTAGAAAGCATACCCTTTATCTGTTAAGTTAGCTTTGTGTATCAAATAATAAAAATAAAATTCCAAAAATGGAATTACACAAGCAAGGTACTAACGTGAGCGCTACATTTAAAATTGTTTTTAATGGTCAGTTATATCAAAATACTGACCTTACCTCTGCCCAAGAACAACTCAGCCAACTTCTTAATATTCCTCATAATATTGTTATTCAGTTATTTGATGGAAAAGCTTACGCTTTAAAAAAAGACTTATCGAGTATTGATGCTGTTAAAACAGAATCCTCACTTAAAAAGCTAGGTTTGATTACTAAAGTAGAACCTCAGCTCATTTCTGTAACTTCTCAATCTCAATCTCAAAATAATCAAATAGCACTCACTGAGCACAGTAAAAATACAGATAAACACATTAGTGAAAGTACTAACGGCAAAAGTATTTCAATACAAAACGAACGCCTAGATACAGACGAAGCCCCTAATACAGCTGCAGCTATTAAGCAAAGTTATAATAAATATAAACTACTGCGTAACACTTTAAAAAGCGCATTGTACTTTTGCTATTGCGCACTTTGTATTATTACCATAATAGGCGTAGTGCTCAGTGTTAATGCACTTAAAAACAACTTTGGCACTCTAAATAATGAAACTACAAATAACACAACTACAAACAACTTAAGTTACCAAAACTATAAACAATATTTGATTGATCAAAATAGCCTAAATCAACCAACACAAAAAGTAACAAACGAGCGAACAACTAACCCTACACAGCAAAAAAGTAATGAGCACTTTAGTCGCCTTTCATCACTAATAAATAGCTACGCGCAAAGTACAGGACAAGCTGATATAAAAACGATGGGGGGTGATAAATTACAACTGCACCTACAAGAAATAGACGACCTAGGCCCTAAAAATGAATTTTGGCAGCAACTGATACAACTTTCAAAAAGCTTAGATAACGATAAGCACGCAATAGGGATGCTAAACAACACTGATCCCGCCAAAGTACAATGGATAAACGCGGTAGATTGGATCAGCCAAAGCTATATTAGGCAACATCAAAACTCGCAAACTACAAACAACTCTCCTGTCGCTACCTACGAGCCAAGTAACCCTATACTTAATCTAACGTTGTTAATAAGTATGCTGTCATTATTTAGCCTGCTTGTGATTGCAATAAAAATGAAGCTACGCGCTATAAGACATTTTTAAACTTTACTTTTACTTTATAAATTCCATAAAAAAACCCGCAAATTTGGATTAACAAATTTGCGGGTTTCTTATGGTTTTCGAATAACGAGTTCAAAAACCTTTATTGGTGGAGCTGGGGGGATTTGAACCCCCGTCCGAAAAGCCTCGACCGTCGGTACTACATGTTTAGTATTGTCATTTAATTAACCTTTAAGTCCCGGACAAACACGGTAAATAAAGGCGAGGCCGCTTAGTTTTAGCGCTTCAACCCCGGCCAGGGTTTCCGTCGCGATCAGGTGTTAGGGTGACACTCCAAAATCCAGTCCACAAGAATACATGGAAGGAGCGCTAGCCAGCCTAAGCTGCTAGAGAGTAGTTATCGTCGTTTGCGATTACTTTAGGTTGCGGCTGTTTAACGAGGCAAACCGCACCTCGACATGCACCTTGGGCTTCTTGAATTCCGTCGAATCCTAATCAGCCCCTGAATTAGTAACTCAATTCAGAGCGTGCAAACAGTATAACTGAGTAAAGTACTGATACTCAAGGCCTAGTAACGCTTTATTTTAATTGTATGTGCCAATCGCGTGTTAAGTAACCAAAATTTAGTTCATGCAAGCCTATATAAACATTTACTTAACAATGTGTTTAACCTGTGTTCAAATGAGGAGTTAAGGTTTTTGCTATTTCTAAACCTTTAGTTGTAAAAAATAAAAATAATAACAGGCATAGAGTAGGGAATTAATAAATGTCGGTTTTTTCATTTGATAAAAGTACAGGGTTTGTCTCTTTAGAAAGTCACCCTATTGATAGTGGTTTTCCTGTTACAAGTACTCAGTTAACGCAAATGCTAGAGCAATCTGAGTTTAGTGAGTACGAAGCTGTCATTGCCAATATTGGAAAGCTTTTTGCGCCAACTAAAAACTATCAGGAAGTATCGCTTGTCGTTGCTAAAGCTGTAGATGCGTCGCTTATCATTAATATTGATGAAAAAAACATGGTCGCAGAAGCAACATTAACTACCGCTAAAGGTGGCGCACTTTTGTCTATGGAAGGCGCGCAAAAAGCACTTGCTGATGCAGGTGTTAAAAAAGGAATAAGCCCTCGTGCGCTTGATACCTTTTTAGGCCAGCAGTTTGAGCAACCAGCAGGAAGCTCTTACAGTGCCATAATTGCACATGGGCGCAATCCAAAAGAAGGCAGCGATGCCAAATTTGTACGTTTATGCTCAACAGCTCAAGACCGAGTACTTAGCCCACAAGCTAAAGAAGGCGGTAAGGTTGATATGAAAAACCTTGGCGCTATTATCACCGTAAAACCTGGCACTCCCTTAATGCAGCGTATTGCAGCTACACCTGGAGAAGAAGGCTATACGGTATTTGGCGATTCAATTAGTGCAAAACCAGGTAAAGATCACCAACTCCAGCCTTTCGAAGGTACAAAAGTAGATCCTAATAATCCTAATATGCTTATTGCCGACTGCAAAGGTGTGCCCGTTGCCCTACCCCGTGGTATGCGTGTAGATGACGTTTTATGCTTTGATAACGTAGATGTAAGTACTGGCCATGTTGATTTTGATGGTAGCGTAATTATTACTGGTGATATTAAAGACGGCATGCGTGTAAAAGCCAACGGTGATATTACGGTACTTGGTTTTGTAGAATCAGGAACTGTTGAAAGTAAAAGTGCGGTAACCATAATGCTTGGCGCAATTGGCCGAAAACGTGAAGGCGAGGAAGCATTTACGTGCTGTATAACCGCTCAGCGAACTATTTCGATTGGTTATGCCCAGTACTGCAACATTAAATCCGAACAAGATTTATTTATTGAACGCCAAGCTCTGCATTGTGATTTAAGTGCTAGGCGATTAATACGTGTAGGTAAAGCAAATGACCCGCGAGGTAAAATTATTGGCGGTAATATTTTAGATGCTATGCGCATTGAAACGGGTGAACTAGGCGCGCCAGCCGGTACTAAAACACGCGTATTTTTAGCGCAGCTCTGGTTTGAGCTTCGCCAAAAGCAAATACAAATCACCGATTTTGAAAAAGTACTTGCGACTAAAGTAACCGCTTTACAACAGGCTCGCGAAAAAGCGAGTAAAATTGCGGGGGCTGCTCAGCGCCAGCAATTCATGAATAAAATAACTGAAAATGAAAAGCATATAAAAATACGCTCTGCGCATATTCATCGTCAAAAACTACTTATTAAGCAAAAAATAGTGCAATTACTTGCCAGTAGCCGTTTAAAAGTAAATGAATTAATGCACCCTGGTGTGGAGCTTAAAATAGCGAAAGATTCTAAACAATTTTCGCGTATTTATCCGCCCCACCTAGTTAAGCTAACTGAGGGTAAAATTACTCAGACGTTTTAGTTTCTTCGTCATTTTCAGTTTCAACTTCAGCATCAGCGTCATCTAGTGGCGCTAATGGCCAACCACCTAATTGCTGCCAGCGGTTTACTATTAAACAATAAAGCTCAGCTGTACGTTCTGTGTCGTAAAGTGCTGAGTGCGCTTGGCTGTTATCAAACTCTATACCAGCCGCTCTACATGCTTTTGCTAATACAGTTTGCCCTAACGCTAAACCTGCTAAAGATGTTGTATCAAAGCTTACGAACGGGTGAAATGGCGTACGCTTAATGTTATTACGCTCTATTGCTGCATTTAAAAAGCCATGATCGAATGCGGCATTATGCGCCACAATAACTGAGCGTTGGCACCCAGCAGCCTTTTGCGCTTTGCGTACTACTTTACATATTTCTTTAATTACTTCATCTTCAGGTACTGCGCCACGTAATGGTGAAAACGGGTCTATACCGTTAAAGTCGATGGCTGCTTGTTCTATATTAGCGCCTTCGAATGGCTGAACATGAAAATGAACAGTATGATCTATGCTGAGCAGTCCTTCGTCATCCATTTTTAAAACAGAGGCTGCTATTTCTAACAAGGCATCTGTTTCTTTGTTAAAACCTGCAGTTTCAACATCAATAACAACAGGAAAAAATCCACGAAAGCGTTTTGCGAAAGGTGTTTGCTCAGTATTTGCCATAGTCTTCTTTGTTTATACGTGTAAGCTGACTATTATGTCAAAATTGATGCCCCCTAGGCTAGGGGATTTAAGTATTTATTGCTTTAAAATTGTAGGCACATAACTTGCTTTAACTTATAAGTTAGTTATACAGAGAACAAACTAATCATTGCAGTCGTTAATTTGCCAAATTATTGGCATTCCCGGATAGCTGGAGAGCACCATGAAGTATAAGTTGTTATTTATTAGCCTTAGTATAAGTGCGGTGCTTTGCAGTGCTCACTCGCAAGCTGCTATGCGCCAATACACAGCAACCCAAGACAACTCCAACTGGGAAGTCGTTAAAACAACGCGCTTACAATGCCAGTTAAATCATGAGGTTCCTTATTACGGTGAAGCTATATTTAAAGCTTCAGCAAGTAAAAATAAAAACTTAACATTTAATTTAGATATGGTTGTACGCCCAGATAACTACGCAATTGCAGGTTTAAAAGCAGTGCCACCTACATGGCGTGCAGGGTTGCCCGCTCGCGATATTGCAAATATGAAATTACTTAAAAAGTTTGATGGCGAGCTAGGCAATAAAACCGCATGGGAAATGCTTACCGAGCTTGAAAAAGGCTACTACCCTACTTTTTATTATCAAGACTGGCAAAACAGTGCCGATAAAATTGCCGTTGGTATATCGAGCGTAAACTTTAAACAAGCTTACTGGGCTTTTTTACAATGCCGTGATGAGCTACTCCCTTACAGCTTTGAAGATATTTCGTTTACTATAATGAACTATCAATCTAACAGCAGTAAATTAACTAAATCCTCGCAACAACGTCTTGATAAGATTGCTGAGTATTTAAAAAATGATGCAAGCATAGAGTCCATTAGTATTGACTCATACACAGATAGTTATGGCGGACGCTGGAATAACTTAGATTTATCGCGCAAGCGCGCCAAAACTATAAAAGATTATATGGTGAGCTTGGGTGTTGATGAAGCAAAAGTACAAACAACCGGCTTAGGCGAAAAACGCTTTGTTGATAATAACGATAACATTTTAAGCCGAGACAAAAACCGTCGTTTAATTATTCAAATAGAAAAAATGTAGTAAAGCTAATTTGTGTTTACTTTCTTTCGCTTTAAAAACTTATCACCAAATTGGAAAAAACCTAGACTAATTAAAATAATAACCGCACCAATTATTAGTTCTTGGCTTAATGACTCATTATTTAGCCAAGCTCCCAAACCTAACGCAAAGCTAGGAGTTATAAGTGTAGTAAGTGATACCGTGCTTGCATTTAGGTTTTGCAGCACATGAAAATACGCCAAAGCCCCTACTAAAGATCCAAATATTCCTAGATAACCAATAGCCCACAATGATTTTGCACTCCAGTTTTGTATATGCAACTCACCATCTAATAACCACCAAGCAATAAAAAAGAGTGGGGTTACAAAAACTAAGGCACCAAATGTTGTTGCCATAGGATGAATCGCAATCTGTACACGCTTGATCATCACACCACTTAAACTAAAAAAGCAGACAGCCATAAACACATAAAG
Organism: Pseudoalteromonas sp. SA25; assembly: GCF_011378705.1. Taxonomy (NCBI): domain Bacteria; kingdom Pseudomonadati; phylum Pseudomonadota; class Gammaproteobacteria; order Alteromonadales; family Pseudoalteromonadaceae; genus Pseudoalteromonas; species Pseudoalteromonas sp. SA25. The sequence goes on along the minus strand of NZ_WTKV01000008.1, from coordinate 29,746 downwards.
CAACCCGAGCCCTTGAGTTTGCGAGTTTTGTACTTGGTTATAACTAACAAAATATAAGCCGATTAAGGCGCACGCTAACGCAACTAATTTAATCGGGCTAAATTTAGGTTCATTTAATAATTGCTGAGCAAGCAACCCCGACAAAATAGGTGCAAGGCCAAACATAAGCGAAATAATACCAGAAGGGACTGTTTTAGCTGCCATATAGCTCAACAACATACCGCCAAAAATACCTATACTCGAATAAAAATAAAGTAAGCATGCATTTTTGCTCCAAGGCACTCTAATATTTGTAATAGCAACAATTAAGCCACCTAACAATAGTCCCACCAGCATCCGCATTAACACAGCAAGTGTTGGCGATACAGTTTCACTACTCCACACTATACCCAGTGGTGTAGTAGACCATATAAGAACCATTAAAAAATACGATACTTTAACTGGCACGTGCCATCCCTACGCTTTATATGAATGAATAAAACAAAGAATAAATTATACGCTCACTACTGTGTTTTAGTACTTTTTAAACACTAAAGTCCTTAATAAATACAGTTGTAAATTGTAAGTTACATTTTAATACCGCTCTTTTATTACAAAACTATTTGAGATTTGAGCAACTAGTTATATGGTGCATCAATATTAATAATAATTAAGGTAATTAAGTGCTTAAAAATAAAACAACTGGAAGCATGTTAATTGTTGCAGGCACCACTATTGGTGCGGGTATGTTGGCATTGCCAATTGCATCTGCCGGGCTTGGGTTTAGTACTGCACTTGCATTAATAATTGCTAGCTGGTTACTAATGACCTACACCGCACTACTCATGTTAGAGCTACACCAATATGCACCACGCGATGCTACATTAAATACATTGGCTAAATTATGGCTTGGAAAACGCGGACAATATATTGCGAATTTTTCGATGGTTTTTTTATTTTACGCTTTATGCGCTGCTTATATTGCAGGTGGTGGTGCACAACTCCAAGCGCGTATAAATATAGGCTTTAATGTAAATATAGCCCCACAGTTTGGCTCTGTAATCCTCGCTGTTATTATTGCAAGTGTAGTAACGCTAGGCACTAGCAAGGTAGATAAACTAAACAGAGTGTTATTTACAATAAAAATTATTGTATTAGCTAGTTTGTTTTACATGCTTACCCCTTATGTGCAAGGTAAGCATTTATTAGAGATGCCTGTGGAGCAAGGGTTAATCCTTTCAGCTATACCGGTTATATTTACTTCGTTTGGCTTTCATGGATCTATCCCCTCTATTGTTAAATATGTTGGTGTTGAAATAAAAGTACTGCGCAAAGTAATGATTGCTGGAGCCGCCCTACCTTTAGTCATTTATATTTTTTGGCAACTACTTAGCCAAGGTATTATGAGCCAAGCTGATTTACTCAACAGCCAAGGTCTTAATGGGTTTGTATCTAGCGTGGCAAGTATTGCGCATAACCCAAGTGTGGCAACGGCCGTTAAGTTATTTGCTGATTTAGCACTTGCGACATCATTTTTAGGGGTGAGTTTAGGGTTATTTGATTTTTTTGCTGATGCATTTAAAAAGGGTGACAATAAAACAGACCGAATTAAAACGGCTTTAATTACGTTTATTCCGCCACTTGGCTTTGCATTGTTTTATCCTCAAGGCTTTATTATGGCCTTAGGGTACGCAGCAATAGCACTTGTTGTACTGGCAATATTTTTGCCTGTAGCAATGGTTTATAAACAGCGTACAACATCAAATAAAACAGGCTACCAAGTTAAAAGTGGGAATGTTGGGCTTGGTATAGCAGCTATATGTGGCATAACTATTATTGCTGCGCAGTTTATGCAAATGGCGGGGCTTATTCCTGCTATCGGTTAAAGGTTGCTGCTAATTGTTTAAATTTAGATAATAAAAAACCGCACATCATTAGTAATGATGTGCGGTTTTTTATATTAACTGCGTTTATTTACAAACGTCAGCTACAGCATTTGAAAAGTATTCAATATTTGAATGACTAACACCTGCAACATTTACGCGGCTAGAGCCAACTATGTAAATGCCGTATTCTTTTTGTAGGCGAGCAATTTGCTCTTTATTAATACCTAAGAAAGAAAACATACCGTTTTGGCGTTCAATAAATGAGAAGTCTTGAGCAATATCTTTAGTTGCTAAGCTTTCTTTAATTAAGCTACGTAAGCCATTTATACGACTACGCATTTCATCAAGCTCAGAATGCCACAATTGTGTAAGCTCTGTACTGCTTAAAATAGTATTAACAATGTCAGCACCATGCGCTGGCGGCATTGAGTAAATACTACGTACAACGCTTAGCATTACAGAGTTTGAAATATCTGCTGTTGCGCTGTCTTTTGCAATTAGTGAACATGCACCAATACGCTCGCGGTATAAGCCAAAGTTTTTAGAACATGAAGAACAAATAATTAGCTCTTCTACTGCATCGGCTAAAATACGTAAGCCACGTGCATCTTCTTCAAGTGAAGCACCAAAGCCTTGGTATGCAATATCAACAAGTGGTGTAAAGCCAACTTCTTTTGCCAGTTCGGCAACCGTGTTCCACTGTGTTTCGTTTAAATCCATACCGCTTGGGTTATGACAACATGCATGCAGTAAAACCACATCACCTTTAGGCACTTGTTTAAGTGTGTTGATCATTTCATCAAACAATAAATCTTTATTTTCGTAATCGTAATATGGGTATTCTTTTACTGTTAAGCCTGCAGCTTCAAACAAGCTAATATGGTTAGCCCATGTTGGGTTAGTTACCCAAACAGTCGCGTCTGTATTACAACGCTTAATAAATTCAGCTGCAACACGAAGTGCACCCGTACCACCAGGAGCTTGCGCAGTACGTACGCGGTTAGCTAGTAATACTTGATGCTCACCTAATAGTAACTGCTCCATTTTTTGGCAGTAATCTAAATTACCCGCTAACCCAATGTAAGATTTGCTCATTTCGTTTTCAAGACGAAACGCTTCAGCTTTTTTAACCGCTTTAAGAACCGGTGTATTGCCTTGCTCATCTTTGTAGACACCTACACCTAAATCAATTTTATTAGGGTTTGTATCTTGTTTATAGGCCGCCATAAGGCCAAGAATAGGATCTGTTGGTAATGGTTTTAATACTGAGAACATTGGCTATCTCTTATCGTTATTTAGGGGTTAGCTGTTAAGTTAAGCTTAACATAAAAGCACATCATATTGACTAGCGTTATTTACACTAGAAAGTGAGGAATTTTAATACAACATGCAATTAAAACGGCAAGTGTCTTTTCATCAAAAAAATCATTTTTAAAGGCTTCTGCATCTACAATACCAACGCATTCATTTTGTGCATTAAATAAAGGTAGGCAGGTTTCTGATTTAACTTTAGGATCGCATGTGTAGTATTCACCACCTTGTGATAAATACGCCTCAACGTTATTAATAATGCGGCCCTTGTGAGATAGCGCAACCTGTACGTTGTTACTGCCAGCCGCAAATGCTTGCGTTAAAGGAAACAACGGACGACTAGGCGCTCCATGATAAGCCAATTTTAATAGTTGATTACCTTCAGGGGTATTAGTTGATTGATAAATACCATACCAATCAACGCCCGTTTGCTGCTCAATGTAGCTTACAATACTTTGTAAAGTAGCCAGCTTAAACTGTGTTTGCTCATCATTTTTAATATAGTCAGTTAATTTGAATGGCTCATCTTGTAAGTAACCAAATAAACTACATGCACCGCCCTCGCCAAGCTCAGGTATTTGATACTCCCAACACACATCAGGCAAAGCAGTGTTTGCTAAATGTAGATCAAGCTTTTCAAGCTCTGTTGAAATCAAAGCTGGATTAGCACTAAGTTGTGCTTGTTTTAAGTAAGAAGAAATCATTTGGCCATCCATACATCTAAAGTTTCGAGAATAATAGCATGGATATTTTTACAGAGCTAGCTCAACTTGTAGCACATTTCAACTTGGTTACCACTGGCGTTATAAGTGACTTTTTCGGCTATTTCTTCTAATAAAGACACCCCTCTGCCAAATTCGTTATTAGCCTTTGCCAACTCATCGTGCTTACTACTAAACCCTCGACCTGAATCACAAATAATAAAGTATAAACTGAGCGTGTCGGGGCAATAGCGCATATCAATAATAATCATGGCATCTGTAAGTTTAGCAAGGGCTGCCTCTCTCAACTCGTAATATCGAAAAAAGCCGTCCTCTTGTTTTTTAATTTCTGAGTTAAGTCCTAATACACCATGATCAAGCGCATTGTTATAAGCCTCAGACAACAGTAAAAATATATTAGAACGATGAGTATTTAGACCCTCAACACTGCTTAAAATATTAACGACGTCGTAAACGGGGTCTGTTTTTTTTATTTGCTCTGAGTTTAAGCTCAAAGACAAATTAAAAGCCAAAGTAGAAAATGCTTCTCGCTCTTGTTCCTCAGGAATTAAAGGCAGGCAGTTTAGTAAAACAATGCTTAAATCGTCTTGCTGCTTAGTACCATCTGCAAACTTAGTAACATTAGCAACTATGTCTTCACTACTAATCATCGATTTACTTTTTAAGGTTTGTAAAAAACGCTCTTCCCCAAAAAATATATCCTCTTTGTTTGCTGTTTCTATAATACCGTCGGTTGCTAATACTAGGCGTGTATTACTATTTGTTTCAAAATGGATAACTTCATATTCAAATTCTTGTTCATCTAAAATCCCCAGCGCCATATGCTGCGATTCTAATGTTTGTTTTACATTACCGTCTTTATCTATTAGGTACGCATCTGGAAGGCCGCCCATCCATGCAGAAACACTTTTACCTGATGCACTAAGCTCTATAATGGTTGCAGCACAAAACATATGCCCAGGTAGGAGGTTGTACAGTAGTGTATTTAGCTCGCTGGCAATATCGTTAACCGCCATGCCTTTTTGTACCATAGTATAAAACACACGAGAAGTTGGTAATGCACCAATAGCCGCAGCTAGGCCGTGCCCCGTAAAATCGCCCAACATGCAATACAAATTACCGATTGGGCTTTGCGCTACTAAAAACATATCGCCGTTAAACATAGAGGCAGGTGATAAATTAAAATCTAAATACTCTTTAAACTTACCTTGGTTTTCTAATGAGTTATTAAAAATATGCTCAATTATTTCGTGTTCACGTTCAATTTGATTATGATGATATTCAAGTAGTTTCTTTTGTTGGTTTGCTTTTTTACTCAGCTCTCTGGTGCGAATATGTGCTTTAATTTTTGCATGCAGAATAACTTTTTCAAATGGTTTATGAATAAAGTCATCGCCACCCACTTCGAGGCAGCGCTCAAAACTTGCTTGATCTTCTAAGGAGGTTATAAAAATAATCGGTAAGTAGACTTCACTATACTGCTGCTTTATTTTTTCAGCAGCTTCAAAACCATCCATTACAGGCATTAAAACATCAAGTAAAACAACGTCTATTTGCTCTCTTTTAAGTACATTAAGTGCATCTAGCCCGTTATAAGCCACTGATATTTTATAACCCTCTTGCTCAAGCATTTTACTTAGTAAAATGCGATTGAGCGCCTGATCATCCACAATTAACACATGTATCATTAGCTAATATCAAACTTTTTATCAAAACGTGAAATTTGTAGAATTTTTCTAAGCTGTGGTTGGCAATTGCTTATTTCAATAGTTTTCACTTGGCTATCAATGGTTTTTTTCATGTTAAGTAACATGCCAAGTGCTGAGCTATCCATGTAGTCAGTCTCTCTTAAATCGATAATAACCTTTACTGTTTTTTCGCTCATTTGGGCATAAGCTTGGCGAAAAGATTGCACTAAATTAAAGTCAAATTTACCTTTGATTTGTATTGTTAATGTAGTGCCATCGACTGATTCATTCTTAGTTAAACTCATATTAAACTCCAATAATATTTCCTTTGAACTAAATATAACCTGTTAAAAGTATTTAGCAAAAAGAAAAACACACAACTTCAAATTTGCTATCATTTACGCCAATATTTAATTAATTTTTATCCATAAAGGTAAGGTATGAGTGATAGTCACTTAGTATATTCAACAAGTACGGGGCGTATTGACCAGCCAAAACCAGAAAAAGAGTTAGAAGCTAAGCTTTTTAAAGATGGTTTTATTCGCATTGAGCGTCAAACAAAAGGACGTAAAGGCAAAGGCGTAATGTTAGTTGTAGGCATTGATCCAAAAGATCATGATTTAAAAAAGTTAGCTAAAACTATAAAAAGCAAAATGGGCCAAGGCGGCGCAGTAAAAGAAGGCATTATTGAAGTGCAAGGTGATGACCGCGATAAACTAAAAGCCATTTTAGAAGCGTTAAAATTTAAAGTTAAAATTGCGGGTGGTTAACCCGCAATTTTATTAACTACTTACTTCGCTATTTGAGAGTTCATTTAACCTTTCATACAATTTTGGTAGTTCGTGCTCAGCAATTGGTTTACTAAAATAATAGCCTTGTACAATGAAACAATTATTATTTTGTAAAAACTGCATCTGCTCTATTGTCTCAACCCCTTCTGCGACCACGTCTAGCTTTAACTTTTGCGCCATGGCAATAATAGCGGCAGTGATTTCCATATCATTTGTATCCTCAGGGATATCTTTTACAAATGAACGGTCAATTTTCAATATATCAACCGGGAATCGTTTTAAGTAACTGAGTGACGAATAGCCAGTACCAAAATCATCAATAGAAATAGATATACCTAAGGCTTTAAGCTCGTGGAGTTGTGTAATTGCAGCTTCTACATTTCCCATTAGCATACTTTCAGTCAGCTCTAAGTGAAGGCGCTTAGCCGAAACACCCGTCCTAATTATCATTTTACTCAGTGTTGAGACTAAGCTTGAGTCTTTGAACTGGCGAGCCGATAAGTTTATCGATATATTATTTTCTAAGCCTTGCTTTGTTAATCTTACGGCAAAATCACAAGACTCTTGAAGCACCCATTCGCCTAATTCAACTATAAGGCCTGTCGCTTCTGCAATAGGAATAAATTTATCTGGAGGGATTGCGCCTTCAGTTGGGTGGAACCATCTTAATAACGCTTCATAGCCAATGACCTGATGAGTACGACTATCAACTTGAGGTTGGTAGTAAACTACAAACTGTTTTTCTTTTAGTCCTATACGTAGCTCATTTTCAATAAATAAACGCTCATTAGCAGCTGCGTTCAATTCTTGGCTATAAAAATGGAATGTATTACGCCCTTTTGCTTTTGCCTCATACATTGCTAAGTCAGCATGTTTTAATAACTGATCTTCTTCTAGGCTATCGTACGGAGCCATTGTAATACCAATACTCGCGCTCACAATAACTTCATTACTACCTAGTTTTATAGGCACATTCAGTGTTTTTTGAATTGTATTGGCAACATCAGTCGCGTGAGCTTGGCTTTCTATACCACTGAGTAATACTGCAAATTCATCACCACCTAAGCGCGCTATGGTGTCCTCGGCTCGTAAACGTTTTTTAAGTCTGTTTGCCACTTCAATTAATAATTGATCGCCGGCATCGTGACCTAATGTATCGTTAATACGTTTAAATTCGTCTAAATCAAAGTAAAACAATGCAAATGCATAGTGCCCTCGTTCTGCTAATGCCATTGATTTACGCAATTGCATTCTAAAAAACGTTCTGTTGGCAAGGCCCGTAAGGGTGTCAAAGTAAGCAAGCTGCTCCATTTTACGCTGGCTTTCTTTTACAAACGAAATATCTTGTGCAGATGCTACATAGCTGGTTATTTCACCGCCCTCTTCACGAATTGGCGAAACACTTAAAGACACCCAAATTGGCTCTTTATTCAAGCCTTGAATTAATGTATCACCGCGCCAGTAATTACGGCTGCGTAGATCTATGTCTATATCTTCAACTAAAATAGACATTTCTGAGGCAATAATATTAAGTAATGGTGCTCTATTAAAATGACTTTCTGGGTAGCCTGTCATTTCGAGCATTTTTGGATTCACGTATTCAATTACAAAATTCTCATCGGTGATCACAACGCCAGTGCCCGAGAATGCTACCGCTTTAGATAAACGGTTAGCTGCTTTTTCAGCAATTTCTTTTTCTGTAATTCTCTGGTTTAAGCCATCGATAAGTTTGCGAATTTCTACCGTCATGTCTCTAAATGAGCCATTAAGCGTACCAATTTCATCTTTGTTTTCTGGTGGAAATTCTGTAGTTAATTGACCTTTGCCAAAACTTGTAACTGCATAAACCAAAGTATGTAAACGGCGAAGGACTAGTTGATAAAGCGCTTGATGCAGCAATAAGGCAACTAATATTGCGTATAAAATAAAGAGACCAAAAAACTTCAGTTTTAAATCTTGTAATGCAGATAACGTCGATGAACGCTTTTTATATACCCCTATGTACCAATCTAAGTCATCAATCTTACGAATATTGATAATATGAGCTTCGTCATTTTTTTCAAACGAATTTGCGTATTCAGGTAATTTCACCGCAATTACATCATCAATAATCGACTGCAGCGCTGGGTTTACAAATTCGTTAGTAGCGAGTGCTTTATTATCACTACCATAGTCGGCTAGTAAGGTCGGATTTAAATCTGGGTGTGCTAACAATTGCCCTTTACTATCAAACACAAGTAGGTGTTTTTCTTTATCACCGACAGGTAAAAATGAAATAAGTTTGTTGAGGGAAATATCGCTCCCTGTCACACCTAAAAACTCATTATCGACATAAACTGGCACTAGTAAGCTAATAACCCATTTGCGCCATACTGTATCGTAATAGACTTTTGACCATGCAGGCTCTCTTACTGTTTCAAGCGTGCTTTTAATCGATTTATAAGTTGAGCCATTCGTTGCTCTAAAGTCGGCAGGTGCGTTTAATGCCCAATTAGGGGGAGAAACACGAATAAAATCATCATCTGTTATTAGATAAAAGTTAAAAAAGTCGTGTACCAGTGTAGGAGAAATTATACGCCACAGCATCTCAGAATCATTAAATAGGCGTTTATAAAAAGGAGAGTAATTTTGCTGTGGTAAAAATGCTGCTGATAAACCATCAGCCGAGGCACTGCGAATCGTACCGTCACTATTAAATTGTAACTGTGATTTATTGCTTAAATTAATTGGTGAATTGGGTTGAAAAAGTTGTTGTGTTACTACGTTATTAGCTTGTTGAGCAATATTTACTTTTGTTTTAATGCGCTCATTAAATTGCTTCACTAATAAGTCTGTCGAGCTTTTTAAAACTTCGTGTTCTTCAAAAACGAGTTGCTTCTCTTCAGATTTAAGCATTAAGGCAGCCGCACATACCCCAGCTATTAAGCAAATAGCGGATATGAGTAGCGATAGTTTTACACTTAAAGAATTCAATCCAAAACGCGATGGAGGGCGTCTGTAAACCACGGGTCAACCTTAATTATTAATAATTGTTATTATTTGAACCAGTTAACGAAATATACCAGATCCGCATTCATATATATAAATTATTTGTAAACTTTCTATAAAAACTAATATAGGGAAATAAATAGTACTCTAAGCTTATTTAGATCTTTATTGACATTGGTAGCAACTCTCCATACATTAACTGCATGAACATATTTATCTCTCGCACTTTTTTTTCGTTTTTTAGCTTCTTTATATAGAAGAGGCTTCCCTGTTTGTGAGATAAAATCAATCGAATAGTAAAGCCTCCCAACCGGGAGGCTTTTTTGTTTTTGCTGTGTAATAACAGCTTACTTTTGGAATGAGGATACCAAAATGACAAATGATGTATTAAATGCACTAAGACACGATATAAATGAAATAGACTCCGACTTACTCGTATTATTAGCTAAACGTCGTCGTATTAGCCACGGTGTGGTTGAATATAAAATCGCCAACAACAAGCCAATTCGCGATGAAGCACGTGAACTCGCACTTTTAGAGAAACTGATTGGTTATGGTAAATCACTAGGTTTAGATGCTTACTACGTGAATAATGTTTTTCAAACTATTTTGGAAGACTCAGTTTTACACCAACAAGCAATGCTACAAAAAAACCTGAATCCAGATGCCCTTAGTGAAACACACCGTGTAACTTACTTAGGTGGTCAGGGTTCTTATAGCCAACTAGCATGCCATAAATATTTTAGCCGCCGCCCGGGTAAATTAGTTGAAATTGGCTGTACATCGTTTGACGAAATAACAGGTAAAGTAGAAAACGGACAAGCTGATTTTGGTTTATTACCCATTGAAAACACAAGCTCTGGCAGTATTAACGAGGTGTTTGACTTATTACAGCACGCGCAAGTGTCTATTGTTGGAGAAGTAACTCACAGTGTAGAGCATTGCTTACTCGCCAACCCTGATACTGAACTTAGTCAACTAACAAAAATATTTGCACACCCACAACCATTTGCGCAGTGCAGCCGCTTTTTACAGGGCTTAGGTGATTTACAACACGAAACATGTGACTCAACATCAAGCGCGCTACAATCAGCTCTGAACACACCATACAGTGCTGCAATTGGCTCTGCACAAGCGGGGAAAAACGTCGGGCTTGAGGTTATTAAATCAAACCTAGCTAATCAAAGCGAAAACCATAGCCGCTTTATTGTTGTTGCACGTAAGCCTCTACAAGTGTCTAACCAAATTCCAACTAAAACTAGTTTGATCATGTCGACAAAACAACAAGCGGGCTCACTAGCCGATGCGTTAATGATTTTTAAGCAGCATAAGATTAATTTAGTAAAACTTGAATCTCGCCCTACTCCGGGCAATCCGTGGGAAGAAGTTTTTTATGTTGACCTAGAAGCAAACTTAGCTGAAAGCCAAGTAAAAGAAGCGCTAGAAGAACTTAAAGAGCACACCCAATATGTACGTATTTTAGGATGCTACCAAAGCGAGTCACTACAGGCAGTAAGCGTTAATACTTAATAAGCAATTTTACAAATCAAAAAAGGGCCGATATCGGCCCTTTTTCGTTAACTAGTACCAGTCTGCATAAATATTTTAGCAATTTAACGAATTAAATCCCCATACTTAAGCAAACGGTATAACAAATATTAATCTAAAACTTTTGAATCATTCGCTTTATTTAATAAGCTTCTACTTTGCGTTAAAAAGTGTTCTGTCGAGTCAGAAAAGTAAACTTTAGCCTGCGCAAAAGAATCAATAAGCGCTGCTTTATCTCCCGCTTTTAATTTTGCTAATGTACTTGCGAAGGTATCTTGGTACTGTGCAAGTAAGGTTTCTACATCATCGAATTGTGCTAGCATAATATCTGAGTAAAGCTCAGGCGACTGCGCAAATAAACGCCCTACCATCATCAGTTCTAATTGATATATAGGTGACGAGCAGCTACGTAATTCTTCTAGTGTATGACTTTGTTTTGCTAAAAATTGTCCGTACACAAATGTCGTTAAATGGCGCATTACCTGAATAATTTGCATTGCTTCATCATGCTTTTTAGCATCAAGCTCAACAAGCTGACAACCCCATACTTGTAACTGCTGTAACAAACCTTTTGCCGCTTGGTGCTCTCGTCCTTCACATACAACAACTGTTTGTTTTACCCAGTGTGATATATCAGGCCCAAACATAGGGTGCAAACCAACCACAGGGCCACTGTGCGCAGCTTTTAGTGCTTTAATAGGCGATTGCTTTACCGATGTAATATCAACTAGTAAACAGTCTTCATCTAGTTTAGGTAACTTAGCAACTACAGCGTCCAATGCATTAATAGGTACGCTAATCATTACCAGCTTGGCACCTTTTAAAATACTTTTAGCATCGTTTTGCTGATCTTTATCTAAGATTTTAACTTCGTAACCTGAGCGAATAAACTGCTGTGCAAATAACTGGCCCATGGCACCTTGACCACCCACAATCACAATTGGCGAAAGCTCTGGCGCTGCGCATGCAAGTTTTGCTTGTTGGTTTTGATAGGCTTCTCGCATCATACGTCTTAGTATATCTTCAACGAGATCTGGGCTTACATTTTGATTTATTGCTTCTTGTCGTCTTGCCGCTAATAGCTCTGCTTCACGGGAAGGTGCATGTAAAGGCGCGCCTGTTTGTTGTTTTATCTCACCAATTCTTTGCGTAATACCATTACGTTTAGCGAGTAAGGCAACAAGTTGTGCATCGCATTCATCTATACCTTCTCTTAGCTGTGCTAAATCACTTATGTCAGCCACGTTCGTCCCACCTTAAAAAACCAAATAACGTAAATATAAATTTACATAAAAGTAAACTAATCAATACGATAAATACTAACAGGATCAGCTAACTGAGAAAAGGCTAAAGAGGAAATTTTACTAATGAGGAATTGAGAATTGAGAATTGAGAAAATAATATTCTAAAACCAAAACGGGTTGCAACCCGAAGGATGCAACCCGTTTTTTTGCGTTGATAAACAGCGCGTATTAGTTAAGTTTTTCTCTAATACGTGCAGATTTACCAGAACGCTCACGTAGATAGTAAAGCTTAGCACGGCGAACTGCACCGCGACGCTTAACTGTTACGCTATCAATAAGAGGGCTGTGCGTTTGGAATACACGCTCAACGCCTTCACCGTTCGAGATTTTACGAACTGTGAATGCTGAGTGAAGACCACGATTACGCTTAGCGATTACAACACCTTCAAAGGCCTGTAGACGCTCTTTAGCACCTTCTTTTACTTTTACCTGTACAACCACTGTATCACCAGGGCCAAATGCAGGTACGTCTGTTTTAAGCTGCTCATCTTCAAGCGCTTTAATAATATTTTGGTTTACTTTTGCCATTATGTTTCTCACTTTCCTAGGTGTAACTGTCTTCTAGCCACAAGCTTTTTGGTACTCTTGCTGAAATTTCGCGAGTAATACCGCTTGCTCCTCAGTCAGAGCTAGGTTATGCAACAAGTCAGGACGTCGTAACCAAGTTCTGCCTAATGACTGCATAAGCCGCCATTTTGCTATCTCTTGGTGGTTACCACTGAGTAATACAGCAGGAACCTGTTTGTCGTCCAATGTTTCTGGTCGTGTATAGTGTGGACAATCTAACAAGCCATCTGAAAATGAATCTTGTTCCGCTGACTGGTTATGACCTAACACACCTGGCACTAATCGCGCTACTGCGTCAATTAATGTCATGGCAGGTAGTTCACCACCACTCAAAATAAAATCACCAATTGACCATTCTTCGTCAACATATGACTCTATTATTCTCTCATCTATACCTTCATAGCGACCGGCAATCAAAATCAGTTTTTTAGAGTTAGCGAGTTCGCTAGCACCTTGCTGATCAAGTTTGCGCCCTTGCGGGGACATATAAATTACTTTAGCACCATCACCAGCTGCTTTTTTAGCTTCGGCAATCGCTTTTTTTAATGGCTCAACCATCATTAACATACCAGGTCCGCCCCCGTAAGGACGGTCATCTACGGTTCTATGCTTATCTAAAGCGTAGTCTCGCGGATTCCAGCAGTTAAAATCAATTAAGCCATTTTTTACTGCGCGACCGGTAACACCTTGGTCTGTAATAGCGTCAAACATGTCTGGAAAAAGGCTTATCACCCCTACCCATAATGAACTAGTTTGCGTCATTAAAAACCAGGATCCCAGTCTACGGTAATTTCTCTTGCGTCGTATTTAACTTCTTTAATAACTGAATCAGTTAAAAAAGGAATCAAACGCTCAGCTTGACCAAATGCGTCTTTACTGTTTGCTTTAACAACCAGTACGTCATTTGATCCTGTCTCCATCAGGTCATCAACAATGCCTAAGCTATAACCTTTATCGGTTACAACAGACATGCCAATGAGATCTCGCCAATAGAACTCACCTTGCGGGAGTTCTGGTAAATGCGCTGCATCCATTGAAATTTCTGCATGGGTATAAGCCATTGCTTCGTCTCGGTCGTTTACCTGCGCAAATTTAGCGATAAAGCCTTTGTTGTGGCGACGCCAGTCGACCACTTCTAAGGACTGCCATTTACCTTGCTGCCCTATCAACCACGGGCTGAAATCGAAGATCCCTACGGGATCATCAGTAAATGAATGTACCTTAAGCCAGCCCTTTATACCATATGGGGCACCGAGCTTTCCTACGACAATTATTGATGAGGTGTTCTCTTGACTCATGGTTACACTTACGCCTATTAAGCCGCTTTACGAGCGTCTTTTACTAACTTAGCTACGCGATCTGAAAGAGATGCGCCCTGACCTACCCAGTGTTCAACACGTGGTAAATCTAAACGAATTTTTTCTTCTTGACCTGAAGCAATTGGGTTAAAAAAGCCTACTTTCTCGATGAAGCGACCGTCACGCGAGAAACGGCTATCCGCAACCACAATTTGATAGAAAGGGCGTTTTTTAGCGCCACCACGTTGCAAACGAATAGTTACCATACCGTCCTCTATAAAGATTGACTGTTTTCATTAATAAGATTTACTCCCCAGAATGGGGAGCTGGGGAATTGTACGAGTTTTTGGCAATAACGCAAGTAAGAAGTGAACCAAAAAGGCAGTTTAGTAGGTTAAACCGTGATCTCAACGACAAATAAGAGTTAAAGGTGTATTACATGCATAATTTATTCAACAAAAAAGGAGCTATTTGCTCCTTTAAATATGATTCGCTATTATTTTAAAAAGTAACTTAATGGTACTTTTTAAAATTTAGGACCGCCGCCGCCCATCATTCCAGGTGGTAACATGCCTTTCATACCGCGCATCATTTTAGTCATGCCGCCTTTACCTTTCATTTTTTTCATCATTTTTTGCATTTGCGTAAACTGCTTAAGCAACTTATTAATCTCTTGCACTTGTGTACCAGAGCCAGCTGCTATGCGTTTTTTACGCGAACCTTTAATGATTTCTGGGCGTGCACGCTCTTTTTTAGTCATAGAGCTAATAATAGCTTCCATTTGGATAAATGTTTTATCACCCATTTGACCTTTAACAGCATCTGGTAAGTTAGACATACCAGGGAGCTTATCAAGCATTGACATCATGCCACCCATGCTTTTCATTTGCTTTAATTGGTCAGCAAAATCATCAAGAGTAAAACCTGCGCCTTTAAATACTTTTTCAGCAACTCTAGCAGCTTGCTCTTTATCTACTTTCATCTCGACTTCTTCGATTAATGAAAGTACGTCACCCATGCCTAAAATACGCGACGCTATACGGTCTGGGTGGAAAGGTTCAAGTGCGTCAGTGCGCTCACCCACACCCATAAACTTAATAGGCTTGCCAGTGATGTGACGTATAGATAAAGCAGCACCACCACGCGCATCACCATCGGTTTTTGTTAATATAACACCGGTAAGTGGTAATGCTTCGTCGAATGCTTTAGCTGTATTCGCCGCATCTTGACCTGTCATTGCATCAACAACAAACAAGGTTTCAATTGGGTTGATTGCTTTATGAAGATCTTTAATTTCATCCATCATGTTGCTATCAACATGTAGACGACCTGCAGTATCAACAAGTACTACATCTATAAATTTCTTTTTAGCATGAGAAATTGCAGCGGTTGCAATATCAACTGGCTTTTGCGAAATATCACTTGGGAAGAAATCAACATCAACTTCTGCTGCAAGCGTTTCTAGCTGTTTAATCGCCGCAGGACGATAAACATCGGCACTTACTACAAGTACTGATTTCTTTTTTCGCTCTTTTAAAAACTTAGCAAGCTTAGCTACACTGGTGGTTTTACCCGCACCTTGTAGACCCGCTACCATTACAACGGCTGGCGGTTGCGCATTTAGACTTAGCTCTTCATTAGCCTCGCCCATTGCTTTTTCTAGTTCTTCACGCACTATTTTTATAAATACTTGGCCTGGGCTTAAGCTTTTTGTAACTTCAACCCCAACTGCGCGTTCTTTAACTTGTTTTACAAAGTCGCGAACAACAGGCAATGCCACATCGGCTTCTAAAAATGCCATACGCACTTCGCGAAGTGTGTCTTTTATGTTGTCTTCCGTCAGACGGCCACGGCCACTGATATTTTTTAAGGTTTTACCTAATCGTTCTTGGAGGTTCTCAAACATGTAACGGTTCCGATAAGACGTTTATATCAATCCATTTAAATTTTACGATTAATTTGATTTTTCAATTAACCTAGATTGACTTATTAAGTTTCAATTAAAAGTAGTATACCGTATATGGCGTCTTACAATATAGTGTTCAAGTGCACCTTGATGAGTTTCTTTTTTTAAGGTCTATGCATTTGCTTTGCTATAAAATACAATGGCTATATAACAACAAGGTTTATTTTGTCTCAAATTAAGTGGCCCAAGCACAATGCTGATTATTAGTTTAACTATTATTGCCAGTTTATTTTATGTGTTAGCAACGTCTCACGTGCTTTCACGCCTGTTTCATCAACAAGGCCCAAGCCAAAAAGTAACTGTTATTTTAAGCACGGTTGCTATAGTGGCGCACATGCTGCTGTTAGTTAACTCTGTTTTTAGAGCCGACGGTCAAGATTTAAGTATCGTAAACGTCGCTCTTTTGACGTGCTGGGTGATTGTGGTCTCGGTGACGGCTGTCTCGCTAAAATTCCCTGCAACTTTATTGTTGCCCGTTGTTTATGGTTTTGGTGCCTTACTAACCATTGCCAGTTTATTTATTCCTCATCATATTTTATTGCAAAGTATTAATATTGAGGTGGGTTTAGTAACGCACATCTCTTTATCTTTGTTAGCCTACTGTATTTTAATTATCGCTACTTTATATGGTGTACAGTTTTACTTTATTGATAAACGTTTAAAACGTAAAGATTTAGCAATTGTGCATAGCCATCTTCCGCCTTTAATGGTTGTGGAGCGCCAGCTTTACCAACTTCTTAATTTAGGCACTATATTACTCACATTTGCATTACTTTCAGGGTTTGTATTTCTTGATGGAATGTTCGCTAAAGAGTTCATTCATAAAACAATATTATCGTTAGTTGCGTGGGCTATTTTTGCCGTTGTTGCTATTGGTCATATGAAAAAGGGTTGGCGCGGTAAACCGGTGGTTATTACAATCATGGTCGCTGCATTTGTCCTCACACTCGCTTATTTTGGCAGCCGTTTCATACAAGAAGTGATACTAAATAAGTTTTAACTTGACTCTGCTTGCTCACTCTAGCTTAATACGCATTGATTTATAAGAAAAGGATCCATCGTTGGACGACATATCGACAAGTACCCTATTTATCATTTTAGGTTTTTTGGTGCTTTTTTCTGCTTATTTTTCTGGTTCAGAAACCGGAATTATGTCAATCAATCGTATACGCCTGCGACACCTCGCTAAAGAGGATCATCGTGCAGCTAAACGAGTCAGTAAATTACTTAGCCGTCCAGATAGGCTCATCGGTTTAATTTTAATCGGTAATAATCTTGTTAATATAGCAGCAGCCCAAGTTGCAACCATTATAGGTATTCGCCTTTACGGTGACCTAGGTATTGCTATAGCAACGGGCGTGTTAACTCTAGTTGTGCTTATATTTGCAGAAGTAACACCTAAAACCCTTGCTGCCCTCTACCCTGAAAAAGTTGCTTTTCCAAGTTCAATAATACTTAAGGGATTACTAAAAATTCTGTTCCCTTTTGTCGTGGTTATTAACTGGATGACAAACGGTATACTGCGGTTATTTGGTATTAGTGCTGCTCAAATCGACGAACACAGCATGAGTAAAGAAGAATTAAAAACAGTACTCAATGAGTCAGGCGCACTTATTCCTGCTCGTCATCAAAGTATGCTGACTTCAATTTTAGATTTAGAACAAGTAACCGTTGAAGATATTATGATCCCACGAAACGAAATTGTGGCCATTGATATTAATGACGATTGGAAGCTAATTAGTCGCCAGCTTACCCATGCGCAACATACTCGTGTGTTGTTGTATCGCGATAATATAGATGATGCAGTAGGCTTTATTCACTCACGTGATGCGCTTCGTCTACTTACAAAAGAGCAATTTGATAAACCATCTTTGCTACGAGCTGTACGTGAAATTTACTTTATCCCTGAAGGGACATCACTAAATACTCAGCTATTAAAGTTTCAGCAATCTAAAGAACGCATAGGCTTAGTGGTAGATGAGTATGGCGACATCCAAGGCCTAGTGACCCTAGAAGATATTTTAGAAGAAGTTGTTGGCGATTTTACAACTACGCAAACTCGTACGCCGAGCGAAGAAGTAGAAACACAAACTGATGGCTCATGTATTGTGGATGGCGGCGCTAACGTACGCGATTTAAATAAAGAAATGGGTTGGGATTTCCCGCTCGATGGACCTAAAACTCTGAGTGGTTTAATTGTTGAATATTTGGAGAATATTCCTGATGCAAATATTAGTCTGCGTATCGCGGGATATCCTATTGAAGTACTCGAAGTAAAAGAAAATATGATAAAACAAGTGAAGATACTGCCGAATAAGCGTTCTCGCTAAATAAAAAAGGAGCCAATTGGCTCCTTTTTTATATCCATTAATAACTATCTAGCCAAATATAAGACGTTCAAACCAACCTTT
Source organism: Pseudoalteromonas sp. SA25 (assembly GCF_011378705.1). Classification (NCBI taxonomy): domain Bacteria; kingdom Pseudomonadati; phylum Pseudomonadota; class Gammaproteobacteria; order Alteromonadales; family Pseudoalteromonadaceae; genus Pseudoalteromonas; species Pseudoalteromonas sp. SA25. The sequence goes on along the minus strand of NZ_WTKV01000008.1, from coordinate 11,287 downwards.
ATCAAGCTCTTCTTCGCAGTGTTTTAATTGCGCACCATAACGGCTTGCTCTGTGCTTAACTTTGTTCGCAACACCCATTAGCCACTTTTTCTTTTTGTACGTGCCACGCTTATACCCACCCCAACCTTCATGATAATTAAGGTATTGTGCGTAAGCATCCCATTTAGATATTTTATTTACTTTATGCGTTTTATAAACAAACCACGCCATAAAGTCGATTGCATCGTCAAAGTCATCTCTATCAGCACCGTTGTTGCCTGTTTCACGAATATAATCAGACCATGTTGGTGTTTTAGCTTGCGAGTAACCATAGGCATCACTTGCGCGACCGGTAGGAATTATCCATAAGAAGTACTCCATAGGCGGAGCGGCATCATGCTTAAATGAGCTTTCTTGGTACATCATACTCATGAGTACATGCTTGGGAGAACCCCATTTTTCTTGTGCATCTTTTGCGTCGAAATACCAATCTGGCTTTTCTTCAAAGATTTTACATAAATCGTTAGGCTGCTTTGGAGGTGCTGTAGCACAACCGGCTAAAGTAATGGCGAGAGATAGGATAATTGCATTTTTTTTCATTTTTCTAAGATCTCACAGAACTTTTTTATAAAGTGTGGGTCTGACTCAATGAATGCAGCAGTACAGCATTAATTCATCCCTGAATATATTTACGCAGCCAACTTAGGCTGCGTTTTTTTTTGCTTAAATGTTGCTAAATACCAAGGTTATTTACCGTCAAAATACGCATCTAAAAACGCGGTAAATGACTGGGTATCTGCTTGCTCAATTGCAGCTTGTGCTTCGTTAGACTCTACAACTTGTTGTTCCAGCCAAGGCTTTAAAAACTCGCTGTAGTCAGTATCTGCGTGGCTTTGCTTATATTCACTAGCCAATGCTAGTGCAAAGTGGCCGTTGTCTAAACCAGACTCTTTTAATTGTGACACGTAACGTCCAGAGTAAGTAAGCTCTGGATTATGTATCCACGTTGCCATGCGCTTTATAGTATCTGAGTAATAGTTAACACCATAAGCATTATCCATCCATTTAGCGACATCTGTAAGCTGGGTAAATATTTCATCGCCCCACGACTGAAGGCTACGCTGTGTGTTATTAAAGTTAAGCATTAGCCCTTCTTCTCGACCTTGGTTTACTACTGTGTCGAGATTTTCAGTACTACGTGCTTGTTCTTTCCAATCCATTGGAGCTGAATCTTTTAATAAACAATACGTTAAAAACACATCTAAAAAGTGAATTTGCTCAATATCAATACCAACTTCGCTAAACGGGTTAACGTCTAATGCGCGAATTTCTACGTATTCAATGCCTGCTCGAAGCAATGCATCCGTTGGCGTTTCGCCACTTTTCGCATTACGCTTAGGACGAATTGGCGAGTAAAATTCGTTTTCAATCTGCAGAATATTTTTATTTAACTGCTTAGGGTTTTCACTCTTGTAGTCATCAAGATCACCATAAATTTCTGATGGTGTGTTGATTGCTTTTTTAAGGCCCGCTACATATTCATCTAACGAGTTATACATTACGCGTAGTGACGACTGAGCGCTATTTGTATAACCTAAATTACCTAAACGCAGTGCTGTACCAACTTCTAAGTAAAGCGTGCCTTTACCTAGTTTTTTAAATGGTAAGTCAGTTTTTCGACCTTGCAAAAATGAGTTACACAATGCTGGCGATGCGCCGAACATGTAACTTATTAGCCATAGTTCGCGTTTAAAGTTACGAATAAGCGATAAGTAGCCTTCTGAAATAAAATCTTGAAGGCTTGCATTGCTTTTTTGTAAAGAATGAAGTGACTGCCAAAGCGTATCTGGGAATGAAATATTAAAGTGAACACCTGCAATTGCTTGCATCATACTACCGTAGCGATTTTTTAATCCTTCACGGTATAGTGTTTTCATTTGACCAGTATTTGAACTACCAAATTGAGCTAACACTATATCGTCTTGGTGCTCAATAAAACACGGCATGCTAATGGGCCAAAGTAGTTCATCGCCCATTTTTTCTAGAGTGAACTTTTGAAGGTCTTTTAATTGCTTAAGCGTTTGCGTTGACGATTCACTAACTGGAGTAATAAATTCAAGTAAAGACTCAGAAAAATCAGTTGTAATATGGCCGTTAGTTAACGCACTGCCCACACCTTTTGGGTGACCTTGAGGTGATATTGCACCATTATCTTGTATTCTTAGCGACTCTCGCTCTATGCCACGTTTAATGCCTTTAACTGCATGTTGGTGCTCATTTACTGATAACGCTTCAAGTGCGTTAGCTAAATCATGTGTTGTCAAAAAATCTTTCCTCGGGCCACGTGGCTTAATCATAAGGTTATGGGGGCTAATTACTTAGACTCAAGATTAATACCAATTTTATTGAAAATATGATCATTCTATCGCATTAAATAGCGCACTCACTGCGTTAAAAATTATTCATATAGAACAACTACATGTCATAATTTTCGCCTTGTTATTGTGCTATTTTCTTAGCGCTATAATTGGTCACTTATTTAATGCAACTGGTATAAATTGCTAGAACAATATAATTTTTCTAAGTTAATAATTATTTACCCACTCTATACATGCGCTCAATATGACCAACATCATTATATTAAGTCGTAATATTGCCATTGCTCTGGGCATTATACAAATGCTTTAAATGCGTATTTAAGTATAAATTAAATACGCAAAATATAAGCCTAAAATAATAGACCGGAACTTATTTAAAATGAGTTCAACTTAGCTACTCGATATTTAAATTTGATCTAGATCAATAAAAACAATTATTTGCCTTATGAGCATAAAAGGAAAGACGCTATTTTTTGCTTTGTAGTGTGTAACCAATATAATGACAGCAACAATAAAGGATGATAATAAACATAATGCACAATGATAAAAGCTTAAAAAATGAAGAAGTATACTTTGATGAGTCACAAGAGCTTGTTTCTACTACCGACCTCAAGGGTGTAATAACATACGTCAATCAAGAGTTTTGCTCTGTAGCAGGTTATAGCGTACAAGAGCTTATCGGTCAGCATCATAATATTGTTCGTCACCCTGATATGCCAAAAGCGGCCTTTAAAGAAATGTGGGCAACATTAAAACAAGAACACTCGTGGCGCGGCATGGTTAAAAACCGCTGTAAAGATGGCCGTTATTATTGGGTAGATGCCTTTGTAACTCCTATTTTTGAGCATAACCGACTTGTTGGTTATCAATCAGTAAGAACTAAAGCAAGCTCTCACCTTAAGCAACGTGCACACGCTCTTTACAACAAAATAAATACCAACAAGTCATCATTTAATCTGCGAGAACACACCACAATAAGACAAGGCATTACTTTTATATGCCTATTACTTTGGCTGATTTTTATTGCTGTTACGGGATCAATCTCTATAGCTGTAATTAGCCTACTTATTTGCGTTTTGGTTATTGCGCTAAATTATGATGAACTGATTGTTACCCCTAAAATATTACGCGAACAAAAAGCAAGAGCCGATTCAATCTCTCGCTATATTTACAGCGGCCACACACCGCATAGCGTAAGTGATTATAGAGAGCAAATGCTAAACGCAAAATTGCGCACGGTTCTTGGCCGTATGAAAGATTCCACATTAAGCTTTAATGGCATCGCGACTGATCTAGATAAACAATCAGCACTTACTGAAAAAGGCATTTCTTCGCAAGGTGAGCGTTTAGAACAAATTGCATCAGCGATGACTCAAATGAGCTCTACCATTGGTGAAATATCAGTAAACACGGCTCAAACAGCTGATAAAGTGAATAACACTCATCAAAGTTGCTCTGAGATAAAAGACCATATTGCAGATAATAGTAAAATGGTATCTGATTTAGCTTTTCAAGTAGAAAAGGCTGCAACCACAGCCACCAGCTTAGCCTCTGAAGCAGATAAGATTGGCAAGGTAATGAGTGAAATAGAGGGAATTGCCGATCAAACTAACTTACTTGCTCTTAATGCAGCGATTGAAGCAGCTAGAGCGGGAGAACATGGTCGAGGCTTTGCTGTAGTCGCCGACGAGGTAAGGACCCTTTCGTCACGTACTCAAAATGCTACAACACAAATCCACAGTTCTATTAAAGAAATACAAGATACTTTATTTAGCTGGTCTAAAGTAATGCAAAGCACTAAAGCACAAGCCGATAATTGTGTGCTGACAACCGATAAAACTCAAGTTGAATTAGAGGGGATTTTTATCCAAATCAGTGAAATATCTCATTTAGCAATACAAATATCATCTGCTGCAGAAGAGCAACAAATGGTTAGTAATGATATTAGTAATAATGTTTCGCAAATTAAAGACTTTGGAGATAACAACTTAAGCTTAAGCTTTAATGTGGCAAAAGGAGCAGCTGAACTTGTTGAAGGTTCACGTAGGGTGAACGATTTATTACTAACTTTTAAAGTTTAACAAACATAAAAAAGCCGCTATTTTAGCGGCTTTTGAGTTTAATTATTTACAATTAACGCTTGGAAAATACCAGAGAGTCGTCATTTGCATCAATAACGATCACGCAACCTGGTAAGTAGTCTCCATTAAGTAACTTTTGTGCCAGCGGGTTTTCAATCGTTTGTTGAATAGCACGCTTAAGCGGACGTGCACCGTACACAGGATCAAACCCACTTGCTGCAATTCGCTCAAGAGCAGCATCGCTTATTTCAAGCAGATATCCCATCTCAGTTAAACGCTCACGTAATTTCATTAACTGAATATCAGCTATTTCTTTTATATGCTCGTTTGCTAACGGGTGGAACACGACAGTCTCGTCTATACGGTTAATAAATTCAGGCCTAAACTCATTAATTAATACTTCCATTACTTTAGCTTTAAGGGTCGTGTAATCATTATTACCCGCTTGCTCTTGGATAATATCTGAGCCTAAATTTGAGGTCATGATAATAACAGTATTTTTAAAATCAACGGTTCTACCCTGCCCGTCAGTTAATCGGCCATCATCTAATACTTGCAGTAAAATATTAAACACATCAGGATGCGCCTTTTCTATTTCATCAAGCAATATCACTGAGTAAGGTTTACGACGTACTGCCTCGGTTAAATAACCGCCCTCTTCGTAGCCCACGTAACCTGGAGGTGCCCCTACTAAACGTGCAACTGAATGCTTTTCCATGAACTCAGACATGTCAATACGCACCATGGCATCTTCGGTATCAAACATAAAACCAGCCAGTGCTTTTGTCAGCTCTGTTTTACCCACACCAGTTGGACCTAAAAATAAGAAAGAACCAATAGGACGATTAGGATCTGCAAGCCCGGCACGTGAGCGTCGTATTGCGTTAGAAACAGCAACAACCGCTTCATCTTGCCCTATTACTTTACTGTGTAACTTATCTTCCATTTGCAGCAGCTTTTCACGCTCACCTTGTAGCATTCTTGCAACAGGAATACCTGTCCAGCGAGACAGTATTTCAGCAATTTCATCCTCACCTACTTGGTTTTTAAGCAGGGTCATTTCTTGCATTTCGGCTTGTGAGGCTAAATCAAGTTTTCGTTCAAGCTCTGGAATTCGCCCATATTGCAGCTCTGACATACGCTGTAAATCACTTGCTCTTCGCGCTACATCTAAATCTAATCTTGCTTGTTCAAGCTCGGCTTTAATTACTTGCGTGCCTTGAAGTGATGCTTTTTCAGCATTCCATATCTCGTCTAGCTCACGATATTGCCCATCAAGGTCGGTGATCAACTCTTGCATTTCAGCTCTGCGTTTTTGACTTGCTTCGTCTTTTTCTTTCGCTAGTGCGTTATCTTCAAGTTTTAATTGGATAATACGACGTTCGAGTTTATCTAATGACTCTGGTTTTGAATCAATTTGTAATCGAATTGAAGAACCCGCTTCATCTATTAAATCAATCGCTTTATCGGGTAATTGACGGTCACTAATGTAACGATGAGATAACTGCGCCGCAGCAACAATCGCGGGGTCAGTAATTTCTACTGAATGATGTAACTCATATCGCTCTTTTAAGCCACGTAATATTGCAATGGTATCTTCAACAGATGGCTCTTCAATAAGTACCTTTTGGAATCGACGCTCAAGAGCTGCGTCTTTTTCTATATATTTACGGTATTCATCAAGCGTGGTTGCGCCAACACAGTGTAATTCACCGCGTGCTAATGCTGGCTTTAACATATTGCCTGCATCCATGGCACCGTCACTTTTTCCTGCACCTACAATAGTATGTATTTCATCAATAAATAAAATGACTTGGCCTTCTTCTTTAGCCAATTCGTTTAATACTGATTTTAAACGTTCTTCAAATTCGCCACGGTATTTAGCACCCGCAACTAACGCCCCTAAATCAAGTGATAGTACGCGTTTATTTTTTAATCCTTCAGGTACTTCACCATTAATAATACGCTGTGCTAACCCCTCAGCGATTGCTGTTTTACCAACACCTGGTTCACCGATTAATACAGGGTTATTTTTAGTGCGGCGTTGTAGTACCTGAATCGTGCGGCGAATTTCGTCATCGCGACCAATAACGGGGTCAAGCTTACCTTGCTCTGCTCGCTCAGTTAGATCAATCGTGAATTTTTCAAGCGCTTGACGTGTTTCTTCAGCATTTGGGTCATCAACTTTTTGACCGCCGCGAATCGCTTTAATTGCAGTTTCAATTTTAGTTGCGGTAATATTTAACGACCTAAATATATCGCCAAGTGGACCTTTATCATCGCATGCCGCCAGTACAAATAATTCACTTGAAATATATTTGTCTTTGCGTTTTTGCGCGTACTTATCACATAGATTAATAAGTGATGCCATATTGTTTGATAGCTGGACGTCGCCACCTACACCTTCTACTTTAAATAATTTTTCTATTTCTTGTGAAAGCTTGGTGTTGAGTTCGTCAGCGCTGACACCCGTTTGTGCAAATAATGCACGTACACTAGAGCCACTTTGCTTTAGCAATGAATACATTAAATGTACGGGTTCAATAAATTGATGATCGCGACCAAGGGCTAGCGATTGCGCATCAGAAAGCGCAGATTGAAATTTACTTGTAAATCTATCTAAACGCATGGTGTTACCTATTAAATAATCTAATTGCTTAATTAATGGGTATGTTTAGGTGTTTGTTCAAGGTGTAGGGGGAAATATAATGATTAAAGATGTGAATTACTTGCGCCAGATCAAACTAGCCATACGTCCAGTTTGTCCATCTCGTCGATAAGAAAAAAACAAGTCACTTTGAGAGACTGTGCAATAGTCGCCACCCGTAATATTTTTAACGCCTTGCTGGGTAAGTAAAGTACGCGCAATACCATAGATATCAGCAAGATATTTACCATTAGTTTGTAGTGTAAATGCTTGAATAAATAAAGGGGACCTTTTTTGAAATAACTCAAACACTTCAGCCCCAACCTCAAATCGAGTTGGCCCAATTGCAGGCCCTAGCCACGCATTTATATTTTCACACTTTGTACTAAAGCACTCTAATGTATTTTTAATAATTCCCTGCTCAAGCCCTCGCCAGCCGCCATGTATAGCTGCAACTTCCTTTTCATCATCACTGACTAATAAAATAGGTAAACAATCGGCGGTCATTATAGCCAAAGGCTGATTTAATAACTGAGTATAAAGCGCATCAGCATCGTGTAACTCATCAAAATCAAAATGTTCATCAACAATAACAACATTAGAGCTATGAATTTGATTTAGCCACACGGCAGGTTTAGGTAGGAGGTTTGTTAATAATGAGCGGTTTTTTGATACATGATTTTGATTATCACCAACATGGAATCCCAAATTAAAACTTTTAAATGGGATTTTTGAAACACCACCTCCACAAGTAGTACTTAACGTTCCTACTTTATGAAGGTTTTGCCATGTCGCTGACAATAAGTGCATTATCTATCGATATCAGGATTAGCTTTGGTATCTTCACGTAATGCGAGTGTCATAGCAACCATATCGTCTGGGATAGGTGCTTGCCATGTCATCATTTCACCCGTGATTGGATGCGCAATACTCAATTTTACAGCATGTAGTGCTTGGCGTCTAAAGCTACGAAGTAACTCAAATAACTCAGGTGTTGCACCTTTAGGTGGACGCGGACGGCCGCCATAAGATTGATCGCCAATTAGCGGGTGATTTAAATGTGCCATGTGCACGCGAATTTGATGCGTACGACCTGTTTCTAAGCGCAGGCGTAAACGAGTATGAGCACGGAATTTTTCAGCAACACGGTAATGTGTAATTGCCGGTTTACCCAGTTCATGTACTGCCATATGCGTACGCTGAGTCGGATGGCGGCCAATTGCTTTTTCAACCATACCACCTGCGGTCATAGTACCATTACACAGTGCTTCATATTCACGCGTAAAGTTTTCACGCTTTTGCAGCGCTGTCACTAAATGCGTTTGTGCTGGAATCGTTTTAGCTACAACCATTAAACCGGTCGTGTCTTTATCTAAACGATGCACAATACCCGCGCGTGGTACGTTAATTATTTCAGGGTAGTAATGTAGTAATGCGTTTAGCACTGTTCCATTAGGATTACCCGCACCAGGGTGAACCACTAGGCCCATTGGTTTATTAATTACCAAAATATCATCGTCTTCATAAACAATGTTTAATTTGATATCTTGTGCTTCGTATTCGCGTGGTGCTTCAATTGTTGTTTCAACACTTACAACTTCACCACCTAGTAGCTTTTCGCGTGGAGTGTTGAAAATTTCACCGTCTACGGTGATTTTATCATCCAATATCCACGTTTTTATACGAGAACGTGAATAATCAGGGAACAATTGTGCTAATACTTGGTCTAGACGTTTACCACCTAATTCGGTTGGAACGTCGGCTTGAAGAGAAATTTGCTCTGACATTAGTAACTTTACCCAATTTACCAGTGCAAGCTTTGCTCGACTGGGTTAGAATCGCTTTTAATAAAAGCATAATATAATACGCATAGTTTACTCGGTTTTACCGACTTGGCCTAGCCGAAGACATCGAAGGTAACAAATAAAATGATAAATAAAATAGGGAAACGTGCATTTGCCATTGTTTTTTCAGTTTCTGTACTTAGTTTAGGCGCTTGTTCGTCTGCTCCAGACCAAGAAGACATTCAACGTGTACCGAATAAGTCTGCACACGCTTTATATGAAGACGCAAAAGAAACACTAGATTCTGGTTTATATGCTCGCGCAATTGAACTTTTGAGTGCAATAGATTCTCGCTACCCGTTTGGCCCATTCTCTAAACAAGTACAAATGGACTTAGTGTATGCACATTACCAATCAGGTAATACTGAACAAGCACTTGCAACCATTGACCGCTTTATCCGCTTAAATCCAAACCATAAAGACCTAGATTACATGTATTACATGCGTGGTTTAGTAAACATTAAAGCAGATAAAAATGCGTTCCAAGAGTACTTTGGTGTAGATAGAGCTGATAGAGATGCTAACCGTACACGTGTTGCATTTACCGATTTATCGACACTAGTAAAACGCTTTCCGAAAAGTGATTACGCGCCTGAAGCTAAGCGTCGTTTAGTATGGCTTTTAAATCGTATGGCACGTTATGAATTAAAAGTAGCCACTTACTATTATGAGCGTGAAGCTTATTTAGCTGCTGCTAATAGAGGTAAGTTTGTTGTTGAACACTACTCACAAAGCAGTTACTTGGATCCCGCGCTTGAAATGATGGAAAAAAGTTACGACCAATTAGGTTTAACTGAGCTTAGTGAGCACGCAAAGCAAACACGAAGACTAAATAAAAGAACTAAATAAACAAAAAGGCGCTTAGTAAGCTGTCTCTTATACACAAATCCCTGCTAAGAAATTAGCGGGGATTTTTTTGAACTAAATCTCAATGTCATGATCAGATCTTCAAATCTTGTTTGAGGGCACATTATGATTAACGAACATACTCATTGGGCAAAACAACAATTCGGTAAATCGGACTTAGGTGATCCAAGAAGAACAGCGCGTCTGGTAAAGTTAGCATCAACGCTTGCAAATGAACCAGGAAAACCACTTGTGAACATCACTCAATCCCCCGCCGATATGGAAGGTGCCTACCGCTTTATTCGCAACGAGAATATTGACGCAACGGCTATAGCAGAGTCAGGCTTTAAAGCCACGGTTGAACAAGCAAAAAGTCATAACTTATTACTCGCATTAGAAGACACGACCACACTAATTTATAAACATTCCTCCATTCGAGATGATTTGGGTCATGTCGGACGAGGAGCAAAACAACGAGGCTTGTTAGCTCATAGCGTATTACTGTTTGCGCCAGACACAAAGCAAGTTGTGGGATTAATTGAACAGTCTCGCTGGAGTCGTGATATCAACACGATTGGAAAAAGAGAAAAACACGCGACGACTTCTTACGAAGAAAAAGAAAGTTACAAGTGGGAGTCAGCGTCACGAGCGATGGCAGAGCGGCTGCAAGGACAAATGGCGAACGTGATATCGGTGTGTGACCGCGAAGCGGACATCTACGAATACTTGCAGTATAAACTGAGCGAGCAGCAACGATTCGTCGTACGCTCGATGCAAAGTCGTCATATTGAAGAAGGTGAGGATAAGCTCTATGCGTTTGCAAGCGAGCTGATGAGTGCAGGCACCAAACACATCCACATTGCACAAAAAGGAGGAAGAAAAGCCCGAAGCGCAACACTGGATATCACCTATGCGCCAGTGACACTCAAAGCGCCTTACAATAAGAAAGGACACTCCCTCCCAGTTTACTATGTCGGCTGTGCAGAGCGAGGAAACGCTGAGAACGGCTTAAGCTGGCACCTATTAACCAGTGAACCAGTCACCAGCAAAGAAGACGCTTTAGCTATCATCACCTACTATGAGCACCGTTGGCTTGTAGAGGAATACCATAAAGTCTGGAAAAGTGATGGTACGGATATCGAAAGTTTACGCCTTCAAAGCCAAGATAACATGGAAAGATTGGTGACGATTAATGGCTTTATTGCGACGCGAATATTGCAACTAAAGTTCACCAATGAGCAGCCTGATTCTCCAAGTTGTGAACAACTGTTATCTCCCAAAGCATGGAAGTTATTGTGGTTAAAGAGAATAAAAACACCATTGCCTGAAACTGCTCCAAATATGTCATGGGCGTATCAGGAACTGGCAAAGTTAGGAGGCTGGAAAGATACCAAGCGCACAGGGCGTGCATCTGTGAAAGTGTTATGGCAAGGATGGCTTAAGTTACAAGCCATCCTGGAAGGCTACGATTTAGCAAAATCTCTTGAGTCAGACTTGTGATCAAGAGACAGC